>NZ_DF977002.1 GCF_001485475.2 Tepidanaerobacter syntrophicus | reverse complement strand
CTTTCATGTTTTTCTATTCCTATCGCATTATCTAAAAGATAAGCTCTTTTGCCTGTACTTTTGTTCTTGTAGTACCTTCTCTCGTAGTTTACGTCTCCAAAGGGTGTTACGATTGTCCTTTTACAGCCCTTTTGTACCACCTTCCAGTCCTTTCTCTTATCTTTGTCCTTGTATATCTTTTCATCTAGTTCATTTAGTACATCTTGGCATACATCTTTACCTAGATCGCTTAGTACTTCCTTTAGCTCTTGTTCAAATTCAGGGTATGTATAGCTCCCATCTAAAAGCTTAAATATTTTTTCTTCTACAAGCAGGAATTTATCCATTACAAGTCGAATTAGTTCCATAAAGACCTCACCTTTCTATGAGTTTATACTCATCCTGTGGAAAGGATGGTGAGGTCTTTTTTCTACGTCCGAATGAATTTTTCCTGCAAAAAACCTAGAAATATTTTACACTATCAATCAAAGGCATATTTTATCAGCAAGCAACATTTTCGATAAATTTACCTAAAAATTGCCGGCTAAAAGAGGATTCCTTTATAAATATTCCTTTAAGGTATACAGGCGCATTAGATTTTGACAAATCATCTGTAACGGTTTACCTTAACAATATTCCGCTGGCCAGTAAGCTCCTAAGCGAAAAGGGAGCTGAGGAAGACGAGATTAAAGTAAAAATTCCCGAAGAGCTTAGAGACAGCGATTTGTTAGAACTTAAAGTAGTCTTTTATCTTGAGCCCTACGGATTTGACTGTAAAAATCTTAGATACGGAGAAATATGGGCACTAATATCCAAAGATACAACATTTAACTTTCCCCGAGAAATAGCCGAAGGAAGATATCTTGAGTATTATCCGGATATTTTTATAAAAAACGGATCATTGGATGATACTTTGCTTGTACTGCCGGATAAAATAGATAAACAATATCTGACGATGGCTTCGAACATAGTGGCTTTCATGGGACATAATATAAAAGATGTAAAAAATTTGTCAGCAGTCAAAGGTGCAGAACTTGCGGCGACAGATGCCAATATAATAGTGATAGGAACACCGAAAGACAATGCTGCTATTAAAGACTTAAATGATAAACTCTATATAAAGTTTGACGGCAAGTTTGAAAAATTTGAGTCTAGCCCCAAGATGGCGTTGATTGAAGGCTATAATAAAAATCTTGCATCCATCCAGTTGACCACCTCCCCCTTTAATGGTGAAAAACATTTAATGGTTATAACGGCGCCAAAAGAAGAAAATTTGACAGCAGCCGAAATGTATCTTAAAGACTTTACGTTTAATTTAAAACTTAAAGGGGATGCTGCGGTAATCGACAGCGACGGAGATATTTATACTGCTTATTTCGTAAAACCATCACAAGCGCCGAAAGAAAAAACTGCTCAAAGCTCTCCTACCGAAAAAACAAGATTGCAAGATAACCCACAATTTGTAATATATTTGATTTTCTTCATTATGCTTATAATTATAAGTGTCTATGTCTTAATAATTATAAGCCGAAGTAAAGAATAGAAGGCTTAAACCAATAATACGCTGATTATTGAAGCAATAAAATCTCGGCAAGATGCTTTACTTTCAAAAAGTAAAGTGCCTTAAGAATGCATAATAGGCCATCCCTATCTGCTTGAAGGGATGGCCATTACTATTTGTGCCTTCGATGATGTTTTAGTTAACTTTAAGCTCGTATTTCCTGACGCATGAAAAGTGTATAAGTTATCCCGAAGATGATCATTGTTCCCGCTATAAGGCCTGTAAGATGTGGCCATATCAAAAGCAGGCTCTGGCCGAGAGGCAATGAGCCGGGTACGGCGCCGTATGCCTGCTCTAGGAGGACGGGTCCTAATGTTCTGACATTTGGAGAAAGAATAGTAACCGCAGCTTCGCTGTAAAGTGTTGAAGGAGAAAGCCTGCTTATCCCTTGGGACAATTTTATATTATAAAGCTGAGTCAGCACATCTGCTTTATCGGTTACAGGAAATAAAGTATCTGCCACCATGCCTGCAAATATAGGAAGAAATATGGTAAAAAACAGCCATAATGCAATAGTAGAAAGAGCTGAAGTTGCAGTCTGCCGGAAAATAACAGAAAACAACATTGAAAGCGCAACCCAAAAAGCCATATAAACTACACTTAATAGCAAATATATTATAAGCCTTACAACTTCCTCACCTTCCGGCGCGACTCCTGTCAGCACAATACCCATACCTGCCACAAATCCACCTAGAGCAAAGGTCATTAAAGTCAGTATAAAAAGCCGTGCAAAAAACTTTCCGTTGATAACATCATCTCGGTATATGGGCTGTGCCAGCAGCCTTGTGAGTGTTCCGTTAGACTGTTCGGCGTTTATGGCATCAAAACCCATAGAAAGTCCCAGGAGCGGGCCGAGCAGTGACAAAAACCATGTAAAAGAAGGCAGTGAGGTGCCTGAAGTTGTAAATAAGCGAATAAGAATAAAATTTGTTCCCGAATCCTCAGTCAGCGTCCCTATATTAGATATTGCAGAATAAAAAGAAACTACACCCGTAAGAGTAATCAGCGCAAACAAAATAATATATCTTATGCTAGAAAGCTGATCGGCCAGCTCCTTGAAAAATACTACATCTATTCCGCCGAGGATTTCCTTGGAAGTTGATTCGGAAGTATTAATTCCAAAAATGTTTTTCAATTTACTTATCATTTTTTGCACCTTCTTCCTGAAAATACCGACGATAGATGTCGTCAAGGTCTGAGCCTCGTACTTTAACATGATAAATATTCATGCCGCGCTCAACAAGTGCTTTTACTATTTTAGGAGCAAGTTCTTCTCCTGCACCATCGATAATAATCATATCATCCTGAACACTGACGGAATCTACACCCGGCATAGCGCTTATCGCATTATAGGGAAAATCTTCCAGAGGAGTTGCCTTGATTTCCACAGCCCGCTCGCCGCCTATTTTTTGAGCAAGCTCAGAAATAGTGCCTGACGCAACAAGCTTGCCCTTTACAAAAATTCCTACTCTATCGCAAATAGCCTGTACCTGATGAAGGAGATGGGAAGATATTAAAACGGTTTTACCTTCTTTTTTGCCAAGCTCTTTTATAATTTCCAAAAGTTCTGCAGTACCCTCCGGATCAAGACCTAAAGTAGGCTCATCAAGAAATACTACTTCCGGATCCTTTAAAAGCACATCGGCTACGCCGAGACGCTGCCGCATGCCTCTGGAATATTCCCTTACTTTTCTGTCAGCAGCCTCCTTGAGGCCAACCTTGCTTATAAGAAAATCAATTCTCTTTTCCTGCTCCTCTTTTGGAATCCTGTTTAAATTTGCGGTATAATAAAGATTTTCCCTGCCGGTCATATCCCCGTAAAAGCCGATACTGTCAGGCATGTAGCCAACTATTTTTTTAACCAGAATAGGTTCTCGCGCCGGATTTAAACCTGCTACACTGATACTGCCGGAAGTAGGTTCACAAAGCCCCATAAGCATTAATATCGTAGTAGTTTTTCCTGCGCCATTTGGGCCCAGCAAGCCAAAAATTTCACCCTTGCATATCGAAAGATTTAAATTGTCAACTGCTGTGATAGACCCGTACTGCTTTACCAGATTTTGAATTTCAATTATTGTTTGGGTATCCATTGCTATCGCCGCCCGTATTTCCTGAAGGTTGTAACTACCCAAGCTATTACCGCAAAAATTATTACAACTCCTATAAAACCCCACAATGTGGAAGTATGAATAGTCGTCCTAATATCTATGCTATCAGATGTTTCATCAGTAGAAGCGGTTATGGTCACCATGTAATCTCCCGCAATGGCTTTGGCGCTAGGGGTGATAGATGCAGTAACCTGTTTCTTTTCTCCGCTTTTTAGTGTTTCTATGGAATCCGGTTTAAATGCAACAGTCCAGCCTGTAGGCGTACTTGCAGAAAGGTTTATACCATGCAGGTCTGCACTCCCTTGATTTTCCAGTTCTAAAGTTACCGATCCTTCTTTACCTGCTGTAAGATCGGCGTTTAGCCTGTCAGAAGGTGTAGAAAGCTTGAGACGATAAGTACCCGAAATTACTACTTCTAAATCTGCTTTTGCAACTTCGCTTCCATAGACTGCTGCCGCAGTTATTTTATATTTTCCGGCCTTGACTCCTTTTGGCGGCTGCACAACTATATCAAGATCCTGCGATTTGCCTGCCTCTAAACTGAGGCTTGTAATCTGATTGCTTTGGTATGCCGGTTTAAAAGAAACCTGCCAGCCCTCGGGAGCATCAGCGCCAAGAGTGTAGAATCTCGGACGGCCGCTGTTATTGTAAAGAGTGCCTCTAAAACTAAATGTGGCAGTATCCGGCCCTGAAAGAGAAGGGTATTGCACATCTATCTTGTCAGCACCCTCCGCATTGGTATCGATTTTGATGTTTAAGGTTAAAGTAGATGTGCCGCCTGCACCTGAAGCCTGAACTACTAAATTATAGCTGCCATTTTTTGCCTCTGAAGGAATTTGGACACGCAAATCTACTTCTGCATTAACATCTGAAGATGTATATACTCGGTGAACCCTCATACCTTCCCCATAAATTCCAGCTGTCCAGCCGGATGGAATACTTGTTACAGCAATGTCTATAAAGCCAGAACCTTTTATTATAAGAGGAAAAGTTATATTATTGCCGGGCTGTGCTGAAATTCCGGGATATTGAGTATAAATGATTAAACCGTTTGCACCATAAGCTGTTGGACAAAGACCGATTACCAGGATAAGAATTATTGCTGCTAAAATTTTGGTTTTACTCCTTGACATCTTTTTCACCTTCCTTTGAACATAATCTCTAAATAATATTTTAGAGCATAATTTTGAAAAAACTGTGAGGATTTTGTTACAATTTTATAAAGCTGAATAAGAGTGCCGCATAGATATTCCTTAAGGTAACAAGCTGTGCCTTCTCCAAGGTAAAAACTTCTTGCAAGTGGACTATAGCAAGATAATTAAAAGAATAATAACAGAGGGAGCGCAGAGCACAGAGGGACGGTTCTTTTGTGTTGTCTGACAACACAAAAGAACCGTCCCTCTGTGCTCTGCCTCTGTGCTCTGTTGTCAGACAACACAAAAGAACCGTCCTTGTAATATGAGATAGAAGGGTTATCCATTTTTTAATGCAGCAAAACCCGAATATTAGCTTTCTAGTATAGTATAATGTTTTTGAAGGATATTAATGCAACCGTCCCAGGGAAGATTTTTTCTATACCCGGCCTTATAATAATATAAAAATAGTTTACATGGTATAATATATTTAATAAGTTCTTTGTTTAATTGTCATTAAGGGGACTGTGATATTTGAGCTTTGTAAAAAGCGGCAAATAATTCGGATATGCCTAAAAAGAAAAGCTTTAAGAAAAAGAAAGCGAGGCTTGGGTAAATGCTGTGGTGAAAAAAGTATGTGATAAAGTTATATGTAAATCAAAGGAGTATGCAATTATAGATAAAAAAGATTGTTGCCAAATTATGAGAAAATCATTTTATAACCACGAAATTTGGGAAGGGAAATTATGTACAATCTTATAAAAGTCTTTTTGAATGACTACAAACAAAAAAATCGGAAAAGTTTTTATTTAGATGATCTTGAAAAGTTTTTGTTGGAAAAATCAGGAGGATCCTCCGCTTACCATAAAAAGGGCGGCTACCATGGCCTATACGAGGCTTTAGAAACACTCCTGCAAGAAGGATATATAAAACCAATGAAAACCGTGGGATACAATGGCAAATATCCGCCATTGAAACTTCGATGGTACATTACAGAAGATGTGATTACTCCAAGATGGAAGAGTGAAGACATCCTAAGACTGTCCGATTTATTGGACCTTAGTACATATATTAAATATCCGAGGCTGCAAACTGACAGAGAATGGCAATTTATTTTACGAATATATGAGTTTTTGCAAAACAGAGACTGGCGAGAGTGGGCAAGTTGCGAGGAAAGGTGTTTAGAGCTTTTTGATAATGAGAAGTTTTTAGACCCAAAAGAAGAACCGGACAACGGAGTAATCAAAAGATTAAAGCTGTCTTATGAAGACCTTAAAATGAAAAAATACGGCCAGATGTTTGCATATTGGAACAGGGGCGTAAGGCAGATTAAAACCGCAATTATTTTGGAAAATCATTCCACATTCTTTACTTTTAAAAGGGCTGCGGCAAAGGGATATGACCTATTTGGCATTATTCCCGACGCCATAATTTACGGTCAAGGCAAGGATATAATAAGCAGCTTTGCTTTCATCCATGAGATTGCCGATATCGGCGGCTTAAAGGTCTTTTATTTTGGGGATATTGACCCGGAAGGTTATATGATTTACAAATCCCTAAGGGAAACATATCCTTCCGTAAATATTTCACTTCAACTAGATGCATATAAAAATTTGTTAGATTTTGGAAAATCTTATCCAATTAAAAAAGCTCAGAATACGAATATCGAAAATTTAAATTTTGTTATAAGTGAGTTTGCCGAAAATAATTATCATGAAACGGTGAAACATCTAAAAAGACTGTGGTATGCAAATCGGAGAATTCCACAAGAGTTTATTACTTATGAATATTTGATAAGGTCAAAGACCGTTCCTGAAAGGGACAAATTGTAGGATACAAGCTGACGGACACGAGACAAGACGCTAAACAGCAGCAGGCCATCATGCCTATGCAACACAGAACATTGAATTATCTGCAATTAGCTAATACATTAATTTTAAGGTGAGTAAAGATGGATAGGGTAGAAAAGGGATTAAAAGATCGATTAAAAAAGACCCAAGCCATTAGGATGCTTGGAACCGGTATGGATGTAGGAGATTTAAACGATTATGCTCATGAGATTTGCCTACTTCTCCTTTTGAAAATCTTTCGCCGGGAAATAACAGAGAATCCAAACAGAACCAGACAGGATCTAATCTATATGACCGAAGAAATATTAAGAGAGATGGATTTTGCGGCCTCAAAAGAGGTGGCAGAACGGCTGGTAGACGGAGTTTTATGGTATAAGGATCCGAATAGGCAGGATCCTTTTTCCTGTTATATTTTTGATGAAGAAACGAGGACCCATGAGCTATATAAATTTCGCTACCTAAAACCCGACAGGGAGCATAGTCAATGGGAAAAGGGCGGTTCCACCGTATATATGCTGACTGAAGAAGCCCAGGAAATTATATTTATAACCAGGGAAATATTGGAGGAATTTGGGTTTGACATTGAGCAGTTCTATACTCTGCAATTAATAAAATCCGGGAATTTTAATAAAGCTCAAAACAGTGTCAGTAATTTAATTGCCAGGGTAAGAACTCTTATACGGCGGGAAAAGGATTACCGGCAGGATGTGCTTAGAAATCCTCAAATAATATTTATGGATAGTAAAAACAGCCGACGAAAGAGTGAAGATGAAATAAAGAGGCAGTTTGAAGACGAGAAGAAGGTATTTGAAGATATGTTTTCATGGAAGAATCGGCTTAATTCTTTTCCTGCTGAGGCCAGAGCAGAGGCAGAGCAGGTATTTGAAAGCCTGGAAGTAGCCAGAGCGCTTCACGATGTACTTGCAAAACTTGTAGTGGAAAATATGGCATTTGAAGTAGAAATCCGGGTTAAGTATCCGGATAGTTTCTGGAAGACTTCCGATTTAACTTTTAAAAAAGATATCTGGCAAAATGTAATTGATAAAAAAGGGCTGGCCAATTTTGATGTATTAGAAAGTCTTTTGAATCCGCTGTTTTCTCCCGAGGTGGATTTCATATATCCATTAGAATGGGCCTGGGAAGAGCAAAAAATCAAAAAAACAGAGACCAATGAAGAGATATATGAGGATTTTGACGAAGAAGAAACCTGGCAGCCAAAATCCGCAGATTGGGATATAATTGTAGAGCTGTGGGAAGACATATTCGATGAACTTATGAAAAATAATGAATTTTCCATAACAGAGTTACAGGATATAGACAGTTTTAAAAAACAAAAATGGCTTATGCAAAAGAAAAATATTGAGCTTTTTATGATGTTTGTAGTGACGGAAGTAGAACTAAAGCTTGAAGAACAAGAAACAAATGATGACAGGCTGGAGCTGTTTCGGCGATTATGTGATAAAAATCCGAAATATAAAAAGCTAATAGGCCGGAGGATATCAAGCGTCAATGAAGAGGATAAAGAACCTCTGAGATGGGAAGAACTTTATGTTTCACCCTATAAGATTAAACTTTTGCCTAGTAAATCAAACTTAGAATAATAAAGTTAGGGAGGAGAGCTTGCCTTGATTACTCATGAGCATTTACAAAAAGGTTCTGAGGTGTTTTTTTCATTGCTTGAAAATAAAATATTGCCACTGACTGATGCCCGAGTATATTCCTATATGGAGGAACCTGAAATAAGGGAAGTTGTAAAAGCTATGGCCCAAGGAGCCGGGTTAAGGATTTTAGACACCAGGGAGAACTTGCATATTGTAAGCCAAGCCCGTGACTCGATTTTTGCCACTTCATATACACATATGAAAAGCAAATACAAACTCGACAGAAAAAAATACTTCTATCTTGCCAATATAATTATTTGTATTTACCTTGCGGAAATAGATAAGGAAAATGATATACGGGTGAGGTGGGAAGAGGAAGGAGTGACTTATTATAAACTGGAGGAACAGGTGACAAAGGTGCTTGACTCCTGGAAAACCCGGTTGGATGAAGAAGATGGTTTTGCCGAGGAATGGGGAATCGCCGTTGAGGAGATTTACGATATTTGGAATAATGATTTTTCCATGTACAAGGAATCAAAAACCGGTGATGTGGATGTGCAGAGGAATAAAAACACTCGTCTTGGTTTCATATATGAAGCCATGCGTCCGTTAGCCGATCAGAAACTCATCATTAACAATGTCAATGAATTAAAGATAATACCTAAAATTGAGTTGTATGAGAGACTAAATTATTTATACCATCAACGGGATCGATATAAAGAGATAATGGACTTGATTCAAAGAACCGAGGAGGGAATTGCTGATGCCGAGAATAACCGGAATCAGGATAACGGGCTGTAAATATGATGGCTTTAGAAAATATCATGAGAATTCAGTATATGATTTAACAAGAGACGGTGAGCCGGATCACACTCTATTCACTCTAAAAAATCAGGGAGGAAAGGGCGTATTTATGCAACTTCTATCTCAAATCGTTTTGCCTGAGACTCGATGGGGCAAACAGGGAGGCAACAAGATTACCGGCATGTTTTACGATCAAAAAAACCGGTTCCGCCCCTACACCTTCCATGTAATGATAGAGTGGAAACTGGATACCATACCGGAAAAATGGCTGATTACCGGTATATGTGTCACTGCCGTAAGACAAAATTTGAACGATGATGATGAGACCGAAGAACGGGCAGGTCTCAACTATTTTTTATATACATACGAACATGATAAAAATGACATCTTTACCTTGGATAACATTCCCGCTTATGATTCAAGAACCGGTAAAGTTACTGAATATAATGAGTTTGAACAATTTATAAACAAGTATCAAAGATATTTTATAAAATACTCCAAAAGCTCCGTTAGGAGATTAGATTCGGATTACTATAATTATCTTAAAAGTCAAGGAATACATCGTTCCGAGTGGGAAGTATTAAAGCTAATCAATAGACAGGAAGGGGGCTCGGGGAATTATTTTTCTCGTGCCGCTGACAATAAAACGGTATTTGACAAATTTATAATCCCTGCCATAACTGAGAATATGAGAAATTTTTCCGAAGGGGACCAAGACAATTTAAAAGGAATATTCAAAAGCAATTTAAGTATCACTAAAAATTTGCCTGTACTTATAGAACGGGAGCAAGATTACAGAAAACTGTTAAACTATATAGAACCATTGATACAACTGACAGAAATAGGGTTGCGGCGACAAAGGATTTTAAACAATTCCATTCAAGAAGGAAATAACCTGTATGCCGGACTTAACAATCGACTGACTACTATTGAAAACGATATTTTAAAATGGAAAGATGAAAGGGATAAAACCCAGGCTCAGATAAGGGAGTTAGAATATGAAAAAGATAACCTGGAATATGCTCGAGAATACCGGAGAGTTGAACAATTAACCAGCCAGAAACTGGCACTGGATACCTCGATTAATGAGATAAAAGATAAAATTGAAGAACTCAAAATTGACATAAAGCGCTACGGAATCAGCGAGCTGCTGCTAAAAATGAGCAAATTGGAAGATGAAAAACAATCCCATATAAATAAAAGAGAGCAGCTCGTAAAAGATTTAAATCTCAAAGATACCGAAGAAAAGATACAAACCCTAGAAATTAATATCCGAAGTAAATGGGAAAATACCATAAACCGCTGGTCTAAAATAAGCAGGGATCATTTATCTTATGAGGCTTATTTGAACGGCAAAATAAATGAACTTGCAAGAGATAAAAAGAGAGAGGACACAGCGGCTAATGATGAAAAACTTAAAATAATTCAATTCCAAAACGACAGAAATGCTCTGGAAAATAAACGAGAGGAACTTTCTCGGATATTTGATCCAGTGAGAATGATTTTACCGGAGATGCTGATAGAGGAGCTAAAAGGGCAAGACAAGGCTGAAAAGACTGAAATAGAAAAATTAGAAAAAGACATGGATAATATTAACCAAAAGATATATGATTGTCGAATTCATCAAAACGGCAAAGAAAAAGACATGAAATATATGGAATCTGAAATTGACAAAATAGAGACGGAAATTACCAAGCTAAAAGGCCAAGAAGATTCCTTAAAACTTAGGATTGCAAATGAGCTGAATTTGGATGCACTTAATGAAACATACCGAGACAGTTGGTTAAAAGACAGGTTATATGATTTAGAAAAACTAATTCAGGAAAAAGAAATAAAGCTTGACCAACTTAAGCAGAGTCTATGGGAAAACAATATCGATAAAAGTTTAAACCAAGAAGATTATTGGGTGCCGAACAATGATATTCTCTCGATAAAAAATAGAATCAAAGGCTTGGGAATCAATGCCCAATTGGGTACGGAGTTTTTAAGCTCCCTTGGAGATGATGATAAACACCGCCTTATTGAGGACTTCCCCTCAATTATCCATGGGATTGTAATAGCAAATTTACAGGATTGGGAGCTTTTAAAGGAAAATCTCAAAGAAAATATATTTTTACGTTCATCTGTTCCAATATATATCCGTTCAGCAATGCAAGGCAAAGGTAAATACGCTTTTGAAATCATTGCCGGCGATGAATTGGAACTGGTTTTAAATCCATCAGCATATATTAAGTGGAAAAATAATATATTAGACCGAGACGGAAAATTAAAAGATGCATTACAGGTCGTAAGCCAAAATATCCATAAACTACAGGATTTGGCCAAAGATATAAAGTTTCAGCAAGACAAGGAAAGCTCAGAAGCACTATATATAAAGCTTAAGGAGAAGGAAGAAGAACTTGAAAAACTAAAATTTGATGATATCAAACTTAAAGAAACTATCAGCACACTGCAGGAAGACCTGAAAAAAATCGGCTGCAGATTAGATAACTGCAAGAAACAAAATCAAGATACCGCAAAAAAAATTGATATTCTCTCCGAATTCATAGAGCGCTTGCAGCAGATAAGGGTCAGGGAAAAGGAAATTATTGAAGTAGAAGAAAAACTAAAAGCCATAAATCTTCGATGTGAACGTTTAGAGGAACAGATTGACGAGTATCGAAGGCTGAAAGATAAAGATGTTCAAAATCATGTAACATGGAAAATACAAGTTGAAACTCAATTAAAAGAAATAAAAGCTATTATCAATGATGCAAAGTTTGTGGAATCCGGATTTAAAACTAAAATTGTGGAAAGTACTTCAGAACCTGTGTATTTACTAATTGACGAAGATTTTACATTGGATATTTCCAGGTGGGAGAGTCTTTCAAAAGACATGGAGATTCGAAATAATGATATTAGCTTAATTAACAAAGATATCGAACTTGTTCAACAAAAGCTGGCCGATGTAGAAAATGATCTGGAACAAATTGATAAAAACTGGCAGGAATATGAACCCATTGAGGGCACAGCGGACACTCTGTCTTTAAAGAGGGATTTTATAGAAGGTGAACTTGAGAAAGCCGGCGAAACACTTATTCGATTGTCGAAGATGCTTGTAAAGGTTGAAACCAAAATAGAAGAGGCTCAGAAACAATTAGCAAAAATTCAAAGACAAATAAAAGAGGAATATGACAAACCTACCCAAATATGGGCAGATGCCAATCTTGATGAAAAAGAATATCTTATAGACAAAGGCTTAAAAGATAATAAGAGCTTTCTCGCCGAGACCGAAGATATAATAGCTGCAAGAGAACAAGACAGAAATAATATTAAAGATGTTATTTCCGACATAAAGGTATATAGTGAGCTGGACTTTAAAAAAGGCAAAATTAGTGAAGAGTTAATGATAAAAATTCGCGAAAATTCCCGACAGGAATTGGACTTGTGGGAGGATAAATTCAAAAGATCAAAAGACCAGTTGCTGCAAAATCATCAGCAGGCAGGCCAAAACCTTCAAGAGTTTATAGATATAGTAAAGAAGGAGATAAAGGACGATCTACTTAAGAATTTAATACTCAGCAGCCTTCAAGATACACAAATTGAAATGTATGACAGCAACTTAGTTTCTTTTTACACCATGAAAGACCACTTTCAAAAGGAAATAAACAGCATATCTTCAGACAAATCTAAGGCTGAAGAAATTCGGAACACTTGGGCAGAACGGGCCTCAAGACATGCCTTGGCAATGGTGGAATCTTTAAAGGAAATGGTGGCAGGCATGAACTATGTCAATGAAAACGGCTATGTCTTTCCTTTGCTGAAACTTAAGGAAGAGGAAGAGCTCCCTAAAAATGAAGGAGATGTCTTTTACACCTTAAGAGATTATTTCGTTGAATCAATAGCCGAGGTTGTGAAAGAATATGAAGATACAGACGATATAGAAGATGAAATGATCGAAAAGATGATGGGTGATCAGGCTATATTTTCTCGCGCTGTTCGAGGCAGATACCCTACGCTTATGGTCTACAAAATGACTGAGAAAAATGAATTCCGATATGCCAAACCCCATGACTACTACTACACCACATGGGAAGCTATAAACAAGGGGGAAGGCGATCAACCCGAAGGCAGCGGAGGGCAAACCTTATCAATTAGCACATTTGTGATAATGATGCTGATGAATTACAAAAAACGCCATTTTGGGAATAACAATCCCTGGACAGTGCTCATACTGGACAATCCCTTTGGTAGTGCATCAGGGAATCATGTCTTAGATCCCATCTTTGAGATTGCCGACAAATTAAACTTCCAAATTATAGCCTTTGCTGCTCCAGAGATAATAAAAGCCGAAATAAGTGAGCGTTTTCCTGTATTTTGGGCATTGAACATAGGCGATGAAGATTCTGGAAAGTCAGGAACAGTCACCGGAAGGGTAGTTCACGGCGGACGGGTAAATAAGATATAATAAAAAAGGAATTACTGCTGTGACAAAACCAAGACAAGTGTCTGCTTGCATAATTTAAAAGCTTGGCCGGCCTAGTATAAATTAACCACCCCTTATCTAAATAATACTTATATTTCTATAAGATGAGGGGATGGTTAATTTACTGAAACCCGATAGCAGTGCGTATTGACAAATTTTTAACAATCAAATATAATATCCAACAAAGGTACAAGGCATGAGTGAATAATACTTTAAACTTTTATTTTTGCCCCTATTTGTGAAAATATTAACAAGCATACATGAATTTGACTTCAAAATGCCGTGACAAAGGAGGTCTTAAATTTGGTAAATGATATTTCATGCAGAAACTTTGAAAAGGTAAACAAGATTCTTGAGAAATATGATTATAAGCCGTCAAATCTCATAAGCATATTTCAGGAAGTGCAGGAGATTTATCGCTATTTACCGGAAGAAATTCTTGTTTACATTTCTACTGCTATGGGTATAGCGCCATCTAGAATATTTGGCGTTGCTACTTTTTATGAAAGCTTTTCACTGGAGCCAAAAGGAAAAAATCTGATAAAGGTTTGTGATGGAACGGCATGCCATGTACGAAATTCGGATAAAATCCTATCTACCACCAAAGAAATATTGAATTTAAAGGGTGATACAAAAACGACCGATGATATGCTCTTTACGCTTGATACTGTTTCGTGCTTGGGAGCATGTGGTCTAGCACCTGTGATTGTTATAAACGACAAGGTATATGGAAACATGACACCTGAGAAGGTAAGGCAGCTGATTAATGATATAAAGGAGGCAAGCTGCAATGATCAGGACAGTTAATGAGTTGCAAGAGAAATATGATGAGTTGAGCAAAATGGTGCAAGGCTACCACATGCGTATTCTTGTATGCGGAGGGACCGGATGTATTGCTAACGGTTCACTAGAGGTCTACGAGAAGTTCAAAGAAGTTTTACACAAAAAGGGGCTTTATACTGATCTAAAGCTAATTCAAGAAGGAAAAGAAGGAGTCGGCATATCTTCTAGCGGCTGCCATGGATTTTGTGAAATGGGCCCTCTCGTTAGAATTGAACCTAAAGGCTATTTATATGTAAAGGTAAAGGCCGAGGATGTTGAGGAGATTGTTGAAAGCACAGTCTTGAGAAAGCAGCCTGTTAAGCGGCTTTTGTTTAAAGACTCTGCCGAGAAAAAAGAGTTTCTAAAAGAAAATGAAATTCCTTTTTATCGCCGCCAAACGCGGCTTGTGCTGAAAAACTGCGGCAAAATTGATGCCGAAGACATAAGAGATTATATTGTATGTGGCGGTTATAAAGCACTGGCAAAGGTGTTAACGGAAATGACACCTGAAGAGGTCTGCGATGAGATTTTAAAATCCGGACTTAGAGGGCGCGGTGGAGCAGGGTTTCCGACAGGGAAAAAGTGGAAACAGGTTCTTATGCAGGATGCGGATATAAAGTATGTGGTGTGCAATGGAGATGAGGGAGATCCAGGAGCCTTTATGGATCGCAGCGTAATGGAAGGTGATCCTCATCGGATGCTGGAAGGCATGATAATAGCAGGATATGCATCTGGAGCCAGGGAAGGCTACATATATGTAAGAGGTGAATATCCTCTGGCGGTTAAAAGACTGCAGGTGGCCATACAGCAAGCACATGAATGGGGATTTCTCGGGGAAAACATATTAGGCAGCAATTTTGATTTTGATATTCATATCAACAAGGGAGCAGGCGCGTTTGTATGTGGTGAGGGTTCGGCACTTACTCAGTCTATTGAAGGCTTTAGGGGAATGCCTCGCCCCAGACCGCCTCGCACTGTTGAAAAGGGCCTTTTTGGGAAACCTACGGTTTTAAACAATGTAGAAACCTTTGCAAATGTACCTCTTATAATATCTAACGGAGCTGATTGGTATCTGACTATAGGTACTCCCGGAAGCCCCGGAACGAAAATATTTGCATTGACAGGCAATATAAACAACACGGGCTTAATTGAAGTGCCTATGGGTATTACACTTCGCCAAATAATATTTGATATAGGTGCAGGCATAAGGAACGGCAAGAAGTTTAAGGCGGTTCAGATTGGAGGGCCATCAGGCGGATGTTTGACCGAAGAGCACCTTGATATTTCTATGGACTTTGATTCTCTGGAAGCTGCCGGTGCTATGGTGGGTTCAGGCGGTTTGGTAGTTTTAGATGAGGATAGCTGTATGGTAGAAGTGGCCCGGTTTTTTATGGATTTTACCCAAAGAGAATCCTGCGGCAAATGTGTGCCATGCCGAGAAGGAACAAAAAGAATGCTGGAGATTTTAGAAAAGATAGTGTCAGGTAATGCGAATATAAAAGACTTACAACTTTTAGAGGAGCTTGCCGAAGTAGTAAAAATCGGTTCCTTGTGTGGCCTTGGGAAGACTGCGCCTAACCCGGTATTGACAACGATGAAATATTTTAAAGATGAATATATGGCACATGTAGTTGAAAAAAGATGCCCCTCAAAGGTATGTAAAGGCCTTGGCCAACTTGCTATTGACCCGGATAAATGTCGCGGCTGCGGAAAATGCAGGAAAATATGTCCTGCATCAGCTATTGAAGGCAAAACGAGGGAACCTCATAAAATTGACATTACACGATGCTTGCGGTGTCTTGCATGTGTAGATGCATGCCCCTTTGATGCCATAAGGGAGGAATAAGCCATGGAAAAGACTATGAAAATAAACGGAAAACAAGTGTCGTTTACTGATGAAGCCAATCTCTTGGAAGTAATACGAAAAGCCGGTATTGAGCTTCCAACTTTCTGCTATCATTCAGAGCTTTCGGTATATGGTGCATGCAGGATGTGTCTGGTAGAAGACGATAACGGCAGAATAATGGCAGCATGCTCAACCCCGCCTCGCCCCGGAATGTCTATCAGGACTCATACAGAAAGGCTAATACGTCAGAGAAGGGTTACTTTAGAACTTTTGCTGGCAAACCACGATAGAGAGTGCACAACCTGTGTAAAGAGCGGCAACTGCCGCCTGCAGGAATTGGCAAACATCTTAGGAATTGGGGAAATACGATTTGGACAGAAAAACGGTAGGCTGCCTATAGACGATTCAAGCCCTGCTATAGTAAGAGATCCAAACAAGTGCATCTTATGCGGAGATTGTGTTAGAATGTGCGAAGAAGTACAGGGCGTAGGTGTGCTGGGTTTTGCATATAGAGGCAGCAATGCCAAGGTTGTGCCGCCTTTTAACAAGAATATTTCCGAAGTCAATTGCGTGGATTGCGGCCAATGTGCGGCAGTTTGTCCGACAGGAGCGCTGACAATAGCATCACATATGGAAAAGGTGTGGTCTGCTCTTCACGACCCACAAAAAACAGTAGTAGCTCAGATTGCTCCGGCTGTAAGAGTTTCCCTTGGAGAAGAATTCGGCTTAAAACCTGGTACCCCTGCAACCGGCAAAGTTGTAGGTGCTTTGAAAAAAATAGGATTTGATAAGGTTTTTGATACTTGTTTTGCAGCAGATGTTACTGCAATAGAAGAATCCTGTGAATTCTTAGAAAGGATTTCTAAAAACCAACGTTTGCCTCAATTTACATCATGCTGTCCTGCGTGGGTAAAATATGTGGAGCTGCACTATCCGCAGTATAAGGACAACATTTCTACCTGCAGATCTCCTCAACAAATGTTTGGCTCACTAATGAAGGGCATTTATGCCAAAGCCATAGGCACAGACTCTGAAAATATATTCGTAGTTTCTATAATGCCATGCACGGCGAAAAAGTCTGAAGCTAAACGGGAAGAATTTTTCAAGAATGGCGTTCCAGATGTTGATGCAGTGCTTACCACACAGGAGCTTGCAAGAATAATAAGGGAAGCCGGAGTAGTCTTCGATGAGGTGGAAGAGATGCCATTTGATATGCCTCTTGGCTTTGCTACGGGAGGCGGAATTATCTTTGGCGGCAGCAAAGGTGTGGCAACTGCCGTAATGAGGGTAATCGGAAAAGAACCTGATTTTAAAACAGATAAGGATAACCCAAACATAAAAACAGCTGAAATAGATTATAATGCAAGAAAAATTAAAGTTGCAACAGTTTCGGGATTAGGTAATGCAAAAAAACTTCTTGAAGACTTAAGAGCCGGGAATAAATATTATGACTTGATAGAAGTAATGGCATGTTCTGGCGGATGTATAGGAGGCGGCGGTCAACCTCAGCCGAACAGCAATGATATAAGAAAAAGCCGAAAACAAGGTCTCTTTGGACATGAAAAACTTATGCAGCTTAAATCTCCCCTGGAAAACCCGGTAATAAAAGACCTATATAAAGACAATCTCGGTGAGCCGGGAAGTGCTAAAGCTCATGCAATGCTCCACACGACATATACAAATCGAAAGAGAATCAATGAAAGTATATGCTTTTTTGAAGAACAATTAAATACTGCTAAAAAAAGAGTTGTAAAAGTGTGTGTGGGCACATGCTGCTATCTGTCAGGTGCCTATGACCTGTTTTCGACCTTAAAGGATAAGTTGAGCCAAGAGGATTTTAAGGATAAAGTAGAACTTGCTGCAACATTCTGTTTCGAAAATTGCACACAAAGCCCATGCGTTATGGTCGATGATGTGCTGATTGGAGAAGCCACAGTTGAAAAAGTAATTAATGAAATTTTAAAACAAACTGCAGTGCAGTAATTAAAAACTCGATTTTAAGAGTAGTAACATAAGAAAAAATTAAAAACAGAATAAAATCAAAGAGCACAGAGAAGAACACAGTAGTAGCAAAAATCTTTAGCTACATCGGCGCCAACCACAGAACACAGAGGGACGGTTCTTTTGTGTTGTCTGACAACACAAAAGAACCGTCCCTCTGTGTTCTGTTGCCTCTCTCCTCTCTGTGCTCTGCATGCAACAGATGAACAGATGTACTTGGTCAAGTCATACTTGGTCAAGTCATAAACCACGGTATAGTCTCCAGGAACCATGCCACTAGTCCGGCGAGAATCGGAAGAATAAAACTGCTTATTACCTGAATCATAGTAAACTTTGCGCCCATGACAGCGGCTTCTAAAGGAATACGGCCAATGGACCACAGACCCCATGCACATACCATGGCCACAGTAGCAGGCACACTTGCTCCCATACGCATGATGCCGGCAAAAAACGGCAGTGCGGCATATGGAGAGCCGGGAGTCAGACCGCCTATAAGGCTTCCTAAAAATATACCTTTAAAACCGGAAGCGCCGCCAAGATATGAAGTTATCAGGTCTTTAGGAATTAGCGCCTGAATATAGGCGGCAATGAGCATAGAGGAAATTATAAGCACTGCATATCTTACAAAAAGGGTTAAACCGTCTTTTGAAGCAGATACGGCCAATGATGCATCTTTAATCAGTACAATAATAAATAATGTGATTGCAGCCGCCATAAAACCCAAAGTGGTAGAATCAAATATCTTACTTAACAATTCTCCTTTCCCTCCCTTGCTTTTTAACGACAAATTGTAAAACAACTTTTAGTTGTGATACATAATCTTCAAATGCAGCATAAGCAATTGACTCAAATTTTGTCATAACTAACAGGTGTATAGTAAGTAATATATATTAGTTACTATAATACTAGCACGAATTATCAAAAAAATCTATCATCAATTATATAGTAGGGGCGCTCATCGACTGACCGCTCACATCTCGCCTTTTATGATATAATAAAGGTATCAGGGCAAACTAAGATTTGCAAGGAGCATATCATATGCGAAGAGAACATATAAAATATATGGAAAACATACCCATCAACATTGAGCTTTTAGATATCAGAGAATATCCCATACATTGGCATGAAGCTATAGAAATTCTGATGATATTAAAGGGCTCCATAGAGGCTACGGTGGAATCCGACACTTACAGACTTATTGAAAATGAAGTGGAAATAATAAACTTAGATGAGGCTCACAGTTTATCTTCAAATGAGCCAAATCTTGTGCTTATGCTGCATATAGATCCTAATTTCTTTCAAAAGTATTATGAAGATATCAGAAATATATACTTTTATACAGACTGTGCTTTTGAAGGAGAGCCTCAGGTAGGGGATAATTATGAGATTTTTAAGAAGTATCTTTCAACAATACTTTGTGAAGCGGTGCAAAAGGGCGAGGATTACGATGTTTACATTCGGGAAACTCTTGTTGAGCTTTTGTATCTTTTGATAAATGAATTTCATTATTTAATATATGAAAATAGAGATTTAAAAGACAACGCCGAACAGCTTCAGCGCTACCACAGGATAGCAAAATATATATTCAACAACTATAACAATAAAATTTCATTGCAAGATATAGCAAAAAAGGAGTTTTTAAGCGCTCAGTATCTTTCCAACGAAATTAAATATGCACTGGGAATAAGCTTTCAGGATTTTGTAAACCTGACAAGGGCTGAAGAATCTGTAAAGTTGCTGCTTGATACAGATATGAGTATCTCTGAAATATCTGAAGAAGTAGGTTTTTCCCATACCAGGTATTATAACAAACACTTTAAGCGCCATTACAAAATGACCCCTCTTCAATACCGCAAAAAATACAAAATGGATGAAGAAAAATTTAATAAGGCAAAGCAAATAACTTCCTACGATCTTGGCGAAGCCTTAAAGTATATTTCATCTTACCTGGAAAATTATGAAAGGTACAATTATGAAGAAAAAATTTCAAAAATTAATGTAGATGTTTACAAAAACGAGGGAGAATTTTTCCATACTTACAAAGATGCAATAATTCTTCCTAAAGCCTCTGCTATCCTAGAAAAAGAAATTCAAGAATTTCTCATTACAATCCAAAAAGAAATCGATTTTGACTACGGAATTTTAAGAGATTTGTTCTCAAGAGAGATTGGGATATATCCTGAAGGAAATATAAACTTTAGATACGCAAAAAAAATTATAGACTTGATTCTTTCTGTTAATTTACGTCCGGATATTATTTTTGGTTTCAAAGAATTTACACCGGCCCGTTATAAAGAAATTATTACAAATTTTTTAAATTATTTTCAAGAAGAATATGGGACCTACGAACTTAGCAAATGGAGATATAGTATTGAAAAGGATGCTCCAGAGGATTTCAAAAAGATATTTTATGGCATCTTAAGTGACGAATGGGGCTTTACCGCAAAGGAAGAAGATATAAAAGACCGTGATATAAATTCAGTCTATGATATGGCATCTATGGTACCACTTGTTATAGATAAAGCGGTAAATGGCGACGACCCCTATGTATTAAAGGCAATAGACGATATCGCAAGGGAAGAAAATCCGGAAAATGCCGTATTTTTTGGCGATAAGGGGCTTTTAAACTGGGAAGGCATTAAAAAGCCCGCATATCACGCCTTTTACTTTTTAAGTAAGTTAGGAGATACGGTAATAGAAAAGGGAGAAGGATATATTGTCACATCTAAAGGGGAAGATTTCCAATTGCTTTTATATACTACAGGAAAAGAGAACACTGAAAGGAACCTATCACTAAACATAGTAAACTTATGGCGCGATTACCGGGTAGTAATGTACGAAGCAAGTGAAAATACAAACAGCGCCTACAATCTCTGGAAGGCTCTGGGAGAGCCACTGTATCTTACTGATAATGAAGTTGAACTCCTGAAACTTGCGTCAATTCCTAAGATAACAACAGATTTTAGGAAAAAGAAGCCTGTCCAGCACTTTAAATTAAAAATCCGCGGCTGTGGAGCGATTCTCCTGATGTTTTACGCAACTTGATTATTAAAACACCTTACACAAAGGTGTTTTTTCTTTTTCCCGAAAAAAGCGTTTTTTGCAAACACCTTAAAAGAGTACCTCAAATCATGCTGAAGAAGTGAATGAAAACTGCATACCTGATAATATACAATAGGTACTGTAATAAATGTGTTATATAAAAGACGAATTTAGGAGCGTGTTAGTATGGGATAAACACTAAAGCTTTTGCTGAAGGTAAAGTAGAAAAGGTATTGCTTCGATTTGCTCTGCCGGCGATAATCTCCTTGCTTGTCTCTGAGCTTTATGGTATGGTGGACACATTTTATGTCGGCAGATATGTAGGCCCGAATGCTATTGGAGCATTAACCGTGGCTTTTCCTATTCAAAGGCTTTTATCGGCTACAGGGCTTTTAATAGCTGTAGGCGCATGCACGAAAGTTGCGAAATATTTTGGAGAAAAGGATTACGAAAATCTTAAAATTACAATTACAACTGCTATAGTGCTTACTACAATTGTAATGACCGTGATGCCGCTTTCTATATATTTCTTTTTGGACAAGATTTTAATAAAAATTGGAGCAAGCAACGTTACTTTGCCTATGGCAAAAACTTATGCCGCAGTGGTGCTGGCCGGCGGGATTTTTCAAGGATTGACCTTTGTTACTTGTTATATCATAAATTCCCTGGGAAATCCGAAAGTTACATTATATGCTACATCGCTGGGCACAGTGGCAAACATAATAATTGATGCAATCTTTGTTATCGGCTGCAACATGGGCGTAAAAGGTGCGGCAATAGCAACGGTAATATCTCAAATTGCATCGTGCAGTTTTGCGCTTTACAATTTCTACAAAGTTTCAAAATCTATTAACCTAATGGACAGTTTTAAATTTGATATAGAAATACTAAAATCTATAATAGCAATAGGTTTTACAACATTTGTCATAGAGATATCAGATGCTGTCGTAGCAGTTATACTTAATAATGTGCTTTTTGCCCACGGCGGTGATAGGGCAATAATTATATCAGGCACGATTATGAAGGTATCCATGTTTATGTATATAAACATTATTGGGATAACCTCGGCCATGCAGCCTATAGTAGCTTTTAACTATGGTGCCGGAGATTTTGACCGCTTAAGGGAAACTATAAAGAAAACTATTAAGGTAGTTGCCCTTTCATCTATATTCCTGTGGGGGATAATGATGCTGTATGCAGAACCCATGATAGCAAGTTTTGTAAAGGATGAAGCATTGGTAAAAGAATGTGCCCGGGCATATAGAATTATGATAAGTATTTTCCCAACTGTGGGCCTGTATTATGTAGCAATTTACGCGTATCAGGCCATGGGGGATGCAGGCACAAGTTTTCTCCTTTCGATATATAGACAGCTCGTTATTTTTATACCGGTTATGCTCATATTTGTAAGACACTGGGGCGTGACTGGTGCCTGGTTTGCATATCCTGCATCGGATTTTATTGCTGCGATTACGGGAATTATATACATTCAGCGAGTCAAAGAGGACATAAATGAATATGCAGACGATATGGAAGCTGAAATGATAGTATAGAATAAGCTAAATACTCTAATCCAAAATAAACTGAAGTAACTAATGCAAAAAGAGGGGCGTCTTTACCCCCTCTTTTTTTTACATTGTTCTTTGCCTAAACACAGATCTTTCGCTGACATTTAGGAAATAGAAATGTTAGCGAATATTCAGGATGGCATATATGCAGCGGATACTTAGGATGATAGATGCACCAACGGATGCCGCGAAAGACAGATTTTATTGTTCAATACACCAATTTTATGTTTATTTTACTAGAATTTGAATACAATTCCTATTATAGCCGCTCCTACTAAAAAGTATATGGGATGTTTCTTGTATTTATTCATTAAAAACACAATGATTGCAAAAAGTGCGATGGATTTTAAGTTAAAAAGCGCAAAAAGATTATGCGTCTTTAAGTAAGCTTCAATATTAAACAGCGCAATTTTTGCAACCTCAAACCCTGCCGCTGCTATAAGACCTGTTACAGCAGGTCTTACTCCGTAAAAGCCTGCCTTCACCAACGGTTGTTCACTAAACCGCATGTAATAATATGCGATTAAAACTATTATAATAATTGAAGGAGTCACTTCTCCAACTACAGCAATTATTGCTCCTGCGAATTTAGCAGTTTTATAACCTGCATATGTAGCCATATTAATGCCGATAGGGCCGGGAGTAGATTCTGAAATTGCTATCATATCCACTAATTCTCGCAGACTAAACCATCCCGTTTTTTCTGATATATCCTGGAGAAAGGGGATAGTCGCAAGACCGCCGCCTATTGCAAATAAACCTGCCTTAAAAAATTCCACGAATAATCTTATATATATCATTTTACATCAGTCCTCACACGCATCCCGGATATTCCCAGAAGCGCAGAAATCACAACTACAGGAATAGGAGAAATATTAAAAAAAGCCACTGCTAAAAAAGATCCGGAAAATATAATAATTCCCAGCCAATCCTTTACAGATGTTCTCCACATTTTGATTATTGTGTTTAAGATAAGAGCTGCCACAGCGACTCTTATTCCTCCGAAGGCATGCTGAACCACTGCATAATCCTCAAAATTAGTGAGATAGGCTGCAATAACGCTAATTACTACAACGGAAGGAAAAACAACGCCGCATGTAGCAACTATTGCACCTATTATTCCCCTCTGCTTAAAACCTATAAAAGTTGCAGTGTTTACTGCAATTATCCCCGGTGTGCACTGGCCAATGGCATAATAATCTATAACTTCTTCATCTGTTGCCCAGTGATTCTTTTCCACAACCTCTTTTTGGATAAGGGGAAGCATCGCATAGCCACCGCCAAATGTAAATGCTCCAATTCGGCAAAAAACGATAAAAAGTTTCCAAAGCTCTTCCATCCTGCACCACCCCTTTGCTAGTCTACTAAAAAGTTTAACACTTATATCATGGAAAAGCAAAAATATTAGAAGGCGAGGACGGCCCCCCATTCCTTTTGCAAAAGTTTTCTTCGATAAGTTAGAATTTATGTAATTCTATGGTATAATAAGGAAAAATGGATAAGAATTAGCAAGCGTTAAGCGTATGGGATGGAGGAAGTGCCGGCATGAATATTAAACAGCAAAAAAATAAAATCGCAATTTTTTTGTTAGCTTTGATTATAATTTCTTCTCAAGCTTTTTTTAATGCAAATAGCGTGTATGGTGAAACTTACATAAATACTCTTTCTGATGATGGTCCGCAAAATGGCTCCCCGGAAGAGATAATTGAAAATACTTACCCTTTAAACAATCAAACACAGGTTGAGGTTAAGCCAACTATAAAGATAACTTTTAAATACCCCATAGAAATACTAGACAAATCAAAAATTATACTTAAAACCGGTGATGATTCCTATCCCGTAGATGAAGAGGAGATATATCTTTCGGAAGACGAAAAAACTTTGTGCTTTGATGTGGGAAGAATCGGGAAACCTCCATTAATGAGAAACACCCTTTATCGTTTTGCGGTTTTAGAAGGTGCTGTAAAACTTAAAGACTATGAGATTACAAACCGGGATATAATTGTAAATTTTATTACAAGAAGCGCAGGCCAAAGTCCTAAAATTCTCGGCTATTCTTCAGATGTATCAGGCAGTGATGATATCACTTCAATATCAGGAACGGGCCTTTCTGCCGACGGTTCGGTATATATTCGTTTTGACAGAAATATTAAATGGGCGAAAAACACCGATAAAGAGCGACTTTTAGAAAATACTAAACTCTACCGCATACCCAAACCCCTAGAAACCGATTATGACGATTCCGGTAATTTGTATGACAAAGTATTTGAATTTAATCCTGAAATCACGGAATCCCAACTGAAAAGTGAAGAATACCAGCAAGAGACAGCAGTTAAAGATATTGAGATAGTAAATGGAAATACTGTAAAAGTAACACCTGCTCTGCCGTATCTAAATCTTACTCAATATCACCTCATTATTAAAAAAGAATTTATAGAAGATATGAACGGTTATGCCCTAGAAAATGATGTGGATTTTTATTTTTGGACGATACCAAAAACAGAAAAGACTCCTTTAAGCTGGTACGGTATTCAAGACATGGTACCTGATACCATTAAAGATGACCCTTTAACAGGAGGAAAGGTGTGCACCGTAAACGGCACCTGGGCTTATGGTCCGGAAAACCCTTTTGTTTTTTATATTGAGGGCCGTGTGCTGCCCCGCGCCGGTGAAATATCTTTTCTTAAAAGGATTACACTTGTAGAAGGATACGCACCGGAAACTGCAGTAAAGATTTCTAAAGTTCGCTTCGAATATTATAATGAGGGCGACAAGCAAAAGACAAAATTGGTTATTTATCCGGAAAATAGCCTAGATTGGGGCAAATATTACATACTTAGTATATCAAAGGATGTATTACAAGACCGAAGCGGCACATTTTTACCTCGCTTTGATATGAAATTTACAGTAGGTGGAAAACGAAACGGGGATATTGGGATTTACAAAACGGAACCTGACACCTTCCGGCTTTCAGATATTTATAAAGGAACAGCATCTTTTATTATCAAGGGATATAACTTTAATGAAGATATAGAGTATATAAAACTTAAAATGATAAGCGGCAAAAATGCCGGAATGATTTCCGAGACAATAGATAAAAAATATATAGAATTTAGCAGCATCACCGAATTAAATGTAAAAGTAGAAGATCCAAATGTAATCGATAGTATTTATAAGGGCGGCAGTGGCGAGTATTCGATCGAGATATTTTTTAATGACGGACGCTCAGTGTCGAATCCTAATACGACAGTAAAAGTCTTGTCTGCCGGAAAACCTCAAGTAATTGCAACAGAACCGGCAGGCGGCACATGGTCAAATGAAAAGATGTTAAATCCCAAAACTATCGACGGCACAACCCGCTACTTTTTGAAAATAACCTTTGAAGATGAAAATGACAGGCTGCAATTTGATAAAGAGAAAGGCCTTAGCCTGCTTCAAACGTCTACGGTATTTTCCGAAGGGCAAAATGAAGTATCCATGATAGATCAAGAATTTCTCAATTATATACAAAATCTGGAGGATATTGCTAAGCGAGATGCCTACATCGCAAATTATATTTTTATAAAAGACAGGACAGCCAATAGGGCTTACTTATTTGTGCCTGTAAAGCCGCTGATGTCTCAGACGGTTTATTCAGTTATGATAAATGAAGGAATAGTCTATTTTGCCGGAGCAGAGGAAGATACTGAGCGAAACGAGAAAGTTAGCTGGACGTTTACCACGATGGCAACCCCTGTAATTACCTTAAATAAAACCGGAAGTGTTGTGGAAAATTATGATGAAGATGTGCCTATAATTCTTTATGGAGATTTTCTCTATGAAGGTAGCGTAAAAGTCTATTTTAACAACATTCCCTCAAGAAGGGTTAAAATATCTACCGACGATGATGGCAAAACCATTCTAAAAGTATACCTGCCTGCAGGCAGCGACCGCCTAGATCCGGGCATTTACTCCATTTTAGTACAAAATGATAAAGATCATAAAACCGAGGTATTTGGTGCGCTAAGTGTGGTAAAAGAAGGAGACTATGTCCCTAATGAAGATTATAAAATAATAGATGATACAAAGTTTGGCAAAGCAATGGGAGACCTTTTGCGCAGTGAAGATACCTTGGTTCTAAATAGAAATTATACCGACAGGCGCCTTGTGGAAATTGATTTAGATGATATTATGGGGGCTGATAGTCTTATTAGAAAAATATGTTTTGACGGCAGAAGAAATGACAGGATATCCACCTTGAAGACTTTTTCAAAATGGGCGGACATAATCTTTTATAATGTAGGAATTGATGATTATTCAAGGGATAAGAAGGCGTGTGCCGTCCTTGGCCGAACAGATCCTTTAGCTGCAAGAAATTTAAAGCAAAAACTTGCAGGCCAAAAAATAAAATCAGAATTTATTCAAGTATCATGTGAAAATCTCGATTTTACCAGATTTAAAGTTGTAATTCCGTTTAAAGAAAGTGATGGGGAAAACCTTAAAGTGATAAGATATGATCCGGCTATGCTGGAGTTTTTTGAAGAAGATTTTTCAATAGACATCTTCAGCAAAACAGTAACTGTTGAGGAAACAGACCCGGGTATATTCGTAGTAGTGGAGGATTAGGAGGGAGAAGATGATAAAGAAAGGTAGAGCAGCAATTTCGGCGCTTCTTGCGATTTTAATACTATTTTCTATGGTTGTGCCGCATAACGCAGAATTGGCATATGGATATGATAAAGATACCTATGCAGTAAGTGAAATAGTTATAGGGAAAGAGCACGACAGCAACAGACTTACCACAGGGATGTCTTTATCAATCAAAGGAAGTGAGCTGGAAGGAGCTCCTGTTTTTATAGAATATGGCTCTAAATTTGAACAGCTTAAAGGCCCTAAGATTAATACATATGGGTTACTTTATTTCGAATTTACAAAACCTGAGGACTGGGAAAAGCTAAAGAATATTAAATCTATAGTAGTGGGAAATGCCTCAATTCCCATTGGCGACAAAGGCGCTATGCCTACTATTACTGATGTCACTCCAAAAGTAAATAAAGATATGGGAACATTGTATATAAAAGGAACAAATTTTGATTTAATCACAGATACCGCCGAAATAACAGTTAAGTATGGAACAGGCGTTCTTTTTAATACCATTCCTAATGATTGCTTTAAAACAAATCCTGCGCAGATAAATGAATTTCAAGAAGGAGAATTAGGCCTTCAAGACATAGAGATTACCAGGAAATTCGATACTGATCCTATAAAATTTAATGATTTGAATTCTGGAAAAAAAGTCAAAATTACCATAAACCACACATATAACGGCCAATTTCGTCTGGTGGAGGATTTGAATATATCTACTGACATTGAAATGTTTCCTAACAGAGGCGCAAAAGGCGGAAAAGTATATTTTAAAGCAAGTCAGCTGCGCCAATATGATGTATATTTCTTGAAAGCTACAGACGGCACAGATCCTTATACAACCGCAAACAAGGGGAAAAACCCCAGCCCCCTCCAGCAAACCGATGACGGCAAATATGTATTTACCGTTGAAGTGCCTGATATTACGCCGGGAGAGTATTGGGTGGTCCTTACAAACCAGGTTCCCGATTATAAAGATCCAATGCAGGCAGTCTCCGGAGAGTATATATATCAAAAGGAAAAATTTACCGTAATCCAAGGATCTAAAAGTGCAAAAATCGATATTATACAGCCCAACAAAGGACCTGATACCGGCTCTACAGCTACCATTACCGGAAGATACCTGGGAAGCCTTAATATAGATGATTTACAAATTGATGAAAACTGCCTTCCGAACATAGACATTTTATCAGATGGCGTTATGAAATTAACATATAAAAGCAGTGATAATGCAGCTGTCGGAACTTATCGAAACTTACCTGTAACAACAGTTGAAAAAACAATAAAAGTGATAATAGGTCCTCAAGCAGATGTCATTAAAGAAGGCTCCACTTTTTCTCCAGATATAGACAAGCTTGCGGTAAAGATAAATGCTGATACCAATGAGAGCAATCCAGTAAAAGATGTAGTAGTGGAAACCACTACGAGAATTGTCATAGGCAGTAATGAAAAGGAATACCTTTTTACTGAAAGAGCAGAGCTTCCAAAAGGCTATACTTTTATACCCAGCAGGATAAAGCCTGAAGCAAACAGCATAGTGCCCGGCGAAATTCACGTAACAAAGAAAAACGATGGCACATATGTAATTCCTCAAGATTTGATGATAGGTATATATGGCAAGAATTTTGCAATCTACAAATATACAGTAGATGGTGCCATAAAAGCTGTATACCCAATTATAAGCTTTGGGGATGTAAAAATTAATAAAAACGAAAATAGCAATATTCAGCTTTATGTAATGGACGATGCCGGAAATATAATGGATGGTTCAACAGGCCAGGAAGCAGGCACCAGGATTCTTTTGACAATACCGAAAGACACCAAAATTCCTGAAGAATATGTAAACACAAATGTTCCTGTAGTAGTTACAAATCCGGTTAGAAATTCCGATGTTCCCGGTCTTTCTTCAGAAAGTTCGCTAATGGTGAAGTTTATATTGTCAAAGGATGACAAAACTCCTGTTATTGAAAGCGTAGTTCCTGATGTAGTAACCGTAAGCGGCGGCGAAACAGTAACTATAAAGGGAAGTAATTTCCTACAAGATGTTAAGGTTTTTATTGATGGAAAGGAAGTTTCGAGTATAAGACGAGAAGGAGACGGCAAAACCATAACATTTAAAGCACCGCCGGGCAGAGAAGGCACTACACAGCTTCAGGTTATAAACCCCGGCGGCGGCATTGCGGTAAAAGAGTTTAATTATGTCAAAACATATACAGACCCGAAGATTACTGATTTTGCTCCTAAGGTAGGCAACACAGGCACGTTGGTCTTAGTTACCGGAGATAATTTTCTTGCGCCTGATCCCACATCTACCGGTACAACCACTTCTGAAATATATAAATTGATAGGCACAAGGATACTTCTTCAAAATCAAGATATAAATGAATACAATACTGATCCGGAAACTAAGCGCATCACACTGCAATATTATGCATCACCGGAAAACGATGAAATTTTAAGCATCGGTGAAACAGTTGATGGCAGAAAGTATTTGAAAATTGCTGATTACTGGCACAGTATAGTTTTCAAAGATTCCCAAGACAAGTTTTACACACTAAAGCAGGATTTTCAAGGAAACGCCATACTTTCCGACGGAGTTAAAAATACATACACAATAGGTATAAAGTATGATGATACTTCTAATGACTATGCACTTATGGCCTCTAAAGAAGGAGGCAGCGATTATAAAATTGAAATTGATACAGTAAATGAAATTATCAACGGCAAAGATGTAAAAGTCACTACACTTTTAATAAAAGAAAACCCGAGCATCAAACTCTATATGCAGACTTTATATAAAGTCGATGACAGCGGTGTTATAGTTGGCAATAACGTAAAAGTAATTGACAAGAATAAAATTATATTTAAAGTGCCGAAACTTTCCGCAGGTGACGGTTATTATGACCTAACAGTACTAAATCCGGATACCAAAAGAGATAGCCGAACAGGCACCCAAGGTTTTTATTACTATACTCAGCCCCAATCAAGACCTAAAATCGTTAAAATTGTCCCTGACAAAGGTTCGACTGACGGAGGATATACTGTAGATATTATAGGTGAAGACTTTAAAGATGACGGCACATATAAGTCTAAGGTTTTTATAAACGGTGTAGAAGTTAAAAAAGAAGATACAATTGTAAGTGTTGATGGAAAAACCATAACAGTAAAAGTGCCTCCCTTCAGCGGCGATTTATCAAAGGAAAAAGGGACGGATCGCATAACAGTTCCCGTAGTAGTGTTAAATCCTGACGGTGCAAGCGCTGGCAAGGAAGATGGCTTTACATACATGGTACCCACCAGTTATCCTCGCATAACTCGGGTAGTGCCGTCTCAAGGCAGTGCTGCCGGCAAGCAAATTGTCGAAATAACAGGCAGCGATTTTAGATATTTTGAACCTTACAACGATGATAACAGAAATCAAATCAAAGATGAAAATGAGATATATCAAGATTTAAACGGCAACGGTATATGGGATGATTTCAGACCTTCCGCGGTAAAGGAAAGACTTGGCAATTCTTTTGACGAAAACAAGGACATTATTCAAAACCTGAAAGACTATTATGGAGAAAATTTTGACAAAATAGTGTTGTCGGTTTTGCCGAAAATATATTTTGGAAATCAGACAGCCGAAATAGTAGAATTTGCTGACGGATATTTAAAAGTTAAGACTCCGGCAGCATCTGCCGGCACAGTAGATGTTTATATAGTAAACAATGATTCCGGAATATCAAACAAAGTAAAATATACCTATACATCCACGAAGCCTGTCATAACTCGGATAGTACCCTCTGAAGGTAAAAAACAGGGCGGCGACCGGGTGGAGGTTTTCGGCTCCGGCTTTGCGCAAAGCGATATGAGGATAGTTGATGCAGATGGAGCAGTAAATTTAAAGCAGATGGCAGCAATTCGATTTGGGAATATCACCAATCGCAATATTCCAAGAGAAGAAGAAAATTCAGGCAGGATAGACAATCAGCGGACCACTGTAAACCTTGCAGGAGGTCTTAGGGTAGAATATGCCAATGGCAAAATATACCTTACGCTTTCAGAAGGCGGCCGTGAGTTTGTAACATTAAATCCCATACCCTTTGACGGAAATGCCATGTTTGTTTCAACACGACTATTAAAAGCAGAAGGAACAAACCCTTATCCTTACAGTGAGCTTATTCGCCTTGAAATTTCCGACAGGAGATTGTTTGTGGAGCGGGGATATGCACCAGAAGTAGAATTCTTAAATAGTGGCCAGCTTGTTGTAACGACGCCTGCATATTATACTATCGGGCAGGTAGAGGTTACCTTGATAAATCCTGATGGTGGAACTGCTCAGAGCACTTTTATGTATAAATATCCTGCCAGCAGTCCGTATATTGTAAATCTAACTAAAGAAGGAAAATCTCCCGAAGATGCGAATATAAACGGCAGAGATATAAAAGTCTTATATTTAACATATAAGGGAGGAAATACGGTAAGCGTTATCGGCGGCGACTTTAGAGAAAACGCCAAGATTCAAATCTCTGACGTGGCAACGATAGAGCCAAAAGATATAACTTACACCCTTCCTACAAAACTTACATTTACAATGCCTCAAGTTCCGGAAAGCGCTGTAGGCAAGCTCCACAGATTAGTTGTTATTAACGAAGATGGCGGGCAGGCGGCATCAGACAAAGTAAGCCCAAAACCCATTTATATTATGTTTGTTAAAGGAGAAACTTCTCCTGCAATAACCAAAATAACGCCAGATAAAGGGCCTTCCTCAGGTGGCACTAGTGTAAAAATTGAAGGCAAAGACTTTCGCGAAGGTTTAAAAGTTTATTTTGGAGAAACTCCGGTTCCGGAGGATAATATACAGGTTATCGACTATAAAACCATACTGGCAGTGACTCCACCCCATGCTTCAGGCACCGTGGATGTAAAAGTAGAAAATCCGGATGGCGAACTTTCAGCTCCATCAGGAAAGTTTACATATCTTAGCACTCCCAAAATATCTGCAGTGGTCGATCCTACAGATCCTTCCGAAACCACTAAGATTACACGAATTTCGATAAACGGTGGCCAAAGGATAAAGATAAAGGGCACGGGCTTTATGACGGGAGCACGAGTAATATTTGCGCCAAGCCTTAAAAAAATTGATAGCGAAAGCGACGCATCAGGCACCATAGTCTATGTAGATGGTATACCCTATCTATTGGAAAACGGCATTGATGGCACTGGTGTAAATGTCATAGATTCTCAAACAATAACTGTCATAACCGCACCGGCAAAACTTGACAGTAAAGGTGTCTTAGTAATAAATCCGGACGGCGGCGCCACTGACATTTACGAGCAGCTTACTTATGGACTGCCGGAACTTAGCGCTCCTATGAATGTAACAGCAGAACTTGTATATGACCGCTATATTAAAATAAGTTGGTCAGCAGTAGAAAGCGCCAAAGGCTACGAAATTTATGCTGTAGTCGATGACAATAATATAGACTTTGTTGGAAATACTGAACTTACCAGCTTCGTTTATAGCGATTTAGAGCCTTATACCATGTATAAATTTGTAGTAAAAGCCCTGGGTGATTTCGGATCTTCGCCTCCCTCCGCCGAAAGCAACACCGTAAGAACAGGCGGCAGGGTAGGGCCTTCAGATGAAGATGGAGGCCTTGTGGAAGAAACTACCACAGAAAAAATCGGCAATACTGTGCGCATAGTTATAGGAACCAAAGATTATAGAAAAGACATTACCGTAAATCTTGTGGACAGCAATTTCCTAGGCGCAAATACTGTGACGATTACGATGCCTGTAGAGATAATATCAAAATCCAACTCCGGTGATATAACTATTCTGGGGAAAGATTTTACATTAAAATTCAATCCTAAAGCCTTCTATACATCTAAAGTTCGGCAGTATGAAGACAAAGACAATACGGGAGTAAGATTTGAAATAACTTATGGCACAGAAAGCACAGGATTTGGAAATCGCACCCTTCTTTCCGGCCAATTGTTAATGAAAGCAGGGCTTTATGTAGGAAGCGACACATTTGATTTAGATTATTTAAACGACTCAATGCAATTTGGCGTTGATTTTGACAGGGCTAAAGCTAATCTAAGAAAAATAACTAACATTGCCTTGTACCGCTACGATGATGCTAAAGGAGATTGGACGAGCATTTATGAAAGATACAGCGGTCCCGATGTGTCGGTTAAGACAACAATTAACCGGCTGGGCAAATACGCAGTTTTTGGAACAAGGGGGTAATGGCAGGTGAAAAAACTCAAAACTGTTTTACTGATCTTTGCAATACTTTGCGGGATGCTGCTGCCTTTTCTGCAAGATAAAAAAACAGCCCTTGCAGCACAGAGCCTTGAAGGCTATATAATAGACATGAATACCCAAGAATCTTGGATTAAGGTAGAAGAATACAACGGAAATCAAAAGCAGTTTAAAGTCACAGCGGACACAGCTTTAAACATAGATCAGATACCCGTCTATCTTAATGATTTAAAAATTGGAATGGAAGTATATGGAGAATATAACAGAGATACACTTATCTATCTTGAAAGTTGGTCTACTGAAAATCCCGGATATATTCCTCCGGGCGGAAAGGTCCGCGCAGGTATTATCAAAAAAATTGACAGAGACCAAATAATATTAAGGCTTACAAGTGGGAAAGAGGAGACATATTATACAACACCTGCCACTATTGCCATAAAAAATAGTGTAAACGTGCCTTTAAGCACTTTGTACGAGGGCGATTGGGTCCGCCTTTACTTTGACGAAAAGGATTCTGATATTATTAGCCGTATGAAAATTCAAGGAGACTCAGTTAAGATTAAAGCTTTATACAAAGGACAATTAGATGCTGCAAGTATGGTAGATGACGCCCTGGTTTTAAAAAATGCCCAGATTTTCCAGAATGGAAGCTGGCAAGAATATAAAAATATATTGCGTATAGACTACTTGACAAATTTCCCGGTGTATTATGCGGGAAAGGCTATACCTTTCAACAATCTTAAATATCTTCAAGGCAAAACTATTTATATAGCGGCAAAGGACTTTTTTGGAAAAGATACGGCAGAAAAAATGGTTATAAAAAGTCAATATGAGACCACATTTAGTGACAAAATACAAGAAATCAACTGGTATGCATCGGCATTTGAACTTAAGAACAAGCGAAATATTGATTTTAACGAGGGTACCATCTTTATAAAAAATCAACGCATAGTAGACGGATACTCGGTGACCCCCGGCACAGACGCTCTTGTGGTAGCCGATGGCAAAGGCGAAAAGGCATTGGCGAGCATCGTATATATTTACGATCAAGATATAAATAATTCGAATATCGGTCAGTATTATTTCTATTCAGGCAAACTGGAAAGTGTTTTAGAAAATAAAGTTACACTTTCAGATTTCTTTATACTCAATCACAATGATTGGGAATCCTTTGACGATGAAAAAGAACTTTACTATGACAATGACACATACATCTTTGACATGGAAAAAATGAAGAAAATAACCCCGGAAGAATTTTTTGCCATGGACTATGGGGTAGGCGAAAGCAGTTCTTCGGACAGAAAATCTTGGTATGCTTACGCCTATACTGATGGCGACAGAATAGCGGCTGTAGTATTAAAAAAGGATATGGATTCATTACTCAGACAGCGGGTAACCATCGGCACAATAAACAAAATCGAAAATGATGGAGCTATTGGAGCCAGTGTTACACTGACAGATGCAAAAGACTGGAGCAGTAGAAATGAAAAATGGATGCCTAAGTCGCTGCCGGTAAAAGTAAGGATTGAAAAAGCATTGCTGATTAAAGATGATAGGGTTATAAGCTTTGAAGATCTGCAGGCAGGAGACAGCATATATATGCTGCGAGATGACTTTGAAGGCAAATTCTTATTAGTAAAGTAGGGAAGTGTATGATTATTAGAAAACTAACCGCATATTTTGTTCTTATAGTATTCTTGACAATTCCATTTCAGGCATATGGAACGCCTTCCGGTTTTGAAGGCGGTGTAAACAATGAATATCTTTATGAAGAGATGGTTTTTGTCAGCGGCAAGCCCATGAAATTTTCCGGCGAACTTGCAATATCAGAAGGTGGGCGAGGCGATACCGAAACTATAACCTATAAGTATAACCTTACCGGTGATGATAGTACAGTAAAAACAAAACTTACCCGAAGCGTTACATTCTCAACAAACTACAATAACCGAAATGATAAAGGGCAAGTTATTGGCCAGACTACTTTAAGCAAGTACTCGGAGAAAATAGAGATAGGTGAAGATAAATACGAACTTGAGGACTTCCAATTTTCAAAGTCTGATGTCATAGACAAGAGGCCGGCCTCAGACTTTTACTCAGGAAATTTTGAGGGCAGAAAGTATTACACCATAAACCGAGACGAGGGCCAAGTAATAGTTACTATTTCCGGGGGCGATGTTGGATACAATAATTTTTGGGGAAGCACGGAAACTCAAATAATTAATTATTATATAACTTCCAACAGAAAGGTAACTGACGAAGAAGGCAACCAGGAAACGGTGTCCTGGGAAGGAAGTGCAAAGGTCCAGGTGTCAGACAGCTTAACGAAAAAATTGGTATATTCCGAAAACGAAGCCACCCTTTCCAGCTTTGACGGGGGATATATCCGCACAACTAATAGAGAGATGGTTTCAAGATATGATTACGACATGCCAAAAATCCAAAATGGCATCATCGACAGCAAGAAACGTTCTAGCGGCAAGGTAAATCTCTCTGCAGAAATGGTGCCGAAAGTGGAGCGTTTGGTTGTTCCTAAATTCCGGGATGTAAAAGGGCACTGGGCTGAAGAATATATAACTAAACTTTATTCACTGGATGTATTTGATGAGAGCCAGACATTTTTTACGCCTGAGATACCGATGACTAGAGCTGAATTTATTAAAGGAGTTATTAGAGCTTGCGATATAAGGCCTACTGTTGAGCAAACAAGCACAGCAAGGACAAGCAGGCGAAAACAGCCTCCTGAAACATCGCCTTTTAAAGATGTAAAGGTAGAGGATAAAAATTATCAGTATATAAAAGAAGGCTTAGAAAAGGGGATAATGACAGGAGTTTCAAGTGTCTATTTTAAACCTAATGACCCTCTCACGAGAGCAGAAGCGGTTACTGTTCTCATTCGCGCCTTAGGATTCGGAAATAGAGCGCCAAACCCCGGATATTATACTTATTTTTCCGATGACGACAAGATTCCATCATGGGCAAAAGATAGCGTATATGTAGCTCGCGAAATTGGCATTCTTGAAGGCGACAGTTATAACAAGTTCAATCCGGACAAAATTATGACACGTGCGGAAGCATCAGCGATGCTGATAAGATTTTTAGAGTTTCTAGAAAAAGATTTACAGCAGGATTATCGAGAAAATATAATCTTGTATAATTAAATCAAAATCCTTCGCTTTGCTTAAAATGACAGTAAGATGTAATACTAAATCGTGCTTTTGTCATTTGTGCGCTAGCGAAGGATTTTTTTTGTTTGTGAACAACCGTTTTAAGACCATTTTCCTATTGCATTTTTTTATCAACATTCATGTGGATAAGTTATCCCCATTGTGGAAAAGTGCATTCAGCTTAGACAAAATCTTAAGGACAAGGTTTAAAGTTATCAACAGCTGTTGATAACTCTGTGGATAACTTAATTATTTAGACCTACATAATCGGTCTATGTATTTTTTTATTATCACTGAAAAGGCTCTACAAAGAAGAAACTAAATTATTTTTTTAAATAGGTCTTATGTTTTTTGCCCTAATTTTTTGCTAATTTGTTAAGCTTTGTATCGGAGGTGGAATTTGCCCGCCTCGCCTGGCAAAGACTGACGAATCAAATGGGTTCACCGGCATTACAGGGGCTCTTCCCAAAAGGCCGCCGAACTCTACAAAATCTCCTGCTTTTTTACCCGGAGCAGGTATTATTCTAACAGCAGTAGTCTTTTTGTTTATAACCCCTATTGCCATTTCGTCTGCAATAATAGCAGTAATAGTCTGGGCTGAGGTATCGCCGGGAACGGCAATCATATCAAGACCTACCGAGCATACACAGGTCATTGCCTCAAGTTTTTCTAATGTAAGCGCTCCGTCAACTGCGGCGCGTATCATGCCTGCATCTTCGCTGACAGGTATAAAAGCCCCTGAAAGACCGCCTACATATGAAGTTGCCATTGCTCCGCCTTTTTTAACGGCATCGTTTAAAAGCGCTAAAGCAGCTGTTGTTCCGGGGGCTCCGCAGCGTTCAAGACCAATCGCCTCTAATATATTGGCCACGCTATCTCCTACAGACGGAGTTGGAGCAAGAGACAAGTCTATAATCCCAAAAGGAACTCCCAACCGTCTTGAAGCCTCACGGCCGATAAGCTCCCCGACCCTAGTGATTTTGAAAGCCATGCGTTTGATGGCCTCTGACACTTCTCCTAAATCTGCATCTTTAGGAAGATTCGATACAACGGTATTTACTACGCCCGGTCCGCTAATTCCTACATTGATGGCGCTTTCCGGCTCTCCTGGGCCGTGAAATGCTCCTGCCATGAAGGGATTGTCATCAGGAGCATTGGCAAAAACTACCAATTTAGCGGCTCCGATTCCATTTTCTTTTTCGGTTAAACGTGCCGTCTTTTTAATAATGCTTCCCATTGCTTGTACTGCATCCATATTTATGCCGGCCTTTGTGGTGGCTGCATTTACAGAGGCACAAACCCGCAAAGTGGAGGACAGAGCTTCGGGAATGCTATTTAAAAGGTTCATGTCCCCCGGCGTAAAACCTTTCTGAACCAATGCGGAAAATCCCCCTATAAAGTCAATGCCAAGTTCTGCCGCAGCCCTGTCCATAGCCGAAGCTATCGGAGCGTAGTCGCTTTCGCTGCAGCTTTCAGCTACGAGAGCTATGGGAGTTACAGAAATTCTCTTATTTACAATAGGAATGCCAAACTCCTTTTCAAGCTGTAGAGCAATCGGCACCAGTTCGCTGCCTCTTTCCATTAGCTTGTCATAAATTTTGCGGGCAGTATAAGAAACTGAAGGACCTGAGCAGTCCCTGAGACTAATCCCCAAAGTTATCGTTCTAATATCCAATTGTTCGGCTTGAACCATGCGTATAGTCTCGATTATTTCATCTCGGGTAAAATTCATTGTGCGGCCTCCTTAAATCCTGTGCATAAAATGAAAGACTTCTTCTCTCTGAGCGTCGACTCGGACTCCGATTTTTTCTCCCTTTTCGGAAAGCTTAACTTTTAAAGCCTCAAAATCTATATTCGCTTTACTTATATCTACTACCATTATCATGGTAAAAAGACCTTCGATGGCAGTTTGCGTAATGTCAAGTATATTCACATTAGCTTTCGCAAGGACATCGGATATGCCTGCGATGATTCCTACCTTGTCTTCGCCTATTACAGATATTACTGCGCGAATACTGGGAATTTCAGCAGAATAAGCGGGTTCCGGCACCTGCTGGCCTCCTACGAATAACTTCATCCCTTCTTTTGCTGCATAGATTTTAGCTTCTTTTGTTATTAGTGTTCCCGGGGGGAATTCAACAACTTCTTCTCCCTTATGCTGTTTTAGTACATCAAGCGTAACAAGTATCTCCAAGTTTTACTTACCTCCTGTTATTTTTGTTGTAATCAGTATAAAGCAAAAACCAAAATGTAGCAACAATTATGTAAATATCTTTTGTCTATCTTGTTACAGATTTATTGAAAAAAAATAAGCTGCCGCCTTATCGTCCGTGCGGCAACTTATTAGAATTTATTAAGATTAAGCACCTTCAAAGGATTTTCTTCGCATTAAAATGAGCATTTCTTCTAGCGAATTTAAGAATTCCGGTATACTTTCATCTCGCAAGCTGTAGTAAACGTACTTGCCTTTGTTTCGACTTTTGACAATACCTGCACTTCTTAAAAGTTTAAGATGTGTTGAGATGTTGGCTTGGGAACTTCCAACAGATTCAACCAGTTCAGATACTGTCCTTTCCCGTTCTTTTAAAGCTTCAATAATCTTTAAGCGTGTATTATCGGCTAAACTTCGTAAAAACTCAACTTTGTATTCAGAAAGGCTCAATACCAACAGAAGAACCTCCTTTCTGCCGGCTAATTGGGTATCTTATTTTACATTAGCTGAGGTTTTAAGGTATTTCTCATCAGCTATTTTCCCCCACTCATCGGCGTAGGGTTTGAGCTTCTCTGCAAATTCTTCCGGTGTCTCATCTGCGCTTAGCTGAGTAGAATATGCTTTGCTCTCTTGTACAATTTCTACCATTAATTCAGGATTGTCAATAAGCGGGCATGGTCTGTGATGATTCATATTAAATGGCTGGCGCTTTTGGTATGCAAGCATAAGCGGCGACCTAAGAGCATCTTTTAGCGATACATCTTTTATGTTGCATGTTGCATAGTGGATGAAGGCACATGGTTCTACATCTCCATGGGCATTGATGTGCAAATAGCGTCTACCTCCTGCGATACAACCATTGGAAGCTTCGCCGTCGTTCCAGAAGTCCATGATGAAAATTGGCTTTGTGCGTCTGTATTCCAGAATTTTATCGTACATATAAGCTCTTTGCTCCGGAGTTGCCATCATTTCTACATCTGCGTCCCGCCCAACAGGTATATAAGTGAAATACCAAGCATAAGTAACACCCTTGTCTACCAGCATATCTACAAATTCTTCGCTTGCAAGTTCTTCAGTATTGTATCTGTTGTATGTGGTGGAAACGCCGTAGATGAGGCCGGCCTTACGCATCCTGTCCATAGCATCCATTACTTTTTTGAAAACACCTTTGCCTCTGCGGGCATCAGTCGTTTCTTCAAAACCTTCAATACTGAAGGTAAGGGTGATATTACCTACACGTTTCATATCTTCGATGAACTTGTCATCTACCAAAGTTCCGTTTGTAAAAAGCAGGAATCCCTGGGAAGAATGTTTCTCGGCAAGCTTTACAATATCGTCCTTGCGCAAAGTAGGTTCGCCACCGGACATGATTATAAAGTAAATCCCCAATTCTTCACATTCAGTAAATATCCTATCTAATGTATCGAAATCAAGCTCATCTTTTTGCGAGTATTCACCTGCCCAACAACCGGTGCAATGCAGATTGCATTTTGCAGTGGGATCGATTAAAATTGCCCAAGGCACCGAGCAGCCCAATTCCTGCGCCATTTTTTGCTGCTTGGGGACACCGAGGAAGTTTGCATTTAAGAAAAAGTTTATGCCAAGTTTTTCTTTTACCTTCGGATCGGTTTCGGCAAGAAGCCTTTGCCCAAGCTTATACCAGTTAGAGTCTTTGTTTTGTAGGAATGTTTTAACTGATTCAAGATCTTTCTTTTGATGTTCAGGCATTGGCAACTTTTCTGCCCAACTTATAAGTCTATTAAAATCTTCCATGTCCTTTGAGAGAAGATATTTAAGACCTTGAGCAAGTACTTTTTCGCCTAAATATGTGTGAGCTAAATCCATCGAAATTACCTCCCTTATATAATCATATAAGCATATAATTATATATTATTATAATACAGGTAATATACTTTGTCAAACAGGCTGCAGAGTAATTAACTTTTGATAAGAACCTGTTATATACTTTTATACCTTATTATATATCCTAATGCACTTTTATAAACGATGGTTTTTTTAAATCTACACTGTTTATATGTTTTCCTCTTACTTGCTACATAATTTATCAAAAAAAATTCGTAAATAGTATTGAATTTCTAGTCAAACTGTGCTTTAATTGTATTTGCGTATAAAACTTGCAGCTATAATCTTTGCGGATTATACAAAATATTTGAGTGAAAATCATTGATTGAAAGGGGAGTGACTCTCAATGAGATTTGATGAGCAGCAAGAAACACCGCTTTTTGCCGCCCTGAAAAAATACGTGAACGATAAAACTGTTTCGTTTCATGTACCGGGCCACAGAGGCGGCAGAGGAATACCTGAATTTTGTGATTTTGCAGGAAGAAATATTATGTCAATTGATGTTACTTCCGGAATCTTGGATCTAGATACCATATGCAACCCCACAGGCGTCATTCATGAGGCCGAGGAACTTGCGGCACATGCCTTTGGCGCAGATCATGCTCATTTTTTGGTAAATGGCACAACCTCGGGAATCCAGGCCATGATATTATCGGTTGCCGGACCGGGCGATGAGATAATAATTCCGAGAAATGCTCATAGGTCAGTAGTTGGTGCGCTTATTTTAAGTGGGGTGCATCCGGTTTATATAAAGCCAGTAATAAATGAGTATATGGGAATAGCCATAGGCATAACCGTAGAAAGCGTAAGACGCGCCCTTGTGGAGCATCCAAACGCAAAAGCTGTTTTTGTAATAAATCCCACATATTACGGAGTAGCTTCAGATCTTAAAAAGATTGTGGAGGTAGCTCATTCCTATGGAAAACCCGTTATAGTAGATGAAGCCCATGGAGCACATTTGAAGTTTCATCCCGATTTGCCGCTGTCGGCAATGGAAGCGGGAGCAGATATTAGTGCGACAAGCATGCATAAACTTGGGGGCTCCCTGACACAAAGTTCGATTTTACTGGTAAAAAGCGATTATGTAGATGACAGAACAGTCAAAGCAGCCTTAAATCTTACCCAAACCACCAGTCCATCGTATCCTCTTATGGTATCACTGGATGTGGCGCGCAAGCAGATGGCTTTAAAAGGCAGACAAATGCTGGATGAAACCATAAAGCGGTGCGAAAGGACGCGGAGGCAGTTAAACAGTATAGAAGGCATTTATGTGATGGGACATGATATAGAAGGCACCGAAGGGTGTTTTGCATATGACCCGACAAAACTTGCCATAAATTTAAGAGAATTAGGTCTGTCGGGCTTTGAGACGGAAAAAATCTTAAAATACAAATATCATATCCAAATGGAACTGTCGGACTTATACAATGTTCTTGCGGTTGGAGCTATTGGCGATACAGACAAAAACATGAACATTCTGATTAACGCAATAAAGGATATTGCAGCGAAAAACAGGCGGAAAAACGTAGTAAAAGTACCTGCCGATATTCCTGATAATCAAGAAATGGTAGTCTCTCCCCGCTTTGCATTTTACAGCGAAAAAAGAGTTGTCCTATTAGAAGATGCAGAAGGTGAGATAAGTACCGAGATGCTCATGGCATATCCGCCGGGCATACCGATTTTGTGCCCCGGAGAGCGAATAACCCGGGAAGTCATTGACTACGTCAAAGCATTAAATTCCGAAGGCTGCCACCTCCAGGGGACAGAAGACCCCGAGGCAAAAGCAATAAAAGTTCTGGCAGATGCCCAAGCAGTAAAATATTATGAGAGAATAAAACAAGTGGTATAAAAAAGAACTGCTGTAGAGGGAAAGAATTTTGTTCTACAGCAGTTCTTTTTTATTTCCTACTTAATTTTCTTTAGGCGCAAAGGCTTTTAGCAGTTCTATAGGCAGTGGGAATAAAATTGTGGAGTTTTTCTCCACTGCTATCTCGCTAAGCGTTTGAAGGTAGCGCAGCTGCAAAGCGGCAGGTTCTTTTGATATAACTGAGGCAGCTTCCAAGAGCTTTTGAGCAGCTTGGTATTCGCCGTCTGCAGCTATTATTTTAGCACGGCGCTCCCGTTCTGCCTCTGCCTGCTTAGCCATAGCACGCTTCATAGTATCAGGCAGCTCGATACTCTTTATTTCCACAGCGGTTATCTTTATGCCCCATGGATCAGTATCTTCATCTAAAAGCCTGCGCAGTATTTCGTTGAGTTCTGAGCGCTTAGACAATATCTCGTCCAGTTCATGCTGGCCTAGCACGGAGCGCAGTATAGTTTGGCCAAGTAGCGTTGTGCTCTGAGTGTAATTTGCAACCTTAGTGACAGCAAGCACAGGGTCAAATACATTAAAATATACAACTGCATCTACTAATACAGGAACATTGTCTTTCGTGATAACCTCTTGTTTCGCCACATCTATGGTAAATGTGCGCAAGTCTATTTTTACTACTCGATCTATTCCAAAAGGGAAAATAATGTTAAAGCCCGGCTCTATAATTCCGATAAGTCTGCCTAAGCGAAAAAGGACACCGCGCTGATATTCATTTATTATTACAACCATGCTTGGCAGAACTATAAATGGTACGATCATTAAAACTACCAAAGTAAAAAGCGGACCTACCGGCATAATAATAAAAGGGTACCGGCTTGCTCTTATTGTAAAAATAGCAATTGTGCCCCATATGGCTAAAGTGCCGAGAACTACGCCAAATACAGAGTACTTTCTTCGGGCTAATGCAAGAAAAACCCATACAAGCCACCATACAGCCTCAGCAGCTATTATGGCAGTTAAAATCGTAACTAGCGGGTTCATATAATCACTCCTCTGCAAATTCAATCGCATTAATTATATCACTACAACAAAGTTAAAACATAAAAGGCCTTAATTTTTTTTGTTGTAATACAAAACAAATCATGGTAATATTTAATATTATAATTTATTTTGCAGGTATCTGCCGGATGGAGTGAGATAATGGATGACAGAAACAAACCTATCGGAGTTTTTGATTCAGGTATAGGCGGCCTTACTGTGGCCGGCGAAATTATGAAACTGCTTCCTAATGAAGACATAATTTACTTCGGGGATACTGCCCGGGTGCCTTATGGTTCCAAATCTCCCGAGGTAGTTACTCAATTTGCCTTTGAAGGCCTTAGGTTTTTAATAAGACAGGACGTAAAACTGATTGTAGTGGCCTGCAATACCATTAGCGCAACTTGCCTTGACGAACTTTGCAAGTCGTCTCCCGTACCGGTTATAGGTGTGATAGAGCCCGGAGCAAGAGCTGCGGCGAAAGCCACAAAAAATAATACCGTTGGCGTCATCGGAACTGAGCGAACGGTAAAAAGCGGCGCGTATGAAAATGCGATTCACAGACTAAATGATAGGGTAAATATATATGCTAAGGCCTGCCCGCTTTTTGTGCCCTTAGTGGAGGAGGGGTGGCTTGAAAACGAAGCTGCTTTTTATACAGCAAGAATATATCTTGAGCCTCTTAAAGAGTTTAAAATCGATACTTTGGTATTGGCCTGTACCCACTATCCTCTTTTAAAGAAAACCCTTCAGCGGGTTATGGGACCAAATGTAAAGCTGGTAGATTCCGGCGAAGAGACTGCGATAGAAGTTCAGCGGATTTTAAGAGAAAAAGATTTAGAAAAGAAAAGTGAAGTTTTAGGTTTTCATCAATATTTCGTAAGCGACAATCCGACAAAATTCGTGAGGGTAGGAGAAAATTTTCTAAAAAGGCCTATAGATCCTATAAATGTAATTGACCCTCAAATAAATTAATTCTGTTTTAACCTTTTCCGCTTAAAAAATCCTTTAGCCCCAGCATTGCCATTATATAACCATAGATGCCGAATCCGCAAATCTGCCCGATGCATGCGCCGGCAGTAACGGATTTTCTCCTAAACTCCTCCCGTGCGTGGATATTGCTTATATGAACTTCGATAGCAGGTATACTGACGGATTTTATGGCATCATATATGGCGATGCTGTAATGGGTATAGGCTCCGGGATTTATGATGATACCGTCAAATTTTCCATAAGCTTTTTGAATGTAGTCTATAATTTCGCCTTCGCTGTTGCTTTGAACGATAGCAAGGGATATATCCATTTCTTTGGCGGCCTTATAAAGCAAGTCGCATGCCTCTTCATAACTTTTAATTCCATAAACATCTCTTTCTCTAATTCCCAGCATATTTATATTTGGACCATTTATGATAGTTATGTTCATAATCTTACCTTCCTTATTCTATGGTTTTTACAATATTGAGTATCCTATCAACCGCATCTGAAATTTCTCTGTCATTTAAAATCTCAAAATCCGAATATTCCTTGTAAAGGTCATATCTTATATCATAAAGCTTGTATATGTTTGAAATGTCATCAGCTAAAAGGGGCCTTACAGAAGCATCTATGTCGCTGATAATATTTTCAAGAGGCCGGTTTATAAAGAACACTATGCCGTTTTGCCTTAAAAGCCGCATATTTTCACTGTTGAGCACAGTGCCTCCGCCGGTTGCAATTACGGTTCCTCTCCGCTCCGAAATTTCTCTTACCACACGGCTTTCAATAGATCGAAAATATCTTTCTCCACAAGTCCTGAATATTTCCTTTATACTTTTATCAAATTTATTTTCTATATATTCGTCAAGATCACAAAAGGACATATTTAAATTTTCTGCAAGCAGCCTGCCAATACTGGTCTTGCCGGAGCCGGGCATGCCTGTAAGAACGATATTGCGGTAATTTTTCATAATCCATCTTCCTCACACAAGAAAATTTTATATAAGAAGATCTTTGAGATCTTCTTCAATAACTTGGTCTATCACAGTATCATAAATAGCTATCTTGTGCCACATTTCCTGAGACTTTGCCGCTTGAGCGACAAGCATATAAATACCGTTTATCGCAGGAATATTAAGTTCTTCCGCCATTTGAAGAAGAAGGGTTTTTAGAGGATTGTATATTACATCAACAACAGCCCCGAATTTTGAAATTACATCCTTTGAAACAGGAGATGCATCTACGTTCGGATACATGCCTACAGGAGTACAGTTAACTAAAATATCAGCTTCTTTTATATTCCTTAGCTTTTCATATGATATTATCTCTAAGTCTTGAAATACAGAGTCTGCCTTTTTGCCTCCGCGGCTTGCCAGGACGATGCGCCTTGCCCCTGCATCTAAAAGATAGCATACAACTGCCCTAGATGCGCCGCCGGTTCCTAAAACTACGGCAGTTTTACCGGCCGGGTCTATGTTATATTTTTTGAGCATCATGCCAAAACCGTAATAATCAGTATTTGCGCCTGATATTCTATCTTCCTGAATTATTAAGGTATTAACCGCCCCTATCTTTTTTGCTTCCTCTGAAATATCATCCAAGTATTTAATAATTTGTGTTTTATAGGGGATAGTAACATTTGCTCCCTTTATGCCGAGGGCCTTAAGTCCTGCAACTGCATCGGCCAGCAGTTCTCTTTTTACTTCAAAAAGGCCGTATTTTCCCGATATGCCGGTTTTTTCAAAAAAGGCTTCATGTATCTTCGGCGAAAAGCTGTGAGAAAGTTTTTCTCCTATAAGACCATATATATTGCTCATTCCTTCACCTCTTCCTGGACTGCTTTGCTAAGTTTTATAATCACAGCAAAGAACTCCTCTAATTTTTGACCGAGAGTCGGGTCTTTAAGATAAAGCATGTTTTTTGCAATTACTTCTTTTTCCCGCGCTTTGTCTGTTATAGGCAGATTGTTTTTTACTTTATAGCGCGCAATTTGACGAGATACTTCCATCCGCTCTTCAAACAACGCTACAAGTTCTTTATCTATTCTGTCAATCTGCTCTCTTAGTTTTTCCATTGTATCCATTTTTCACCGTACCTTTCCAGCAGGAAATCTAAAATTACAACAGAGGCAGCAGCTTCTACCACCGGCACTGCCCTTGGAACAATGCAAGGATCGTGACGGCCTTTTATACAAATAGAAGACTCCTCAAATTTTGAAATATCTACGGTTTTTTGAGGAAGGCTTATGGAGGGAGTAGGCTTTACCGCAACCCTAAATATTATCGGCATTCCATTGGTAATACCCCCCGCTATGCCGCCGCTGTTGTTGGTTGATGTTCGTATTTTGCCGTTTTCTATTACAAATTCATCATTAGCCTTAAAGCCCCGCATTTTCGTGATGTCAAAACCTGCCCCAAATTCAACGCCTTTTACAGCAGGTATGGAAAATAGTATATGGGCAAGACGGCTTTCTACGCTGTCAAAAAACGGAGAGCCCAGTCCTGCCTCAAGGTTTACAACTGCGGCTTCGATAACACCGCCTACTGAATCTTTTTCTTCTTTTGCATTCAGTATGCATTTTTCCATTTTTTCGCCGGCATCCTTGTCTAGAACAGGCAATGCAAGATATCTGAGGGATTCAAGGGTTTCTGCCTTAAGATTTACATAATCGAAACTTTTATCTTCTATATTATGGATGCTTTTGATATGACTTCCTACTGCAATATTCTGTGTGCTGAGAATTTGTTTTGCAATCGCACCTGCAAAAACCAGGGGAGCCGTTATTCTGCCGGAAAAATGCCCTCCTCCTCTATAATCATAAAATCCGTCGTATTTTATAAAAGCGGTATAATCTGCATGGCTTGGACGCATCAGGTTTCTTATTGCCGAATAGTCTTCAGATCGGACATTTCGATTAAAGATTATACCGCAAAGGGGAGCCCCTGTAGTCATGCCATTAAAATAGCCGCTGAGAATTTCTACCTCGTCAGCCTCACTTCTGGCAGTGGAAAGAGAACTCTTGCCGGGACTGCGCCTTGCCATTTCTGATTTAATAAATTCCATATCAAGCTTTATACCCGGCGGCAGTCCGTCTAAAACGACGCCGATTGCCTTACCGTGAGATTCGCCAAAAATTGTGATTTTAAACTTATGACCGAAAGAAGAACTCATCAATCTGTCCTCCCAACTTTACAAAATCCTTCCAAAATCCCGGATAAGATTTATTTACTGCATCGCTTCCCTTTATTATAACGGGCATTTTGCACCTTACGGAAGATATGGCAAGGGCCATTGCTATTCGATGGTCATTCCAGCTGTATACTACCCCGCCTTCTAACATATCCCGCCCTTCTATTATAAGACCGTCCGGCAGCTCCCGGATTTTTGCTCCCAATTGGCCAAGTTCAGAGGACATTGCCTTTAATCTGTCCGATTCCTTGAGTCTCAGCCTTTCAGCATTTGTTATTTGGGTTGTTCCGGAACTTAGAGCTCCAAGCACCGCAACTATGGGAACAAGGTCAGGGCACTGAGAGGCGTCGATTACAGAACCGACGGTCCGACAAGCCTTGGCTCTGATGAAACTGCTGCCGATTATAGGTTTTGCTCCCATTTTTTTAATTATATCGATTATGTATTTGTCCGGCTGCTTTGAATTAATATTAAGATTAAGACAAGTAACATCTCCCCCTAAAACGCCTGCCGCAAGCCAAAACGCGGCTTGGGAAAAATCTCCTTCCACTATGTAATCAGCGGGTTTGTAACTCTGACTGCCACTGATTAAAAATCTTTCATAATTTTGGTTCTTTATCTTTATACCGAATTTTGACAAAACTTCTAGCGTAAGGTCTATATAGGACCTTGATTCCAGCGGAGATTTTATAATAATCTCAGAATCGCCTTCAAGGCATGGAAGAGCAAAAAGCAGACCCGATATGAACTGAGAGCTTACATTGCCCGGTATCTCAAATATATCAGCCTTAAGTTTTCCTAAGACGGTAAGGGATAAGCCATCTTCCCCAAGTTGGTAGTGGATGCCCTGTTTTTCAAAAATATCATAATAAACATCAAGGGGCCGCGAAAAAAGCCTGCCGCTGCCGGTAAATGTAACATGACTGCCGAAAAGCAGAGCAACAGGTATTAAAAAACGCAGGGTAGAGCCGGACTCCTTGCAGTCAATTACGAGGTTCTCCGGTATATTCTCAGGCTTTATTCCTTCTACAGAAATATCATTTGCTTTATCATCCATATAATTTCCCAGATACCTGATATTTGCGCCAAAAGCCCGCATTCCCAGGATGGTAGCCGAAATATCATCTGAAAAAGCTACATTTTGGAGGACACTATTCCCCTGAGCAAGGCTTGCGCATATAACGGCTCTATGACTTATACTTTTTGACGGCGGAACCAAAACTTCGCCCTGTGGACAGGGAAGTGACACCTCAAGGTTTTTCAATGACAACACCTACTTTGACAATTTATAGTGCAAAAAATTTCGGGATTTCTTCTTGGGCGATTTTCTTGACAAAACATTCGCCGATGGATTTTAGCAGCACAATATTAAGATATGAACCACTGCCTTTTTTATCCGTACTCATATTTGCTATAAGCTCAGGCTTATTTACCGGGGGAAGCTTATAAGGAAGATTGTATTTTAAAAGGACTTTTTTCAATAAAGTACTGGTATTATTTGCTGTTATGCCAAGCTCCTCGCTTCTTTTAGTTATTTGGTACATCCCCATAGCAACCGCTTCACCGTGAGTATAAGTAGTATAGCCGAAATATTTTTCGATGGCGTGTCCTAAGGTGTGGCCAAAGTTTAGTATCATTCGAGAGCCCATATCTCGCTCATCTTCTTCCACAACCTGTTTTTTAACGCTGAGGCATGCAAGAATTATGTCTTCCATATGTTCTAATAGTTCTTCCTTTGTCTCAAAGCTTAAAAGTCTTTCAAATAGTGCACTGTCCCTTATACATCCATATTTTACTACTTCCGCCATTCCATCGCTGAAAAATCTTGCATTTAATGTCAAAAGCACCTTTGGGTCTATAAATACAGCTAAGGGGTGATAAAAACTTCCAATTAGATTTTTGCCCTCCGGAAGATCAATACCTACTTTGCCTCCTATACTGCTGTCAACTTGAGCAAGAAGACTTGTAGGAACCTGAACATAGGGTATGCCTCTCAAGTAAGTGGCCGCCGCAAACCCTGCCAAATCTCCCACAACTCCGCCTCCCAATGCAAGAACCATGTCCCAGCGGCTTATTTTGTTCATTATAAGCTTTTTATAGACCTTCATAAGAGTATCGCAAGATTTACTTTTTTCACCAGGCTCAACCTGTATAAGGCAAGGGCTAAAACCGGCTGTACTCAGTGAATTCATAACTATTTCGCTGTATAATGCGCCTACATTCGTATCGGTAATAACAGCGACTTTTTTTGCCTCGGTTATACCTTTTAACATTTCGCCGATTTTAGTGATTAATCCTTCTTCTACACATATAGGGTAACTTTTATCTTTCAGATTTATTTCTAGTGTCGGCACCCAGATCAAAACTCTCCTTTCGCTCGCATGCCTTTGCCAAGAGAAATTTTAGGCGGCTGTAGTCTTTTTTACTTACAGCTTCTTCGAAATCCCATATATTTTCTTTAAAAATTTTTAAGTGTTTTAGAACATATTCTGAATTGTCAAGAAGCAGCTGAGCCCAGAGGTCCGGGTTTATCCGAGCTACTCGCGTCATATCCCGAAAGCTGCCGCCGGTATAAAGGGTTTCTTCGGCCATAATGGGATCCAGAACTATTGATGCTGCGATGATATGAGGCAAATGGCTTACAAATGCTATCATGTCGTCGTGCAGACAAGGGTTGATACAAACCACATTGCCGAAACCCAGAGTTTTTGCGATTTCTTTTATTAATTCGATGTTTTCAGGTTTATTTTTTTCGGTAGGCGTTATTATATAATCTGCGCCTTCAAAGATATTGTCTCCGGCAAACTCCAACCCCTTGCTTTCCCTGCCTGCCATGGGGTGACAGCTGATGTAATCTATGTCATCTCTTAAAACAGGAGCTATAGCAGATAAAAGAGGAACCTTAATACCTGCCGCATCTATAATGATAGCACCATGTTTGAAATTATCCATATGCTCTTTTACAAATTCTACAGTTTCTCTGGGATAAATGCAAATAAATACGATGTCCGATTTTTGGAGGGGTTCTCTTGCGGACAAAAATCCCCTGTCTATGATGTTAGTACTTTCAGCATGATCTAAAACATTGGTGTTTACGTCTATTCCCCATAAATTTTTAGGGTTAAGCTTTTTTTTAACGGACATTGCAAGAGAACCGCCTATAAGTCCGAGACCCACTATGGCAATATTAAAGTCAGAAAAGTCCAATTCGACCACCCCTATATTTCTCGGCCCTGAAGTTTTGCTATTTCTCTAATGCTTTCCATCAAATGCTGGAATTTTTCAGGTTTTATGGATTGGTTGCCGTCTGATAAGGCATTTTGAGGATCGTTATGCACTTCTATCATCAAACCGTCTGCCCCCACTGCCACAGCAGCTTTGGCAAGAGGTTCCACCATCCACCATATGCCTGCGGCATGGCTGGGGTCGACTATTACCGGAAGGTGGCTCTGTTTTTTGATAACAGGTATTGCGCTTAAATCCAATGTGTTTCTGGTATAAGTCTCAAATGTCCTAATACCTCTTTCACATAATATGACATTTTCATTGCCGCCTGCCATGATATATTCGGCAGCCATCAAAAGCTCTTCAATAGTTGCTGAAAGTCCGCGTTTGAGTAAAATCGGTTTAGTAGTTTTGCCCACAGCTTTCAGTAGTTCAAAGTTTTGCATATTCCGTGCGCCTATCTGGATAACATCTACATCTCTTTCAAAAAGATCCAGTTTGTCCGGTGACATCAATTCCACCACAATGGGAAGGCCGGTTCTTTCACGAGCTTCTTTTAAAAGTTCTATGCCTTCTTCTTTAAGGCCTTGGAAGCTGTAAGGGGATGTTCGAGGTTTGAAAGCTCCTCCCCGCAAAAAACCTGCACCTGCCTCCTTCACTTTTTCTGCAACTTCTAGAATTTGCTCTCTGCTTTCCACAGAACAAGGCCCGGCGATTATTGCAAGTTTTTTACCCCCGATGGTTCTGCCTCCCACGGTAATTATTGAATCCTCCGGATGAAATAGTCTGCCTGCTTTTTTGTAAGGTTCCTGAACATGGATCACTTTTTCCACACCTTCGATTCTCTCAAAAACCTCTGAGTCAACCTTACTGGTATCTCCCACCATGCCTATGATATGGTAGTTAAGGCCTATTGATTCATAAACCTCCAGCCCCATATCAACTATTTTGTTTTTAACAGCTTCAACATCATTGGGATTTGCATTTTTCTTCATAACAACTATCATACCTTTCCCTCCTGAAAATAATTTTTTGGTAAAATAAAAAAAGAACCTCATCAAGTGAGATTCTTTTTTATCTGCGTAAAAAAATACAATTTGACAGTTTAAGTAACTATATGCCGGCCTCTAAAGACGGCTTATACCTATATTTAAATCTGCCGGAAACCCCACTTATGGAAAAGACTATTTTTTTGCAGAACCAATAACCAGTGCTAAAGTAAAAATAGTACTGGCTAAAAAAGTAATAAAGTCCTGCAAATGTCTTTCCGTTAAGGTTTTCCATTTATCTGTAATCCTCCGAAATAAAATGTAAAAGTATTTTTATTATTATATGAAATCAATTGGATAAAGTCAAGCACATTTTTGGATAAGATCCTAAAATTTTGCAAAAACCCGAAATACGCTTAAGTTCTTCAATCGCCGATTTAAGAGGCTCTATGCGTCTGTGGCCTTCTACTTCGATGAAAAAAATATATTCTCCTAAAACTCGTCTGGAAGGCCTGGACTCAATTTTTGTTAAATTTAAATTTTTATCTGCAAATATCTTTAAACACGCAAAAAGACTGCCCGGCCGGTTAGCCGTTGAAAAAACAATAGTAGTTTTATCATTGCCTGTAGGTTCCGCATCTTTGTCGGATAAAACATAAAACCGTGTCATATTGTTTTTGCCGTCTTGTATATTATTTGCTATTACTTTAAGGTTGTAGAGCTTTACAAGAGATATTCCGCCTACTGCGGCAACGCCCGGCAAAGCTGATTCAGATGCTATTCTTGCTCCTTCTGCGGTGCTGGATACCTCTTTGAGTTCTGCATTAGGCAGATTTTTCATCAAAAACTTGCGGCACTGATATAAAGCCTGAGGATGGGAATATACGTATTTGATTTTATCAAAAGGGATTTCTTCTTTTGCAAAAAGATGCTGAGTGATAGGCAGCACTACTTCAGCATGAATCTTAGCATCAGCTTCGTGAATAAGGCAGTCAATGGTGGTATTAACGGAACCTTCAAGAGAATTTTCTATCGGAACTATTCCCATATCGATTTGACTGTCCACCGCATTTATAACATCGATAATCGTGGGAAAGGCTATCTTTGTGCAAGCTTCCGGGGCAGTCCCTGACTTTTCTATCCAAACATCCAAAGCTTCCTCTGAAAATGTACCTTTCGGCCCTAAGAATCCTATATTCATAATCAACCTCCACAGCTTACTGTAATTTCTTTTCATAGATTATAACATAAGCTGCCTTAACTGATAATACAGAATTTCTTTTATTTTTCTACCCGTTTTTGGCAATAATTTTTGTTTGACAAGGTTATTCGGCTGTGGTATAGTAGAGCAAGTAAAAAACAAATCGAATGCAAGCACCTTTAAATCTGGTCCAGAGAGGCCGGCAAGGTTAGGCGCATTTTTAAACTGGGGACAAAAGTGCCTTTTCCTGCTGGGGAAAAGGCTTTTTAAAAGCCAAAATTACTGTCCCGACTAAAATACAGCGACAAAAACCAAACCCTGCCCCTTGCGGACAGGGTTTTTTTAAAAATCATAGAGGGAGGCGCTTTATGTTCAGCAAAAAACATCTCCTAGGTTTGGAATATGTAGAGAAATCAGATATTGAAGTTATTTTAGATACGGCTGATTCCTTCAAAGAAATCATCGACAGAGATGTCAAGAAAGTCCCCACCCTTCGTGGGAAGTCAATAGTTAATTTGTTTTATGAACCGAGCACCAGAACCCGCACTTCCTTTGAACTTGCCGGTAAGTATTTAAGTGCCGACACTATCAATTTTTCCTCCTCAGGAAGCAGTGTCCAAAAAGGTGAAACTTTAAAAGATACTGTGAAAACCTTAGAAATGATGGGCATTGATGCAGTAGTTATCAGACACAGCTCATCGGGAGCTGCAGAATATATTTCAAATTATGTCAAGGCATCCGTTATAAACGCCGGAGACGGCACCCATGAACATCCCACCCAAGCCCTTCTTGACATGATGACAGTTAGAGAGAAAAAGGGCACGCTTTCAGGCCTTAAAGTCGCCATTTTTGGAGATATACTATACAGCAGGGTAGCTCGTTCCAACATTTTCGGCTTTACAAAAATGGGTTCAGATGTTTATGTAACAGGTCCTTCTACCCTAATACCGAAAGATATAGAAAAAACGGGAGCAAAAGTTGTTCCCACATTAGAGGAAGCAGTGAAGGATGCAGATGTGGTAATGGCATTAAGATTACAGTTAGAGCGTCAGAAAAAGGGTCTTTTCCCTACAGTGCGAGAATATTGCAAGTTTTTCGGACTGAATAGGGATAAATTAGCCCTTGCAAAATCTGACGCTCTTTTATTGCATCCGGGACCGGTAAATCGGGGAATCGAGCTTACTTCAGACGTAATCGACGGCAGTCAATCCATGATAAATGAACAGGTAAAAAATGGTGTTGCAGTGCGCATGTCAGTTCTATACCACCTGATAGGGGGAAGCCGATAATGAAAAAGCTTTTAAAAAACGCAAGGGTAATAGACCCGCTTCAAAATTTGGACTCTAAAAAGGATATACTAATCGCTGACGGCCGCATTGCTGACATAGGCGGCAATATAGATATAAGCGGGGCAGAGATAATAGAGCTTTCAGGCATGATAGTAACCCCCGGCCTTATAGATATGCATGTGCATTTTAGGGAGCCGGGCTATGAATATAAGGAAGACATTGAATCCGGCAGTATGAGCGCTGCAGCAGGAGGATTTACTTCAGTTGCCTGCATGCCCAACACAAACCCGCCAATAGACAATGCGGCCCTTGTTGAATATGTAAAATCAAGGGCGGCTTCTATAGGCAAAATAAAGCTTTTACCTATAGGCTGTGTATCAAAGGGACAAGAAGGCAGAGAAATTGCAGAAATAGGAGATATGGCTTCTTGCGGCGCTGTGGCATTTTCTGATGACGGAAAACCTGTATCCGACAGCTCCCTTATGAGAAAAGCCATGGTTTACGCTTCTGCCTTTGACAAAATAATCATAGACCACTGTGAAGATTCGGCGCTTTTCGAAGGAGGCCAGATAAATGAAGGCTATATTTCCACACTTTTAGGCCTTAGCGGAATTCCTGCATGTGCCGAAGAAATAATGGTGGCAAGAAATATCCTTATTGCAAAAGAAATGGGGGTTGCTGTTCATATAGCCCATGTAAGCACCAAAGGTTCGGTAGAGCTAGTAAGAAGGGCAAAAAGCATAGGCGTTAAGGTAACGTGCGAGGCTACGCCGCATCATCTCATACTTACTGAAGATGCAGCTATGGGATACAACACAAATGCGAAAGTCAACCCGCCGCTTAGAACAAAAGAAGATACAGAAGCGCTGATAGAAGGATTAAAAGACGGCACGATTGATGCGATAGTTACAGATCATGCCCCACACCACATAGACGAAAAAGACGTGGAATTTGACAAGGCGGCTTTTGGGATTGTAGGTCTTGAAACATCCTTAGGCCTTATTCTGACTCATGTTGTAGAAAAAGCCGGTGTGAACCTTTCTACTGCAATTTATAAGATGACAGCAGGTCCTGCTGCAGTATTAGGCATCGAGGGAGGCACACTAAAAATAGGAAGCGCTGCGGATATTACAGTAATAGACCCGAATCTTGAGTGGACCGTGGACAAAAACAAATTTTTCTCAAAAGGGAGGAATACACCTTTTGACGGATGGAAGCTGAAGGGTAAAGCGGTCATGACACTAATGGACGGCAAAATAACTTATACTGATGAGACTATGCATAATTATTCATAAAAATAGATTGACCATCTGATTATTTAGGTGTTAAAATACAATAAAATGAATAAATATACTATATGTAAGTTTAACCGGCTTTACGAAAGGAGATTTTTTCATGCCTAAAGATAAGAGTATAAAAAAAGTAATGGTGATAGGTTCCGGCCCTATCATAATAGGACAGGCTGCAGAGTTTGACTACGCAGGCACACAAGCATGCCTTTCCTTAAAAGAAGAAGGCTTGGAAGTTGTATTAATAAACAGTAACCCTGCCACAATAATGACTGATTCCCATATAGCCGACAAGGTCTATGTAGAACCAATTACACCGGAATTTGCCGCAAAAGTTTTGAGAATGGAAAAGCCTGATGGCCTGTTGGCGACCCTCGGCGGTCAAGTAGGCCTTAACATGGCAGTAGAACTTGCGGAAAAAGGTATTTTAGACAGAGAGGGCGTAAGACTGCTGGGAACGCCCCTTGGTTCAATTAAAAAGGCTGAAGATCGAGAGCTGTTCAAAAACCTCATGGAAGAAATAGGCGAACCGGTGCCTGACAGCCGCATAGTGCACAGCGTTGAAGAAGCTATTGACTTTGCCAAAGAAGCCGGCCTCCCCCTTATAGTCCGGCCTGCATATACCCTTGGCGGCACAGGAGGAGGCATAGCCCGCACTGAAGAAGAACTTTTGGAAATAACCCATCACGGTCTCAGACTTAGCCGAATTCATCAAGTACTTTTGGAAAAAAGTCTTTTAGGTATGAAAGAAATAGAATTTGAAGTTATAAGGGATAGAAAAGACCAGTGTATCTGTATCTGCGATATGGAAAATATAGATCCGGTAGGAGTCCATACCGGTGACAGCATAGTAGTGGCACCTACTCAAACTCTGACTCGAGATGAATATAAAATGCTAAAGGATGCCTCATTTAAAATAATCAGGGCATTGGGAATTGAAGGAGGATGCAATATCCAGTTTGCATTGGATTCTGCTTCCGGCAATTATTATGTCATAGAAGTAAACCCAAGAGTCAGCCGCTCAAGCGCCTTGGCGTCAAAAGCCGCAGGCTATCCAATAGCCAAGATAACTACTAAGATTGCAACAGGGCTTTGCTTAGATGAGATAAAAAATCCAGTAAACGGCTGCGGCAGCGCTTATTATGAGCCTGTGGTAGATTATGTTGTTGTAAAAGTTCCCCGCTGGCCCTTTGATAAATTCAGCTACGCCGATCGCTCTTTAGGTACTCAGATGAAAGCTACGGGAGAAGTAATGGCTATTGATACAAACTTAGAAGGAGCCTTAATGAAAGCGATACGGTCATTAGAGCAGGGGATTATGGGCTTGTCGCTAAAAAATCTTAAATACGCCGATATCGAAGCTTTAAAAGACAAAATTCAAAATCCTACAGACGAGCGGCTATATGCAGTAGCTGAAGGGCTGAGAAGAGGGCTGAGCGTCGAAGAAATACAGGATCTTAGCAAAATAGACAAATTTTTTCTTGAAAAGATAAAAAATATAATTTCTATGGAAGAAAAACTTACAAAAGAAGAACTTTCGCCTAAGCTTTTAAAAGAAGCAAAAGCCATGCAGTTTCCCGATAAGCTAATATCTGAGATTACCGGCAAAACTGAAGAAGAGATTGAATCATTGAGAGACAAAAACAGCGTCCTTCCTTCATATAGGGCGGTAAAGACCTGCCCCTTCGAAGATACAAAAGCGCTGCCCTACTTCTATTCATCCTTTGAAAGCCCTGACAGGGACTATACCCAAGAAAAGCCGCCTGTTATCATTATAGGTTCCGGCCCGATACGCATAGGACAGGGCATAGAATTTGACTACTGCTCAGTCCATGCTGTATGGGCAGCTAAAGAGGCAGGCTGCAGAACTGTCATAATCAACAACAACCCGGAAACAGTCAGCACTGACTTTAATACTGCCGACAGACTTTATTTCGAACCTCTGCATATTGAGGATGTGCTTTCAATAATCGACAGGGAAAAACCCCTTGGGGTGATAGTTCAGTTTGGAGGCCAGACCGCTATAAATCTTGCGGCACCCCTGGAAAATCATGGCGTAAAAATTTTTGGCACCAGCGTAAAATCCATAGACCTTGCAGAGGATAGGGAGAAGTTTGACGCCCTTTTAAACGAACTGGGCATACCCAGACCAAAGGCGGTAACCGCAAGAAGCGTAGAAGAAGCCTTGGCTAAAGCGGGAGAAATAGGTTTTCCGCTGCTTGTAAGGCCTTCATATGTGCTTGGAGGCAGGGCTATGGAAATAGTTGATAACATGGATGAGCTGAAAAGCTACATGGAAAACGCCGTTGAAGCTTCCAGCGAAAAACCGGTACTCCTTGACCGATATATAGCAGGCACTGAAACAGAAGTAGATGCAGTCTGCGACGGTAAGGAAGTCCTGATTCCGGGTATAATGGAGCATATAGAGCGGGCAGGTATTCATTCCGGAGACAGCATAGCTGTTTATCCCCACAGGACCCTAAGCCCTAAAGCCGTAGAAAAGATTGTAGATTATACTACTAGGATAGCACTGAGACTTTCTGTAAAAGGCCTGATAAACATCCAATTTGTAGTAGAAGACGACGATGTTTATATAATAGAGGTAAATCCTCGTTCAAGCCGCACTGTTCCATACATGAGCAAGATAACTAATGTTCCGATGGTGAATATAGCAACTAAAATAGCCCTGGGAGCAACCCTTGCCGACTTTGGCTATAAAGGCGGGCTTATGCCGCCGAGGCCTGACTTTGTTGCAGTAAAAGCTCCTGTGTTTTCCTTCTCCAAACTGCGGATGGTGGAGCCTTCCCTGGGCCCTGAAATGAAGTCTACCGGTGAGGTTTTGGGCATGGAGAAGACTTTTGAAAAAGCACTTTACAAGGCATTTATTGCCTCCGGCATTACGGTTCCCACCGATGGAGCAATACTTGCAACCATTGCAGACCGAGATAAAGAAGAAGCAGTAGAACTCATCAAGAAATTCTGGCAGCTGGGCTTTAAAATATACGCCACCAGCGGAACGGCAAAGGCGCTGGAAGCGGCAGGAGTCCCGGTAGAAGTGGTGAATAAGGTAGAAGAAGGTTCTCCGAATATAATCGACCTAATTCGGGAAAACAAAATTGACATGATAATAAATACCCTGACTCGAGGCAAGGCTCCTCAAAGAGACGGGTTTAAAATAAGGAGAGCGGCAGCGGAAGACGGAATTCCGTGCCTTACCTCTCTTGACACTGCATGGGCGCTATATGAAGTAATAGAGTCTACATCGGTTCACTGTGTGCCCCTTACCTAAAAACCGAAATATCACAAAGGAAAGGAACATTAACTTGAGAAAACCTGTTGTGTTAATGGCGCCAATTGTGCAAAACACAGAAATAGCGCCGGGAATTTATAATATGAAGCTTGAAGCGCCTGATATAGCAAAAACAGCAGAGCCCGGCCAGTTTCTCCACATTCGCTGCTCTCAAGCCCTTGCCCCTCTCCTTCGACGACCTATAAGTATAGCAGATGCTGATGAAAAAAATGGCCGGATAGATATAATATACAGGGTAGTAGGAGAAGGCACGAAGCTTCTTTCCGAAAAACTTCCCGGCGAAAAAGCGGACATTATAGGCCCTTTGGGAAACGGATTTTACATGCCTCCTAAAGACTCATATCCTATCATAATCGCAGGAGGCATCGGCACAGCACCTATTTTATATCTTGCAAAAAAAATCGCTTTAAAAAGCAATAGCAGCGCTTCTGTTATCTTAGGCTTTACAACTGAAAGTGAAATTTTTGGAACAGATTATCTAAAGTGCCCGGGTATAAACTTGTCAATTACAACTGATGACGGAAGTTTCGGATACAAGGGGTTTCCTACTGATATATTAGAAAATCTGCTTAAAAGTTGGAAAAATGCCGCACCCCCCATCATATATGCCTGTGGTCCCAAACCTCTGCTGGTAAAGATAAAGGAAATTACTCAGCGGGAAAATATTTTGGCGTATCTTTCCCTGGAACAGCGCATGGCCTGCGGCGTAGGAGCATGCCTGGGGTGCTCGGTAAAATCTTCTTTCGGCGGATACAAAAAGGTCTGTAAGGATGGTCCGGTTTTTAAGGCTTGCGAAGTAGAACTTTGCTAAAGGAGAATCTAAATGAAGGATAGTATTGATATAAGTGTCAATATAGCAGGAATTACAATACAAAATCCTGTGATGACAGCATCGGGGACATTTGGATTTGGCAGGGAGTATGGGGATTTTTATGATGTAAATAAACTTGGGGCCCTTGTGACAAAGGGCCTTACCCTTCTTCCTAAGGAGGGAAACCCGCCTCCCCGCATATGGGAGACTCCTGCCGGTATGCTAAACTCTGTGGGGCTTGAAAATCCCGGCGTAGAAAAGTTTATAGAAGAAGAATGGCCTTATCTTTCTAAGCTCAGCATTCCGGTAATCGCCAATATCGACGGTGATACGATTGAAGAATATCAGGAAACTGCAGAAAAACTTTCGACTTTAAAAAAACTTGCGGCATTAGAGGTGAACATCTCTTGCCCCAATGTAGAAAAAGGCGGCCTTGCATTCGGCCAGGATCCAAAAAGCGCCTTTGAAGTAATAGAAGCCGTGAGAAAAGCCACAAATCTTCCCATAATAGCCAAACTTTCTCCAAATGTGACCCATATTCAGGAAATAGCAAAAGCCGCAGTATCCGCAGGAGCAGACGCACTTTCCCTTATAAACACCATTGTTGGCGCGGCAATAGACATTGATAAACAGCAGCCTGTATTCTCAAGAACATTTGCAGGCCTATCAGGACCTGCAGTAAAACCTATAGCGCTTCGAATGGTTTGGGAAGTGTGCGATGCAGTAGATGTGCCTGTTATAGGGATGGGCGGCATAACTACATGGCAAGATGCGGTAGAATTTATTTTGGCAGGTGCAACAGCAGTGGCCGTAGGCACCGCAAATTTTGTAAATCCTACTGCTCCTCTTGAAATTATAGAAGGCATAAAATCCTATGTTAAAATGAAAGGTCAATCTATGGAAAGTTTAATCGGAGCTGCAAGGAACGGTAAAAACAATATTTAGTATTTTAAAGGAGGCAGTTATTTATGACCTACGACTATAATAAGGTTATCATAGCTTTAGATACGCCGGATGACAGAAAGGCCCTTGATATTGTCAGGCTTTTAAAGGATAAAATATCTGTTTTTAAAGTAGGATTAGAGCTTTTCTGTGCCTCTGGTCCTGAAATCGTAAAAAAAATCAATGATGAAGGATGCAAGGTTTTCTTAGATTTAAAATTCCATGATATTCCAAACACAGTAGCCGGCGCTGTTAAATCCTGCATTAGCGCCGGCCCGTTTATGCTTGACGTACATGCTTCCGGAGGGCTGGAGATGATGACAAAGGCAAAAGAAGCGGCAGAAGGCGCACAGAGTGGCAAAAAACCAATTTTACTTGCCATCACAGTGCTTACAAGTCTTGATGAAAAAGATCTTGCAGCCATGAATATAGATAAGATGCCGAAGGAGCAAGTAAAAACTCTGGCATATCTTGCAAAAAAAGCAGGGCTTGACGGTGTTGTAGCATCTCCTAAAGAAATATCCGCTATAAGAGAGACGGTAGGAAAGGACTTTCTCATAGTGACTCCGGGTGTAAGGCCGACTTGGGCAGCAGCAGGCGATCAAAAGCGGATAATGACACCGGCTCAGGCTTTAGACAAAGGGGCGGACTATATAGTAGTGGGGCGGCCGGTTACCGCTGCGGCAGATCCCCTCGATGCTCTTAGCAAGCTATTTCAATAAAGGTGAAGATATGATATATTAAAAGCAGCAAAAAATCGGCATATTTGAAAGGAGAAATTTTCATGACAGATGATGAGATATTAAAACTTTTTTATGAGACCGATGTCCTTAAGACCGGCCATTTTCTACTGACCTCCGGCCGCCACAGCAACAAATATCTGCAGTGCGCCCAACTTCTTCAATATCCGAAGGCTACAGAGCAGGTCGTAAAAAAGCTCGCTGAAAATGTAAAAGATCTGGGCATTCAGACAGTAATAGGACCTGCCATGGGAGGAATTATAGTTTCCTATGAGATGGCAAGACAGCTGGATGCCAGAGCGATTTTTACGGAAAGAGGAGAGGACGGAAAGATGGCTCTTCGCCGCGGATTTACCATAAAGCCCGGTGAAAAAGTGCTTGTGGTAGAAGATGTTGTAACTACCGGAGGATCTGTAAAAGAAGTTATATCAGTAGTAAAGGAACTTAAAGGAGATATAGCGGCTGTTGCGGCACTGGTGGACCGCAGCGGGGGTAAGGTGGATTTCGGGGTGCCTGCTTATTATGCATTAAACCTTGAGGTAGAGTCCTACCTGCCTGAAGAATGCCCCCTGTGCAAAGAAAATATCCCCATAGAAAAGCCCGGCAGCAGAAAAAAGCAGCAATAAAGCCTGCTTGTTGCAATTCGAATCTTTGAGTGGTAGAATTTATTTGCGCAAACTAGCTTTGCCATTGAAACACATTTTGCAGGAGGATTTTATGAAAGATCTAAAGACAGAAGTTCAGCAAAAACTAAAGAATGCAATTTTATCTGCTTTAAAGGCAGCCATAGAAGAAGGCGCACTACCTGTTAAAGATATACCTGACTTTTACATGGAAGTTCCGCAAGACAAAGAACATGGGGATTTTGCCTCAAATATTGCCATGATTCTTGCAAGGGAAGCTAGGATGGCGCCTGCAAAAATCGGCAAAATCATAGCAGACAGAATAGATATGGAAAAGGAGCCTCTAATTGAAAAAGTAGAGATAGCAGGCCCCGGCTTTATAAACTTCTATCTTGTGCCTACTTGGGCAAATGCCGTTATATATGATGTTTTGAAATACGGCAGAGACTTTGGGAAAAGCAACATAGGAAAGGGCACAAAAGTCCAAGTGGAGTTTGTAAGCGCAAATCCCACCGGTCCCATGCACATGGGAAACGCCAGAGGAGCAGCTTTAGGCGATGCTCTGGCATCAATACTTGAAATGACGGGGTATGATGTTACAAGGGAATTTTACATAAATGATGCCGGCAATCAGATTGAAAACTTCGGCCTTTCTCTTGAAGCCCGCTACCTACAGCTGTTGGGCAAGGACGCCGAAATACCTGAGGGAGGCTATCATGGAGAAGATATAACGGAGCATATGAAGGAACTTATCGAAAAAGAAGGCGACAGGTTCTTAAATATGGACTCTAAAACCAGAAGAGCTTATTTTATAGAATATGCCCTAAAAAAGAATATCCAGCGCATGAAAGAAGATTTAGAAGCCTTTGGCGTGCATTTTGACGTGTGGTTTTCCGAACAGAGCCTTTATGAAAGCGGAAAAGTAGATGAAGTTATAAGCGAGCTTACAAAAAAGGGCTACACCTACGAAAAAGACGGGGCATTGTGGTTTAAGGCTTCAGCCTTAGGCGAGGCGAAGGATGAAGTGCTTATTCGAGCAAACGGCCTGCCTACCTATTTTGCCTCAGACATTGCCTATCACAAGAATAAATTCGACAGGGGTTTTGATTGGGTGATAGATATCTGGGGAGCCGATCACCACGGTCATGTAGCCAGGATGAAAGGGGCGCTTAAAGCCTTAGGCTATGATCCGGACAAACTTACTGTGATTATTATTCAGCTTGTAAGGCTTTACCGAAACGGCGAAATAGCCCGTATGTCGAAGCGCACAGGCCGGGCAGTAACCCTTAGCGATATCATAGAAGAAGTAGGAAAAGATGCAGCCAGATTTTTCTTTAACCTTAGAAGTGCCGATACTCATCTGGATTTTGACCTGGATTTGGCAATAAAACAATCAGAAGACAACCCTGTATATTATGTGCAGTATGCCCATGCGCGAATATCCAGTATACTGCGGCAGGCAGCAGAGCAGGGAGTCGGTATTCCCGATATAAATAATTTTTCCGAGGAAGAAATAAGCAAATATCTTGAGCTTCTTACAGAAGAGGCAGAGACAGATCTTATTAAAAAGATGGCTGATTTTCCCGGTGAGATAAGGCTTGCGGCAGACAACCTTGCACCATACCGAATTACGGTTTACTCTCAAGAGATTGCCTCTGTATTTCATTCCTTTTATAATAAATGTAGAGTACTGACAGATGATGAGGACCTTACCACAGCAAGACTTTTGCTGGTAATGGCGGCTCAGCAGGTTATAAAAAATGCTCTCAGCATACTAGGCATCAGTGCCCCCGACCGTATGTAACTAATTTCTTAGAAAGATAAATGCCTTACATAAAGAAGGAATTTTAACTTTTAGCAAGAATATATATTAGTTAGGACGATTTTATTCCAATAAAATAAATTGGGAAAGAAAGGGAGGTTGCATATTGTGAAGATTCGATGGTTGGGTCATTCTTGCTTTTTATTGGAAGCAAATGACGGTACCAAAATAGTCACCGACCCCTTTGACGGCAGTGTAGGCTATAAGATACCGATGGTAGAAGCAGATATAGTAACTGTAAGTCATGAACATTATGACCATAATTATGTGGAAGGAATTCAAGGCGAGCCGGAAGTTATAAGATCAGCAGGCGAATGTGCAATAGACGGTATAAACATAAAGGGAGTTCCGGCCTTTCACGATGAGGCAAAGGGAGCAAAAAGAGGACCCAATATAATCTTTGTGTTCGAAATCGACGGTTTAAGAATCTGCCACCTTGGAGACCTGGGCCATTTGCTTTCTAAGAGCCAGCTGGAGGAAATCGGCGACATAGATGTTTTATTGATTCCCGTAGGCGGCACATTTACGGTAAATGCCGAGGGAGCTCTAGCTGTAATAGATCAAATTTCTCCAAAGATTGTAATTCCCATGCACTATAAGACACCGGCGGTAAGCATGCCAATTGATCCGGTGGACAAATTTGTAGAAAAGATTGGAAATGCGGAGCGGATTGATTCCAATACTATTGAGATAACGCCGGAAACCCTTGGAGACGAAAGACGCGTGATAATATTAAATTACGAATAAAATATAGCCCTATAAATCCCCTTAAGAGTTTTACCTTTTGGGGATTTTTTGTAGGTTTATCTATTGACAACCACTATAGCGAATGACTAAAATAGAATGTAATTGTCTTTTTAAGATAAATTTCAAGGGGGATTCAAAAATGCCAACTAAATACATATTTGTAACAGGAGGAGTTATTTCTTCCCTGGGAAAAGGTATAACGGCAGCTTCTATCGGCCGTCTGTTGAAAAGTAGGGGTCTATCTGTCACCATGCAGAAATGTGACCCCTATATTAATGTGGATACCGGAACACTGAGTCCCTATCAGCACGGAGAGGTTTTTGTAACAGATGATGGAGGAGAAGCTGACCTTGATTTAGGTCACTATGAAAGATTTATTGATGTAAATCTTACTAAAAACAGTGATATTACCACAGGACTTATTTACTGGTCTGTTATTAAAAAAGAGCGGGAAGGAAAGTACAGCGGTAAAACTATTCAGGTTATACCTCATATAACAAATGAAATCAAAGAGCGGATAATGCAGGTAGGAAAAGAATCAAAGGCCGATGTGGTAATCACTGAAATAGGAGGCACCGTAGGGGATATAGAAGGCCTGCCTTTTTTGGAGGCTATAAGACAGATGAAGACCGATGTAGGGCGAGAAAACGTTCTTTATGTGCATGTAACCCTAGTGCCGTATATCGCAAAAGCCGGCGAGCTGAAGACAAAACCTACTCAGCACAGCGTAAAGGAGCTTCGGAGTATCGGTATTCAGCCTGATATCATTGTATGCCGCAGCGAACGGGTGATACCGCAGGACGTAAAGGAAAAAATAGCGCTTTTCTGCAATGTGGAGCCTGAATGCGTAATTCAGAACAATGATGTGGAAACAATATATGAAGTGCCTCTTGTCTTAAGAGACGAAGGCCTTGATGAAATAGTCGCAAAAAAACTGGGAGTTGACGGCAAAAAAGCAGACCTTTCAGAATGGGAAGAGATTGTAAGAAAGATAAAAAACCCACTGCACCATGTAAATATTGCCCTTGTAGGCAAGTATGTGGAACTGAGAGATGCGTATATCAGTGTAGCTGAAGCCTTAACCCACGGAGGTGTAGCAAATAACGCAAGGGTAAGCATAAAATGGATATCTTCTGAAAAACTGGAATGCGAAGATGCGGACTTTTCCTCGATTTTCAGCGGGATAGAGGGCATCATAGTACCGGGTGGCTTTGGTGAGCGGGGCATAGACGGCATGATAATGACCGCAAAATATGCAAGAGAAAACAAGATACCGTTTTTCGGTATTGGAATAGGAATGCAATCTGCTGTAGTAGAGTTTGCCCGAAATGTATGCGGCCTAAAAGATGCCCATTCTACAGAAGTAAATCCGGAAACTCCTTACCCAATATTTGATTTTCCGCCTGAAGAGCCGGGAAAAGAAAGAGGTGCCATGCGCCTTGGCAGCCATCCCTGCAAGCTTAAAAAGGGAAGCCTGGCAATGCAGGCTTACGGCACAGAGCTGATACATGAGCGCCACCGCCACCGCTATGAATTTAATAACTCATATAGAGAAGTGGTTGAAAAGGCAGGTATGGAGCTTTCCGGAATATCGCCTGACGATAAGTTTGTAGAGATAATAGAGCTTAAAGATCATCCGTGGTTTGTAGGCTCCCAGTTCCATCCTGAGTTTAAATCCAGGCCCAACAGGCCTCATCCCCTGTTTAGCCGGTTCATAAAAGCATCTCTTGAGAAAAAATAATATTTAAATCCTTTAATAGTCAGCCTAATCGTGTATAATAGAAGAAAGGCTGACTTTTTTATAACATTGCTTGGAGGTTTTACGATATAAATGGAAATAAAAATCATAGATGAAACCGAAAAAGATATTTTTAACAATTTTATGGCTTATGGGCCAAAAGGGCATGTGCTTCAGTCCTATGAGTGGGGGGAGGTAAAGCGCAGCACCGGCTGGCAGCCCATAAGGCTCCTGGTAATGGATGAAGGCAAGCCGAAAGCCGGGATTTCCATATTAAAAAGAAAATTGCCTATCCCGGGTTTTAACAAATGCATCTTCTACGCTCCCAGAGGACCTGTGGCAGACTACACCGACAAAGCCGTATTGCGATTTTTGTTTACTTATGTGAAGTCTCTTGCCAAGCAGCACGGCGCCATACTTATGAAAATAGATCCGGATATAAAGGCACCCAACAATGAAGTTGTCCGCAATCTAAAGTCCCTGGGATTTAAACCGGTGGATTCCGGCAAGGACTTTGAAGGCGTCCAGCCGAAGTTTGTGTTTCGCCTGGACATCAGCAAGCCACTGGAGGATGTGGCAGCTAATTTTCACAGTAAGACCCGCTACAATATCCGCCTTGCAGAGCGAAGGGGAGTTAAAGTCAAGGTTGGCACAAAAGAGGATTTAAAGCCGTTTTATGAAATACTGCAGGAAACCTGCATAAGAGACAAGTTTTTAGTAAGAAGTTTTGAATACTTTGAAACTCTTTGGGATGTCCTCGTAGAAAGCGGTATGGCAAGACTTTTTATGGCAGAATACGAAGGGAAGTATATAGCCGGCACTTTAGCTTTCATATTCGGCGACAAGGCCTGGTATATATACGGAGCATCTTCTAACGAAGATCGCAATGTAATGCCGAACTATGCCCTTCAGTGGGCTATGATTCAATGGGCGAAAGAGAATAACTGCACCATGTATGATTTTCGTGGGGTTTCCGGCGACACCTCTCCTGACAATCCACTTTACGGACTTTACAGATTTAAAAAAGGATTTGGCGGTGAGTTTGTCGAATTTATAGGTGAGTTTGATATGCCGTTTTCGCCGTTTTTTTATTATCTTTGGGTAAGCGTGATCCCGGCATACCGCAAGGCAAGACAAAATGTGGTTAACTTTTTCAGGCAAATAAAAAAATCATGAGAAGGTGCGTATATGCTGACAAAACTTAAACATGATCAGCTAAGAGAAAAATGCGATAAGTCTATTTTTACTTTTCAAACCACAAAAGAGCTGGTTCCTCCAACAGATATAATAGGTCAGGAGCGGGCTGTGCGTTCTATGGAGTTTGGCCTCAAGATAGACCTTAAAGGCTACAACATTTTTATGACAGGTCTTACCGGCACCGGCAAGACAAGCTATGCAAGGGCAGCAGTCACAAAAGCTGCCGAATCAAAACCTGTCCCAAATGATATAGTCTATGTATACAACTTTGCAAAACCGGAAAAACCCATTGCCATAAGCCTGCCGGCGGGAAAAGGCTCTGAATTTGCAAAAGATATGGAAAAACTAATCGAAGATATCCGTTCTGAGATAGCCAGAGCCTTCGCCGATGAAAGCTTCGAAAAACAGCGGCAGGAGATTATTGAACGGTATCAGCAAAAATCCATGGAGATTCTTTCCAAACTGGATGAAATTGCCAAAGCGGAAGGATTTCTGCTTCAAAAAACCGTCCAGGGCATCATAGCTATACCGCTGTCTTTTAGGGAAATACCTCCAAAACCCATGAGCCAGGAAGAATATGAGGCGCTTACTCCTGAACAGAAGAAAATACTGGAAGAAAAAGGCCGCAAGATTCAAAATGAGATCGATGAAGCCATGCGAAAAATGCGCTCTCTTGACAAAGCCGTCAGAGAAGAAATGGTAAAATTAGAGGAGGATACCGCTCTTGCAGTAATAAGCCCTCTTTTTGAAGATGTGATGAAAGATTACAGCGATTATGAAAAAGTTCTGGAATATCTTAAGGCGGCAAAAGATGATATTGTAGAAAACCTGGGTATTATAAAGGAAGAGAAAAAGGAAAGGCCTGAAGGCATGGAATTTCTGCCTTTTTATCCGGGTCCTGCTCCATCAGAGTTTTTCCAAAGATATCAGGTAAATGTATTCGTTGACAATAAATCTGCCGCTCATGCTCCTGTGGTGTTTGAGACAAATCCTACATATTACAACCTTTTTGGAAAAGTAGAGGGTAAGGCCCGCTTCGGCACTGTAGTCACAGATTTTATGCTTATAAAAAGCGGTGCGATCCACCGGGCAAACGGCGGCTATCTTATCATCGAAGCCGCAGATCTTTTTAAGGAGCCTTATGCTTGGGATGCCCTAAAGAGAACGCTTACAAACGGCGAGTCAAGGCCAGAAAATATAGGTCAGGAATACCTGCTTTTCCCAACTGTTACATTAAGGCCTGAGGCAATTCCCATAGATGTTAAGGTTATCCTTATCGGAAATCCCTATATCTACAGCCTGCTAAATGTGTATGATGAAGATTTCAAGAAACTTTTTAAGGTCAAAGTCGATTTTGATGTAGAGATGGACCGGAACGCCCAAAACATTAAAAAATATGCTCAGCTGATATCAGACATCGTAAAAACAAGGGGACTTTTGGACTTTAATCCGGACGGTGTTGCCGAGATTATAGACTACAGCTCCCGCCTTGCAGAAGACAAGACAAAACTTTCCACAAGATTTAATGAAATCTTGGACGTGCTTTATGAAGCAAGCACCTGGGCTCAGCTTGCCGAAAAGAGCATCGCAGACAAGGAAGATGTAGAAAAGGCTGTGGCAGAAAAGGTCTACCGCTCCAACCGCATAGAAGAACGCCTGCTTTCTGCGATTCAAAGAGGAGAAATTCTGGTAGACACAGAAGGCACTGCTGTCGGCCAAGTTAACGGGCTTTCGGTGCTAGATACCATAGACTACATCTTTGGCCAGCCTTCTCGCATTACCGCAAGAGCGTATCTTGGAAATTCCGGTGTGGTGAACATCGAACGGGAAGTAAAGATGAGCGGCAAGATCCACGACAAAGCTGTTATGATCCTTACAGGTTATCTGGGCGAAAAGTATGCAAAGGATATACCTCTTAGCATATCTGCAAGCCTTACCTTTGAACAAAACTACGGTGGAGTGGAAGGCGACAGCGCAACCTGCGCGGAACTTATTGCGCTGCTTTCTGCCATATCTTCGGTGCCTGTGCGTCAGGATATAGCGGTTACAGGTTCCCTTGACCAGCACGGAAGGATTCAGCCGGTAGGCGGCACTACTTACAAGATAGAAGGTTTTTATCATGCATGCAAGCTCAAGGGGCTTACCGGAACCCAAGGTGTTGTAATTCCCTGCCAAAACATTACAAACCTCATGCTAAAACCTGAGGTGGTATCGGCTGCCGAAGAAGGAAAGTTCCATATTTATGCTGCCGAAACCTTTGATGATGTTATAGAGATTATGACAGGGATGCCGGCAGGAGAATTTCACGGCAAGGTCAAAGAATCCTTGAAGAACATGGCTGAAAACGCCAAGAAATTCGTCGCAGGCGAGAAATAACACTGCTTTTAGATATTACATTTGTGTTACATTTTGTCAAAAATGTTGACCACTTACCTGACCGATGCTATAATATTGCTAGATGCGGGACATTGACACCTTGATAAAAGTTAAAGTTTCTCTTTAACTTTCAATTTCGGCGAGCAATTATAAATCAATACGTAATGTTACATTTATAATTGCTCTGTTTCAGTGTTTCATGGCCCTTCAATGTTTTCAATAACTATTTGGAAAGGGAGGGAGATAACACCGAGAGGAATGTAAAATGCCTTTATCTGGAATTTAGTAATATCTCTTAAAATTAAAAGGAGGATTTGAGTATGAAGAAAGCAAAAAAATTACTTGTCACCCTATTAGTATTCGCGTTTGTGCTCAGCACATTCACAGTAGGGTTTGCAGCTACTTCTTCTTCAGCAAAAGTAACTGACGAGAATCTACCCAAAGAAGTAGTAAGAGCAATGGCCCTCGGATACTTAAAGGGCGACGACCAAGGCAATCTAAACTTAGACAAACCCATCACAAGAGCAGAGGCCCTGGCTATAATTATCAGAATCTCAGGCCTGGAAACTTCTGCAGACTTAATGAAGGGACAGACTAAGTTTGCCGATGTAAACGCCGATCCCTCTCTACAGTGGGCAACAGGCTACATAAATCTGGGAGTGGGCCAGGGAATTATCAACGGCTATCCTGATGGAACATTCAGAGGAAACGCCAATGTAACATATGCCGAAATGGCAAAAATGCTTATATATGCCATGAACTACGGCGTAACAGTGGAAGGCGCACCATGGCCTGCAGGCGTAATGGGCAAAGCCGATGATCTAGGACTGTTTGACGATGTTAACGCATCACCTGATGTTCCCGCAATCCGCGGCGATGTGGTAATGATGGTTGACAACTCCTTAACCGTTGCACATCTAAAGCAAACCGGTTATGGCGATCTAAAGCAGTATGAAGAAGATCCCGATACCACCTTCTTATCCAAGATGAAAATCGACGAACTGGAAGATGCAAGAGTCACAGCAATAGCAAGAGTAGACAGCACACTTGATGATGATGAAATCGAACTTACAACATATGACAGCAAAGGTAACGTAGAAGATTCCGATGTCTACACACTCTTAACCGACGAAACACCCGAAGCATTGTTTGGACTTAAAGTTGATGCATGGATTAACGATGATGATGAGATAGTATTTGTAGATGTTGCAACAAATGCGAAAGATATCCTACTTGACACAGTAAAAGGAACACCTGCAAAAGACGAAATCGAACTTAAAGTTGCAGACGATACATTCGATGTAGCAACTGGTGCAGAAGCTTATGTAAACTTTGATTCAGTATCTGATTTTTCAAAGATTCCTGTAGGTTCATATGGCAAATTTGTTCGCGAAAGCGGCAAGATTGCATTTGCAAACTTGTTTGACTTCGATAAGATAGGCGTAGTAACAGAAGTTGACAAGAACGTTATAAGCTTCGTCGATGCTACAAATGGCGACGATGACGAGATAGATCTTGACGATTATGATGATGTATATGTTTACAATCCTGACTTTTCAAAAGCAGATGTAAAGGACATCAAAGAATACTCGGCTATCTTCTTCTGGGAAGATGATGACGAGATCAACATCGTAGTAAAGAACGATTCAGTAGAAGGTAACGTAGACGCTGTAAAAGCAGATTCCATCAAAATTGATGGCACCTGGTATGACAGAGGCGACGATGCCGTAGTTACCCTTGACAAAGGCGATAACTATGATGTATGGGAAGACCTTGACAGTGTAGAAGACTTTGTTGATGAAGATGTAACAGCAGTCATCGACCTCAACGGCGAAGTTATGCTGGTTACCGGCGCAGCCAAAGCCACAAGCGGCGACCTCTACGGCGTAGTAACATATGCAAAAGACGGCAGATATGTCACTCTTACAGTCTTCAACAAAGACGGTGAAGAAGTAGACTACACAGCCGAAAGCTCAACAGAATTTAGAGATTTAGTTAATCTGAAGTATTATAACACGGTAGACAATACTACTGCACCATTAAGCTATGCAGCACTAAAATACAAACTTACATCCGACAGTGAAATTGCCAAAGAAAAATCAGTAGTTTCCATAATTACTGGCATGACACCTACTGTAAATAATAGCGAGACCTTTAGTGGAAAACTTACAAAAGATGCCGATAAGAAGTATGTTGACCTTGGCAGTAACAACAGATTCTACATTGCAAGTGATACAGTAATTATGCAGGCATTAAACACTGATGGTGAGCTTGATCCATCACTTATAACCGTAGATAAGTTCGTTTCACTCTCAATAAATGATAAGAATGAAGCGCTTGTATTCGGAGAAAAGGGCAAAGATGCTAAGTTTATCGTAATGCTTAACAAAGAGTTCGAAGGCGCTGAAGAAGACCTCTATTACGGCGTAGTAACTGACAAACCTTATAAATCAGGCGGTTCATACTATGCAACAATCAATGTCTTCGGCGAAGGCGAAAAAGATTATAAGATAGACGATGCAGCAAACTTCCCGAAAGCTAAAGTTGTATGTTTCAAGTTTAACAACAAGGGCGAAGCAACCATCTATAAAAAAGCGACAACAAACGCAGAATACACTTATAATGATAGCTATGTAAAAATAGGCAGTAGTACCTATAAAGTTGACAGCTCAGCAATACTCTACAGCCTAGATGAAGATAGCGACTTAGATAAAAAGATAAGCAGAACTACTCTCAAGAACTATAAATATATCAATTACGTCTTAGATGACAGTAATGTAATCGTTGCGGCAACAGTAAGTGGAAAAGCTACAGGTGAAGAGGAAACACCAATAGCAGGGGCAGTAACTTATATTAACACTACAACAATAGGAAAAGTAGATATAGTAGATGGTAAGCTAACACTAAAAGCCACAGATGCACATCAAACCATCAATGTTAAATACAAAAATGATACCAACAAGTTAGTAACATTTGCACCTACTGACCTTAAACTCTATGTAGAAGATAATGAGACAAAACAAGAAGTAGCAGCTACTGGTCCTAATGCTAACTCTGTGGAAGTCAACCCGGGAGCTACAAAAAATCTATTTGATGCAGGTTTAACGCTAAGTGTTGGCACAAACCCAGGCGAATTAAAGCCAGGAAAAGCATATACAGTCAAGTTGATACTAAAAGGCGAACTACAAGATGAAACACTTAGTGTATATGTAAAATCTGATGATAATAGCGTTGAAAAGGTAACTGTAAAAGGCGTAGAAGCAGATTTAACTGCAACGCCAGCATCTGTAAAACTTCCAGCAGGAACAAATTTAGCAAACCTCAAAGTTTCCGATGTAGTAATTAAGCCAACTCATGCAAAAGCAACAGTTAAGAATGTCGCTTTAAATACTTCAGTTACTCCGGCAACATTAACATTTGATATCGAAGCCGAAGATGGAACATCAGTATCTTATACAATAAATATTTCAGTTATAAATCCACCAACAGCAGCAACGACGACGACAACTTTTGATATTGCAAACCCAGCTGATGTTGACCTTGGCTTTACACTAAATGATGGTGGAGGAGTTACTGGAGTTAAACTAGGCACTAGAACTTTGAGTAGTGCAGAATACACTGTAGCTACTTCTCCCGCTAAAGTAACTATCAAAAAAGAAGCAATAAGTGACTATGTATCAGCTAACGGATTAGTAGCAGGCAACGAAATAAAAGCAGTAGTTACTTTCCAAGTCGGAGGAAGTATCGAATACACTATAACATTACAATAAGGAACACAAGGGGACAGTCCCTCTGTGTTATAAGAAATAGTAGCAATCAAGAAGAACTGACCTTAACCGGTTGGTTCTTCTTTTTTTTCAAAGGTGCCTGGCACCGCCCGAGTTTTGTCAAAAACGGACGGGCACGGCAACCAGCGGGTTTGAGCTAAAAAACACAGACACCTCACAGGTAGAGATACTTGTGGGGTTCTTTCTTATTATCATTATATCGTTACTTTTATCGATTCCAAGTAAGCGCAGCATTCTTAAACCTCCTGAAGATGGCCTTTTCCATTCCTTAAATCAGGGATGATATATATTACTGTTTACTGTATAATATAATTAAAAGCAATTTAAGTGTAAAAGGATAGGTGCACGGAGGCAAATATGATATTTAATAAAGTATTTATTTTTTAAATTGCCTGGAGAACTATTTTGTATGACATAGTATCATGAGCCTTAAATATTTATGAGAAATACAAAGATGAGGTAGAAAGTTTGATGATAATTAAATTGGCTTTTTCCTATATAAAAAAGCAAAAAGGAAAAACTATACCACTTTTGGCAGGTGTAGGATTAGCGGTTATGCTAATCTTTTCAATGCTTGTAATCAGAGATTCGGGATATGATAGTCAGATAAGAGAAGCAAAAAACTTACATGGAGATTATAATCTGTTTTTTGATGACATTGATATGAACTCAGTAGAAGAACTGAAAAAGCAGAAAGAAGAATAAAGAAATGTTATAGTTAAATATTATAATTATCAATATTTAACTTTCATTTGTTGAATGTTTAAATCTGTAAAAGAAAGGATGCCTAGAGCGATTCCTTCTATTTTAAACAGACTTCTTAAAAAGCAAGCTATAACTCATAAAAAATCCGGAAGGAATTATATCTACTATCCGGCAGTATCTCGTGATGAATACATCAAAGCAGAAAACAAAACCTTTCTGCACAGGGTATATGATGGTGCTGTGGGTATGCTTTTTTCAAAGTTCCTAGAACAAGAGGAACTGACAGAAAAGGAAATCAAACATCTAGAAAATATTCTAGAACAGAAAAAAGCATCTAAAAAAACCATAGAAAATTTAATTGATGAGGGTTTTTAAAAATGATTATTGTATTAAAGAAAATATTCTTGAGGGTTTTATATGCGTCTTTGACATCAACAACAATAGCCTTACTCATTCTTTTTATCGGGAAAATATTTAAAGATAAACTTACACCCAGATTTCATCACATTTTATGGCTTCTTGTATTAATAAGACTATTGATGCCTTTTGCCCCTGAAAGCAACCTAAGCATATTCAACCTTTTGCCAGGCAGCAAAGACAGCATATCACTTGTGAGGCCCTAATACCCAGCACAAAAGAAACGGAACCCTTTACTAAAAGGCAAATAGACATGGCAATAAACACGCAAATTGAGTTTTTCTGTGGTAAAGGCTCTATGCATATTTTTATGAAGGCAAAGAGCAAATTGAGAGGAGAATTATCATGATAAACATGTTTAAAAAGGGTTCATACAAACTATCGGCTATTGCTCTGATATTTTTCATAGCCCTTGGCTGCTGCACCCTTACAAATGCTGAGACTGGTACCAACACAGCTTTAAAGCCGTAAAAAAATACGGAAACAGAGCAATTTAGCTTTGATGAGGCCGAAAAAGTTTTTTCCACTTTAGATATAGCCATAGATTTTATTGACTTTGACCTTAAGGTGCCCGACAAGATGCCTACAGAGAAACCGGTGGCCCTTTGTGCATATCCCATACAAAATAGCAGCGCTCCCAATAGCATTGTTCTCGACCCTTTCTCTGGAAGTTTTTCAACAGGCATCGCTTGTGAGCAGCTAGATCGCATCTGCTATGCTATAGAACTAGACGAAAAATATGTAGATGTAGGAGTAAAAAGATGCGTTGAGTATGTAGGCTCGGATGATGAGGTAAAATGCACTTAAGAACACGCTTTGAAAAACAAAAGCGGGTCGCGAGGTGCAGAATGGTTATAATTGGAGAGTTGAAAAAAGAATTTCAGAGACGAGGAGGAATCCTCAAAACAGCGGAGCTCAATGAACTTGGACTTTCAAGCCGCCAAATAAAAAAAACTTTTGGATGCTGGAGTTATTACAAAGGTTAAACGTGGCTTTTACGAGCTGACAGACTATGTTAGCCGGGAAGAGGCGATTATAGCACGGCTATTTCCACAAGCGGTTATATTTCTCGAAAGTGCATTACTGCATTATGGCTATACAGATCGTATACCGATGGCGTGGCAAATAGCGGTTGATAAAAACAGTACAAAATCACAGTACGCAATTAAGTATCCCTTAATAGAGCCTTTTTATTTGGAGCCTAAATTTCTACAGGTCGGCATAGACAAAATAAAAATTGAAGGGGTAACTGTTAAAATATATGACAGAGACCGCACTATATGTGATGTCCTTCGCTATGAAAAGAAACTTGAGGAGGAAGTATTTACTAATGCTATAAAACGTTATATAAAAGATCCGAAGAAAAATGTGAGAAAGTTGTTTGAGTATGCTGAAATATTTAATATAAAAAATAAGGTGCAGACATATATAGGAGTGTGGCTGTAATGGGTAATATTGCGGCATCAGTTTTAGCAAGACTAAAAAACCAACCGAAAGAACAAGGCATCCCATTGCAACAGCTACTAAATTTATTTTGCCAAGAAGAATTTATTCGAAGGCTTTCTGGGAGCAACTATAAATAAAATCTTATTCTTAAAGGCGGTTTTCTATTGTATTCAATGTGGATGCGGAAAAAATCAAAGGCCGAGTATGCTTCGGCGGTTTGGATTTATCAAGTACCACTGATATCACAGCCTTTGTTTTAGTTTTTCCTCCCATACCAGGTGACGATAAATATTACGTCCTGCCCTACTTCTGGCTGCCGGAAGAGACCCTGGATTTAAAAGTGCGGCGAGATCATGTGCCTTATGATATTTGGCAAAGCCAAGGATACCTATTAACCACCGAGGGCAATGTGATACACTATGGTTTTATTGAAAAATTCATCGAGGAACTAGGCCAGGATTACAACATCCAGGAGATTGCCTTTGACCGCTGGGGAGCAGTGCAGATGGTGCAGAATTTAGAAGGGCTAGGCTTTACCGTGGTGCCTTTCAGCCAGGGTTTTAAGGATATGAGCCCGCCTACCAAAGAGCTGATGAAACTGGCCCTGGAGAAAAGAATTGCTCATGGTGGCTATCCGGTTTTATCCTGGACGATGGACAACATCCATATCCGCACTGACCCAGCGGGGAATATTAAATCGGATAAGGCGAAATCAACAGAGAAGATTGATGGTGCGGTGGCCTTGATTATGGTTTTAGATCGGTGCATCCGGAATGAAGGAGTAAGCGATAAATCGGTGTATGATGAACGGGGATTGCTAGCGTTTTAAACCTGCGGATAAGGTAGCCGAGCGCATCAATAGGGAATATGGGCATGAGTTATAAAATTATTTATACCGAAATGGCATCTCAAACGAGGTGCTTTTTTCATGCCCATTACTATAGGAGAGGTTATGTAAAATGGCGCAGGTAGGACTTGATGATTTACACTTTGCTATTTTAAGCGAAGACACTATAGTGTTTTGTAATATCTGCGTAAAAATTTTAAGAGAAAGCAGTAAGAGCACCTTGCAATTAGGTGCTTTTTTCATGCCCAAAAGGTGGTAAGGAACTGGCTAAAGGCTCGCACTCGCTTCAAATAAATATGATAATAATTTTGTTTGCTTTTTTGGGAAAACTCTGGTATACTTTTAACATAAGCAATATTAATTATCAATATTATAATAGATATTTTCTAAAATATTACTTTTCCTTCCGTTTACTCTAACCCTTCTTGAGTTTTACAACTTTTGTTTTCAGTCTTTCTACGTTCTTTTATTGTGTCCAAGTTTTAATATTTCCCCTAAATCAGCTTTTAACTATGGCTACATTTTGGTATAGTTATAGTTTTAAGAATAAAATTAAAGTTTAGAGAGGAGCTTATTTTATGAAATTTCCTGTATTGCTGTCACCCATTAAAATAGGGACTATGGAGGTTAGGAACAGGTTTGTGGTTCCACCCATGGGAACAAATTTTGCAAATCCGGATGGCAGTGTTTCAAAACAGTTGATTGATTATTTAGCTGCAAGATCAAAGGGCGGTTATGGCTTGATTATTGTTGAGGTCACCGCAATTGACCCCCTTGGAAAGGCTATACCGTGGCAGCCCGGCATATGGGATGACAAGTTTGTACCCGGCTGGAAGGAGCTTGTAGATGAAGTACATAAATATGGAGCAAAAATCGTTGTTCAGCTTCACCACGCAGGCAGGCAAACAACCCATGAAGTTATTGGAAGTCAGCCTGTAGCGCCATCACCCATCCCCTGCCCTGTAGATAGAGAAATACCTAGAGAACTTACCACAGAAGAAGTGTATGACTTAATTGAAAAATTTGGAGATGCAGCAGTAAGAGCCCGCGATGCCGGATTTGATGGGGTGGAAGTGCATGGAGCCCACGGCTATCTTATAGCTCAGTTTATGTCGGCATACTCCAATAAGAGAATAGACGAGTTTGGCGGAGACCTTACCAGCAGAATGAAATTCCCCGTGGACATTGTAAAGAATATCAGAGCCAAAGTAGGAAACGGTTATCCTATAATATTCAGATTCAGCGGTGATGAAAGAGTTCCGGGCGGAAGAACCATTGACGAGTCGAGAGTTGTGGCTGAAAAAATGGAGAAAGCAGGAGTGAATGCGCTTCATGTTTCCACCGGAGTCTATGGAAGCATACCGTGGCTTATTGCGCCATCTGCAGTTCCCCCTGCATATAATGTGTATGCGGCGGAAGAAATAAAGAAAGTAGTCAAAATACCGGTAATAACGGTTGGCAGAATAAATGATCCAAATCTTGCAGAGGACATATTAGAAGGCGGAAAAGCTGATTTGGTTTCTCTGGGCCGAGAATCTATAGCAGATCCCGAGCTTCCCAACAAAACAGCAGCAGGCATGATAAATGAAATTTCACCATGTATAGGTTGTATGCAGGCGTGCGTAGGCTACTTATTTGATCCGAAATACTTGAAGATTTCCTGCTTGGTCAATCCCTTTACCGGCAGAGAAGGAGAACTTAAAATCGAAAAAGCAGCAGCGCCTAAGAAGGTTGTCGTTGTGGGCGGAGGTCCCGGCGGTCTTGAAGCAGCATGGGTTGCAGCTAAGAAGGGTCACAAAGTCACGGTTTATGAAAAAGAGGAAGTGCTGGGCGGTCAGTATAGAATAGGCGCTATACCACCGACGAAACAGGATATACTTAAAGCCTTAAGATATTATATAACAATGGGCAAGAAATACGGAGTAGAGTACAAGATGGGGGTCGAGGCGACAGAAGAGCTTATCCTAGAGGAAAATCCCGATGCAGTTATACTTGCAACTGGCGGAGTGCCCTTAATGCCGAATATCAAGGGTATAGATAATCCGAAATTTGTAAAAGCCATCGATGTCTTGGAGGGCAAAAAAGAGGTTGGAATGAACGTCCTTGTAGTTGGCGGCGGTATGGTAGGCGTTGAGACTGCAGACTTTTTGGGCGAGCATCTTCACAAAGTAACTATAGTTGAAATGCTGCCAGAAATCGCAAAAGACGAGCAGGATGCGGTTAAGTATTTCCTTCTCAAGAGACTTAATGAATACGGTGTGAAAGCAATTACTGGCGCAACAGTAAAGGAATTCCTCGATGATGGTGTTGTATGTGAAAAAGACGGTAAAGAGGAAAAGATAGCAGGTTTTGACACTGTAATTCTTGCAATGGGTGCAAAAGCATATAATCCGCTAGAGGAAAAAATTAAAGGCAAAGTTCCGGAGCTTTATGTAATTGGTGATGCGGTTAAGGCAAGAAAGGCTGTTGAGGCAATCGAAGAAGGCGCAAGAGCTGCAGTAAAGATTTAAAAGAACAGAAAAAGAAGAACACAAGGGTCAGTCTCTCAAGAACACAAGGGGTCAGTCCCTCTGTGCTACAATCAAGAAGAACCAGCCTTAACCGGTTGGCTCTTCTTTTTTTATTACCAGAAAGAAGGCACAAACTGCACGCGGGGACGGTTCTTTTGTGTTGTTGCGCGCCACCACGCCAGGAGGAACACGCGGGGACGGTTCTTTTGTGTTCTTTTGTGTTGCTTTCACGCTGTTTGGGAATGACGAGCTGCTGACAACACAAGGGGTCAGTCCCTCTGCGCTCATCTGTCCTACTTGTTTCTTAAGATCTTACCCCCTACTATCTTCTTAAATTATAAGGTATAATAGGGTAAAGAGGTGATGAAATGGGAATCCAAAATCCCCATGACAAATTCTTTAAAGAAATATTCGGCAATGTAGAAGTAGCAGAGGACTTTTTTACTAACTACTTGCCTCAAAGCATATTAGACATTATAGACCTTAAAACTATTGAACTTCAAAAAGACAGCTTTATAAACAAGGACTTAGAAGAAAACTTTTCAGATCTTCTCTTTAAAGTAAACATAAATAATACACAAGGCTATATCTACTTTCTCTTTGAACATAAAAGCTATCCATCAAAGGACATAGCATTTCAACTCTTAAAGTATATGATAGAAATCTGGGAAGCAAAGGTTAGAAAGGAACAGCTAAATAAACTTCCAATAATAATACCTCTTGTAATATACCACGGAAAAGAAAGATGGAAAGCAAGTACCGCTCTTAAAGAGATGATAAATGGATATGATAAGCTTGCCGAAGATGTAAAGATATACATACCAAACTATGAATATTTACTTTATGATATATCAAGATTTACAGATGAAGAAATAAAAGGAAAAGCACAACTTAAAATATTCTTTACCACAGTAAGAGACATATTTACTAAAAGCGGTAAAGGAGCATGGGATTCTATTGATAGAGCAATAGCATATCTAAAAGAACTTGAAGATAAGCAAACAGCAACCGAATACTTTGAAACACTTATGCGCTATATATTCAGTGTAGACAAGAGCTTAACAAGCTCGGACGTTAGCAAGATAGTTAAGAAAATCGAAACTACTTACCCCGAAGGGAGTGAAGTTGTGATGACACTTGCTGAAAAACTTAGAGAAGAAGGCTTAAAAGAAGGGCTGGAAAAAGGTGAAGTAGCAGCTCTTGCGAAAACTGCACTAAAACTACTTAGTAGAAAGTTCGGCCCTTTGCCGGAAGAACTTAAATCCAAGATATCAAAGCTGGATTCAGTTACCTTAGAGATAATAATTGATGGCATCTTTGACTATGAAAGCTTAGATGATGTGAAAAAGTATATAAAATAAAGGTGTCAGGCACTCACTTATACACTTAAGTAAATGACACACGAGAGAACAGGAACATTTCGCTACTCGCTACTGCTAAGGTATGCAAAAGAACTAGGTGTGCAAAATATCGCAAGAAATTACCTAGAGATATTGCTGTGAAAAAATTAAAGCAGGTGAAGATTTATGGCTAAGAAGAATAATATAAATTCGGATACTGGTATGAGAAAAGCCAGGAAAGACCTTTATTCAAGCACAGAACTATTGTTGTTAGATGCGAAGGATGTCTTTAAAGGCTTAAAGGGAAAATATATCAAAGCGACAAATAACAAATCAGAAGGCATGCAGATAAGTGATGAGAAAGTAGATAGAGTAGCTAAGAAGATAATATCTAAGCACAGAAAGGCTTTTGAAGAGCTATCAAAGTAAAAAATCTGTTAGTAGATACTGTAAAAATAAAGATCCATTACATCTTACATCAGCTGTCTATGGGAATTGCGAATACTTTATAACCCGTGATGATAAATTTATAAAAACAGTAGAAAAAAACAGAGATAGATTAAAGGATACAATTAAGAATATTAAACTATACAATCCCATAGATTTTCTGAGAAAGGAGATGGACATTGATGTTATTGAATGAGAAAAGTAAATTTACAGATAGAGAAATTATAGAAAAAGGTTCTAGGGCGTTGATAAAGGAATTAGGATATTCTGGATTTTTAAGGTTTATACGCTATGCTGAGGGCATAAGCAAAGAAGATTATTTAAAACTAGAAGATGAAATCTTTGAGGGCATGTCTTTAGATGAGATATATGATAACGCAAAGAAGTATTGGGAAAGCAAAGAACGATAAGTTATCGGTTGGACGAGGAATAGAACCGCATACTTAAACCTTAAGCAGGCACCTTGCAATCAGGTGCTTTTTTCATGCCAAAAGGTGGTGAGAAATTGGCTAAAGAAACCGGGCAGCTAAATGTAAAAATAGGTCTGGACTCCATTGACTTTCAAAATGGAATAAGTAGTTTAAACCGAGAGATGAGAAAGGTGCAGTCCGAATTTAAGCTAGCAAGTGCCGAGATGGGAAAGCACGGTAAAGAATTAGACAGCTTAAAACTTAAATCTGATAGTCTAACCAAACAGACAGAGCTGCAAAGACAAAAGGTAAAGGCACTGGAAGAAGCCCATCAAAAGTCTGTAGAGACTAAGGGAGCCGATGCTAAAGCTACCTAGGATTTAGATAACTTGCTGAACACAAAAGGATTATATTGCTTCAATCCGAGGTACTTATCAAGGGTCCATTTCAGTATCAGAAGGACTGGGATGTGGGGGATATCGTGACTGTACAAAATAAGGATTGGAATATCACCATGGATACCCGTATTACAGAAGTAGAGGAAATTTATGAAGCCGGTGGCTTTAAGCTCAACGTTACCTTTGGCAAAAACACACCAACCCTTACTCAAAAGCTAAAGTCTATACTTCGAGAAATGAAAATTGAAAGCACAAGATAGGGCATCTAAAAAGCGGGTGCTTTTTTTGTATTTGATAGGAGGGAAAAAATGAGCGATAATAAACCGATTTATGATACAAGGGTAAGAAAGATAATAGAGCTCTTAAAGTTTATGACAAGGGATGAAGCTGCACAAAAGCTGGGATATAAGAACTATAGAAGTCTTGACATGTATATGAGAAGGAAGAACTTTAAATATGACAGCGAAAGCGGGCAGTATGTGCCAAATGAAAATATAGCAGATAAACTCAAAAGGACCCAAAAAGCTATGCACCCACAAAGGTTGCAAGCATCATCACTGCCTTTAAAAAGGCAAATGCAGACCCTATGATGATTGCAAAGCAAGAGGGATTCAAAGACCATAAGGAAATGGCAGAATACATGGCAAAAAGAGGCTATGAGTGGAATGCCTAAAAATTAATAAAAAATTTTGGATTTAACCTTTTAAAGCAAAGCGGGTATAATTATAATAGTAGTAATATAAGCTGTCTCGGCCAATAAAAAATTTTGATTTTCAATTCATTCTATTATATAATATTAACTAGGATAGCTAGATTGAAAGAGGTGATATTATGGCTACAGTTTCATTTTCAAAGGATTTTGCCATAACAAAAAAAGAGACGGTTGAAAGGCTAGAGAAAGGTATTCAAAACATCAAACCTTTAAATATAAACTCCAAAAATGCTATTTCAGATATGAGAAGGAGAGAAGAAAGATTATTGGCTATACTTCGCTCCAAAGCCTAATTGAATCTGAAGACATTGATGAGAGTTTATGGAGAGACTCGCTCTCTCTTTTTTGTTGTAATAAAGATGAAGATATTACCGATTTCATGAGGAATAAAGCTATCGAATATGAGAAACGAGATAAATGCAGGACTTATGTTTATTTTGATGAAGAATACCTTGAAGAAACAGGTAAACTTAAAGTGGTGGCATTCTTTTCACTGGCTTTAAAAACAATAAGAATTCCGGTAATAAATACTATGTCAAAAACACTTCAGAGGAAACTTGGAAAGCTGGCCGATAAAGACGAAAACATTGTAGCCTATTTAATAGGACAACTTGGAAGGTCTTCCGATTACGATAAATCAGTTATTAACGGGAAAAAGATACTTCAAGATTGTTATGATTTAATAGGCAGTGCTAGAGATATAGTAGGTGGAAGGCTTATACTTATAGAATGCAAGCGTATTGAAAAATTATGCCGATTCTATGAAAATGAAGGCTATATCGATATCACTGAAAACGGTGATGATTTGAAACAATATGTAAGGTTTATGAACTAATAAAATTAGAAAACCTTTATGAATTATAAGCTTATAAAACCTATCAGTATGCATAATGATACTCATTATATGAATGAAGACTAATTTAGGCATGTAAGGAGGCTCTAAACCCTTGATATAAGCGGGGTTAGGGCCTTTTTCTTATACATAAAAACAGTAACTGCACGCGTGGACGGTTCTTTTGTGTTCTTTTGTGTTGCTTTCACGCTGTTTGGGAATGACGAGCTGCTGGCAAGACAACACAAGGGGTCAGTCCCTCTGTCCTACTTGTTTCTTAAAATCTTAACCCTACTATCTTCTTAAATTATAAGGTATAATAGGGTAAAGAGGTGATGAAATGGGAATCCAAAATCCCCATGACAAATTCTTTAAAGAAATATTCGGCAATGTAGAAGTAGCAGAGGACTTTTTTACTAACTACTTGCCTCAAAGCATATTAGACATTATAGACCTTAAAACTATTGAACTTCAAAAAGACAGCTTTATAAACAAGGACTTAGAAGAAAACTTTTCAGATCTTCTCTTTAAAGTAAACATAAATAATACACAAGGCTATATCTACTTTCTCTTTGAACATAAAAGCTATCCATCAAAGGACATAGCATTTCAACTCTTAAAGTATATGATAGAAATCTGGGAAGCAAAGGTTAGAAAGGAACAGCTAAATAAACTTCCAATAATAATACCTCTTGTAATATACCACGGAAAAGAAAGATGGAAAGCAAGTACCGCTCTTAAAGAGATGATAAATGGATATGATAAGCTTACCGAAGATGTAAAAGCATACATACCAAACTATGAATATTTACTTTACGATATATCAAGATTTACAGATGAAGAAATAAAAGGAAAAGCACAACTTAAAATATTTTTTACCACAGTAAGAGACATATTTACTAAAAGCGGTAAAGGAGCATGGGATTCTATTGATAGAGCAATAGCATATCTAAAAGAACTTGAAGATAAACAAACAGCAACAGAATACTTTGAAACACTTATGCGCTATATATTCAGTGTAGATAAGAGCTTAACAAGCTCGGACGTTAGCAAGATAGTTAAGAAAATCGAGACTACTTATCCCGAAGGGAGTGAAGTTGTGATGACACTTGCTGAAAAACTTAGAGAAGAAGGTTTAAAAGAAGGTTTAAAAGAAGGACTAGAAAAAGGAATGGAAAAAGGGCTTGAAAAAGGGCTTGAAAAAGGAAAAAGGGAAGAAAGAATAACTACTGCAATAAAGCTTCTGACTAAAAAGTTCGGCCCTTTGCCGGAAGAACTTAAATCCAAGATATCAAAGCTGGATTCAGTTACCTTAGAGATAATAATTGATGGCATCTTTGACTATGAAAGCTTAGATGATGTGAAAAAGTATATTAACTAACTGAAAAGACCTAGTGCCCTACTTTTTCGAAAACAGACAGGTGCGGCAAAGAACACAAGGGGACTAAAGAACACAAGGGGACTGACCCCTTGTGTTCTTTGCCATTCCCTTGTGCCACTACACTATAAAATAAAGGAGTATAAGGACAGGACAAAACTGAACTTGATAATTATTTTAATTCATTTTCCACTTGCCTTATTGTTTCTTTTAGTTTAGTAGCTGATTCATTTAACATCAATTGTTCGTCTTCACTTATGTTAATATTAAATATTCTGTCTATACCTTTAACATTTACTACCGACGGTAAACTCAAAGCCACATCTTTTATTCCGTATTCGCCGTCTAGCACGCTTGAAACAGTCAATACAGAATTTTCGTTGCCCAGCATTGCTGAAAGAATGTTTGTTGTAGTAAGACCGATGCCATAATATGTTGCACCTTTCTTTTTTATTATCTCAGCACCCGCATCTCGAACATCTTCTATTAATTTTGACTTTTCTACAGCACCGTCCTTACCCGAATCTGCCCAAAATTCCTCTAATGGTTTACCGGCGATATTTGCAGTGCTCCACAAAGGCACTTCACTGTCACCGTGTTCACCTATTATGTAAGCATGAACATTTCTTACGTTGACTTCACAGTTTTTGCCAATTAAATACTTAAATCGTGCCGTATCCAGTGTTGTGCCTGTACCTATAACTTGATAACGAGGTAAACCGGATATCTTTTGAGCAAAGTAAGTAAGAATATCCACTGGATTCGATACTACCAAAATAATAGCATCACTGGTGTACTTGGTAACATTTACAATCACATCTTGAACAATCTTAACGTTGATTTTTGCAAGGTCTAGCCGCGACTGTCCGGGTTTTCTGTTGATGCCTGCAGTTATAACGACGATATCGGCATCTTTACAATCACTATATTCGCCTGCCCTAATGTCTACTTGCTTTACATAAGCAAGTCCATGGCTCATGTCCATAGCTTCTCCTTCAGCCTTGTCCCGATTGACATCGACAAAAACAATTTCAGATGCGATTCCGCTTACCACTGCCGTATAAGCAATAGTTGAACCTACGAAGCCCGCACCCACCATTACAATTTTCCCTTTTGCTTTCTTTTTCATAAGTTGTCCACTCCCCAGATCAGTTTCTGATTTATGTTATAATACAATCTACTACACATTGTATATATTATACATCCTGTTATATATAAGTAAATGAATAAGCAAGATAAATTTGGATAAATTTTCGCGGTTTTACAATACTAAGATATGATTTTAAGGCTAAATCTTATTAATGTGCCTTTTTTCACTAAATATCAATTATTAAATTAAGCTTGAAATTAACCGGCCTTTAAAGTGCTAGACAATACTATACTAATTACACCTAAAATGCCCATAATCACATCAAGTTGCCACCTAGGTTTAGATACAAGCATAAAATAAGTACCAGGAATTAACGAAAATAGTGCTATTAGACCCCATGGTGTGCCAATAAACGCATAAACAAACATGTTCAAAGCATTTTTTAGTATAAGCACATGAATAAACATAGCGACCGCATAGCCTACTATTCCAAGACCGATTAGGAAACGGACGACCTCAGCCCTTTTTGGTTTTTCCATAATTTTGGCCTCCAATAGAAATATTAAAATTTATTACATTATACCATATATTCACTAAGTATAAAATATTTATGTTTCTTATCTTTTACTGATAATAAGTAAAATCATCAGAAAATGTAATTTTGCAAATATTCGACATAACCTAAATAAAAGTGATACAATTATTTATATATTCTATTTACAGGAAGTGTGTGAGATGAAAGTAGTATTTATAACGCCGGCCAGTGATTTATGCCGGATGTTCCTCTACAGGTTGGGGAGCAAGGTTTACGGACAGAGAAACTCCATCACAGGTCCATTAATTCTTGGCAGAATATTAAAGGATGCAGGCCATGATGTCTCTGTATATGAAGAACTTTATGCAAATGTTGATTACTCCAAAATCATGGATGCTGATGTATACTGTATATCAACAATGACATCAACTGCTCCAAGAGCGTATTTTCTCGCAGATAGGTTACACAAAGAAACAAAAGGGCGTGTTATTATAGGTGGGATGCATGCAAGCGCATTACCTGAAGAAGCGGCTTTACACGCAGATCAAGTGGTTGTGGGAGAAGCTGAAACCGTAATACGCGACGTCATAGAAGGCAAAATCACCGACAAAATAGTTTATGCACCGCGCCTTGAAAATCTTGATGATGCACCGTTTCCTGATTATTCTCTTTTAAAAACTCCCTGCTCATGCGCAAATGTTATGACAACAAGAGGATGCCCTTTTTGCTGTTCTTTTTGCACTACTTCACGCATGTTCCATCCTTATAGGGAAAGAAGTGTTGATAGTGTGATGGAAGAACTTAGATACTATAAAAGCATTGGTTTTAAATACATGAACTTTGAAGATGATAATTTTACTGCAAATAAAAAAAGAGCAAAAGAAATTTGCCGTAGAATGATAGAAGAGGACCTTGTTTTTAGAGAAACATTTTTCTTTGGCAGGACCGACATGGCAAATGATGAAGAATTATTGGATCTTTTGGAAAGAGCGCATCTTACAAGGGTGCTTATAGGAATTGAATCGTTAAATCAAAAATCATTAGATACAATAAATAAACACCAGACGGTTGAAGATATAGAAAAATGTGCAGAGACTTTATCCCGCCACAAAATCAGAATTATTGCAAGTTTAGTGCTAGGCATTGATGATGACGGTAAAGAAGATATTAGAAAAAGTGTTGATTTTGCAAATAAAATCAATGCTTATCAGCTTCAGCCTGCAATTCTTACACCATTCCCGAAAACCGCAGTATATGAACAATATGAAAAAGAAAACAGGATGATGACAAAAGATTGGAGCCTATTTAATATGGCATATGTAACATTTATACCAAAAAAGATGAGCCCTTGGGAGCTCCAAATAGAAATAATAAGGGCATTAAAGAGATTTTATGCTTTTCTGCCGTCTTTTAAAATAGGAAAAATCTTTGGTATAGGTTATGGACTTCGCCGGTTGGGCATCTGGCTTATTGCAAAAATCGGAATCCCGGGAGTAAATCTTATAGCAAATTTTGCAAAAGGCACCTATATTTATAAACTAAAGCATATGACGCCTGAAGAAATTATAAAATCCGAAAATATTGGCACGCCAGCAACTAAATCTTAATAAGCAAATAAGCAAGTGCCTGGTAAGTTAACCGGTACTTGCTTATTTAAAGTACACAGCAATAAAACCTATTATGACCGTCACTATTAATCCAAATGCCCATTTTTGAATCCCAATGATTTCTTTATGAATGTCATCGAATTTCTCATCTACTTTATCAAACCTTGAGTCCATTTCCTTTCTCATAGACTCAAACTTAGCATCAGTTTTATCTGACAGAGCTTTTATTTCTCCATGGACTACCTCAAATTTTGTATCTACTTTATCAAACCTTGAGTCTATCTCTTTTTTTAGGGACTCAAACCTTGTATTAGTTTTATCTGATAGATCCTTTATTTCTCCATGAACTACCTCAAATTTAGTATCTACTCTATCAAATTTTGCATCCATACGTCTCTTAAATCGTTTATTTGCTGTGACAGATAAAAATATCCGGATGCATAAATCTTCGGTTCTGCAGGTCTTTTTGCGTTTTGTCCGTCATTTCCTGCGCCTCTGCCATCGATTTCCTTTTCCGCCATATCCATCACCTTCTTCCTTTCTATAACCATTATAGCATGAATTTCTATAATTTTCTATTAAACTGTCATCCTTGATCGCGTCAAGTAATCTTAGGTTTTTTTGTAAGACCTCTGCCAACCTTATACAGAACAAGCAAAAGAAATTAAATCTGTTTTAACTTATTGATTTTAAATACTGCAGCTTTCAAGAAGAGATTTAATGGCATCTGATGTAAAGCTCTTCTTGTAGTTTAAGATGGGAAGAGATGTCCCACCTGCACGTATCATTGAAGTTGCCTTCTTTAGTTTTTGTTTTTCATAAGAGATAACATCTGGTAAAAGGCTAATTGGTTCTAAAGATTTATAGCGCTCCTTTAATATGGCATCTTTAACAGATATGCCGCTTGCTTTTGCAGCGCGAAGCTTTCCCATTTTATGTGCCCCGGCTTTACTCTGCGATATAGGACCTCTTGAAAGCCTTTCTGAAAGCACATGGCTTACATGGCTTTCGGCACTGCAGCCTATGATTTCATCCTTGTAAATGCTGTAGGATAATATGCCGTCTAAGTTGCTATTTACGTAAGTTATGCATTTTTCTATCTGGTCTTTTGATTCTATCTGTGTTTTAAGTTTTTCATTTAGAATGTCATTTACTGTTTGTATATCTTTTTTAAAGATAGCTTTTAGCAGCTTTTTCTTTGATTTTTTATCGTCTTTTAACGCGGATGTTATGTATTTTTGAAGGTGAAAAAGGTCTAGGACGTAAACTGTATTGGGAAGGTAGTCTACGCCGAATTTTATCCATTTTGCTCCGTCACCAAAGATGTATATGCGTTCTATTTTGTCCTCCTCGTATGTATCTTTGATGTATTCCCATACTTTTTCCCATAGGTCTTCTATTTCTTCTTTCTCATATATCCCTGAGAAGTACATGGGGTTTTTAAGGGCATATCTTCCCTTTAAAGTTTCTTTTTTCCCTTCATGGACATATACGAGCTTTACTTCGCATGATTTGCCGTTTTGTAGATGTATATGATCTTCGTCCGCCTCTATATAAAGGGTATTTACAGTCTTTTTAGCATTTACTTTTTCATTTGATGCAATCTGTTTTGTCTTTCTTATGGTGTTCATTACCGTTTGGCGGCTAAGACTTGCTTTACCTGTATATCTTGTAAGTTCATCTTTAGTTTTTTGATATGAAAGGTTAGTTGAAATATCTACTATGTCAGCTCTTAATGCGGTATCTATCCTTTCATGTTTTTCTATTCCTATCGCATTATCTAAAAGATAAGCTCTTTTGCCTGTACTTTTGTTCTTGTAGTACCTTCTCTCGTAGTTTACGTCTCCAAAGGGTGTTACGATTGTCCTTTTACAGCCCTTTTGTACCACCTTCCAGTCCTTTCTCTTATCTTTGTCCTTGTATATCTTTTCATCTAGTTCATTTAGTACATCTTGGCATACATCTTTACCTAGATCGCTTAGTACTTCCTTTAGCTCTTGTTCAAATTCAGGGTATGTATAGCTCCCATCTAAAAGCTTAAATATTTTTTCTTCTACAAGCAGGAATTTATCCATTACAAGTCGAATTAGTTCCATAAAGACCTCACCTTTCTATGAGTTTATACTCATCCTGTGGAAAGGATGGTGAGGTCTTTTTTCTACGTCCGAATGAATTTTTCCTGCAAAAAACCTAGAAATATTTTACACTATCGTCATCCTTTCATCTTTATGAATTATTATAATTGGAAATGCATCTATCACTTTTAAGATTTTTGCTAAATACTTCAAGATGTTTAACGATAGTTTATATATCATAACTTTGGTATATCGATTAAGGAACAGGAAATCAGAAGCAAAAAGTGGCTAAAAGTTTTCTATGATATCATTTAATATTTTCAGTTGTTTAGGTGTAAGATTTTTTGCATTTTGCATAAGGCGCAGATACTCAGGAGGCATTTCTTCCGCATCTGTGCTAAAAAAGTCCACCAGTGTAATACCCAAAGCCTCACATATCTTTTCTAGTGTCTCGATGTCGGCTTTTCGGTTGTTATTTTCTAGTTTGCTTATGACAGGTTGAGATATGCCAGTAATTTCAGATAATTCATATGTTGTTATCTTCTTTGCCATCCTAATATCTTTAAGGTGTTTTCCTACATTCATATTTATAACCCCTCTAAAAAATTCCAAAATAGAATTTCGATATATTCATTTTACTTAAATAAGAGAGAAATAGCAAGGTATATCAAGAAAAGAACGAATAAATTAAGCCTATTAAGTTTATTTTGGAATTATTGATTTGAAAATTATTCTAATTAATTCTATAATAGAATTAAAAGGAGGCTCGCTTATGTTTGGCCAGAAGATAAAACAAATCAGAAAGCAGCATAATCTTTCTCAATCTGAGCTTGCAAGGAGGACTAAGATATTTAACCAATCTCAGATTAGCAAAATAGAAAACAATACGCGATTTCTGAAGGCCAATGAGCTAAAAATTATTGCTGAGGCACTGGGGGTGAGTATAACAGAGATATTGGACAAACCGGCCTAGGCCGGAAGAAAAATTCCAGACAATAAATGCAAAGGAGAGGGTTTTGTTGAAGTATGATTTTGATGAAATAATTGATCGCTCAGGAACAAATTCGGCGAAATGGGACAAGAATACGTTAAAAGAAATGTTCGGCGCAGAGGATGTTCTGCCTTTTTGGGTAGCCGATATGGACTTTAAGGCAGCTCAGCCTATTATCGATGCGGTGGTAAAGCGAGCTGAGCATGGGATTTATGGTTATAGCAGCAGAACTGATTCGTATTATGAATCGATAATAAACTGGACAAAGAGGCGGCATGGATGGGAAATAGAAAAGGAGTGGATTAATTTTACCCCTGGTGTCGTGCCTGCCATAAACTACGCAATTCAGGCTTTCTGCATACCCGGTGACAAAATAATAATTCAAAATCCGGTATATTACCCTTTTCATGACGCAATAAAAAACAACGGCTGTCACATAATAGACAGCACACTTAAATTTAATGGCGAATACTATGAAATGGATTTCGAAGACTTTGAAAACAAGGCGAAAGACCCAAAGGTCACGCTATTTATATTATGTAGTCCCCACAATCCCGTATCAAGAGTATGGACAAAAGAAGAACTGGAAAAAATAGGAGACATATGCTGCAGAAATAATGTTTTAGTTATTGCTGATGAAATTCACAACGATTTAGTTTTTTCAGGGTATAAGCACACCATGTTTGCATCTATAAAAGAAGAATTTGCCCTAAACTCTATCACATGCACTGCACCAAGCAAAACCTTTAACCTTGCCGGCATGCAGGCTTCCAATATCATTATACCAAATCCCCTGCTTCGAGAAAGATTTCAAAGGATTTTGGAGAAAAATGCAATCGGCGGTCAAAACCCCTTTAGTATTGTGGCGCTTGAAGCTGCATATAACGAGGGGGAAGACTGGCTAAATCAACTTTTGGCCTATCTTGAGGGGAATATTGAATTTATCCATGAATACTTAAAAAAGCATCTTCCGAAAGCAAAACTTATTGACCCACAAGGCACTTACCTGGGCTGGCTTGATTTTAGAGGATATGAAAAGGATGGCAAAAAACTAGAAAGCCTTGTTTATGGCAAGGGAAGGGTAGCGTTGGACGGTGGAACATGGTTTGGAAATGGAGGAGACGGATTTATAAGGCTAAACTTTGCATGCCCGAAAATATTGCTTAAAGAGGGGCTTGAGAGAATAGCCAAAGCAATAAATGAGGAATACAACTAAAATAAAACTTGCATAAGGAGAGAAGGCAATGGACGATACGACTGTCAGCACCAAGGATCTAAACAGGGTTCTAGGCAGATGGGACCTTATGGCGATGGCTGTAGGTCAAATTATCGGAGCAGGCATTATGTCGATGACCGGAATTGCTATCGGTATGACGGGTAAATCAGTATTCTGGGCGTTTCTGATTGCTGCAGTTTTTGTGCTTATACAGGAAATTCCTGTTATAATATTGGGCGGGACAGTGAGAATGAGAGGAGGAAATTATACTCAGATAGCATTTTTGACAAGTCCTAAGTGGGCCGGTATGTATATAATTACATATATCGTAAGCAATATATCAATAGCAATGTATGCACTTTCATTTGCTGATTATTTTCTGTCTCTTGTGCCGGGAGTGCCTCACAAACTTGTGGCCGGCGGCATAATGACGCTATTTTTTATAACGAACTATTTTGGAATACAGCAGGCTGCAAAGCTGCAAAACATAATGGTTGTGGTTCTGGCGACCGCTCTTGCGGTGTTTACAGCATTTGGAATACCTAAAGTGCAGCCGGGGTTTTTTAGCGAACCATATTATATGACGTCAGGCATAATTGGACTCCTTTCCACAGCTGCGTTTTTGACCTTTGCTACAGGTGGAGCAAGTATCATACTAAACTACGGAGCGGAAGCAAAAGATCCGGTAAAAGACATGCCATTTGTGATAGTAGTAGCGACATTGGGCGTTGCCCTTCTTTACGGTTTGATGTCAATTGTTGCAGCCGGAGTTCTTCCTGTGCCGGAGGTTGCAAATAAGCCGCTAACAGTAGTAGCGGCTGAAATCCTTCCAAAGCCTCTATATGTATTTTTTATAGTATGTGGAGCGCTTTTTGCACTGACAACTACCCTAAATTCTCAAATAGGCGGCATGACAAAACCAGTGCTTCAGGCATGTGTTGACGGCTGGTTTCCTAAAACCCTCGGCAGGCTTCATCCAAAATATAAGACGCCGGTTTACCTGCTCTTGCTTTTCTATATAGTTGGAATGCTGCCGATTTTGACAGGATGGGATATTGGATTTGTAGGAAACATGGTACTATTTATAAACCGGGGGTTTTTAATAGTTCTTTCTGTTTCCATAGTGAGACTGCCTAAGGTTATCCCTGAAATATGGAAAAAATCCAAGTTTCATGTAAGCAGTGGTATGCTTTGGTTTTTTGCGCTGATTTCTGTAGGAATAAATATAGTGCAAACCTTCCTGCTGGCAAGAAATATTTCTAAGGCTGCGGTTATCGGTAATCTCTGCATCTTTGCTTTTGCCATAGCCTACGGATTTCTTTTAGAGAAAAAAGTAACCATGGAAATCAGCTATGAAGAAAGCTAATTAGCCATGGTCACAATAAAAACTGAGCTTAATAGAATAATAACACAAACAGCATAACAAGACAACAAAAGGCCGGACTTTATTTAGAGTCCGGCCTTAAACATTTAATAAAAAATTTTTATTGCATTTGTAAATTGTTTTTGATAATATAAATTGTAATTTTTTGCAAAGGGGGAATGGCGTTCTTAACATTAAAAGCGTTAAGGCGCCTTTTTCTTATTTACATCCTAAAAATTTAATAAACGGGAGAGCGCATATTTATGCCAAAGTATTCAAAAGAAGATGTAATGCGAATGGCCAAAGATGAAAATGTCATGTTTATAAGGCTGCAATTTACCGACATATTCGGTGTGCTGAAAAATGTAGCTATAACAGTAAAAGAACTGGAAAAAGCTCTAAATAATGAAATCATGTTTGACGGGTCTTCTATTGAGGGATTTGTGCGCATTGAGGAATCAGATATGTATTTAAGACCTGACCCATCAAGTTTTGTAATATTTCCATGGGGGCAGAACAACGGCAAGGAAGCTCGCCTCATATGCGACACTTACAATCCTGACGGCACGCCGTTTATCGGATGCCCTCGGAATGTGTTAAAGAAAGCGCTGGCAGAAGCTGCTCAAATGGGCTATGAAATGTCGGTGGGACCCGAATGCGAATTTTTCTTGTTTTTAACGGATGCAGAAGGAAAGCCTACACTTAACACTCATGATAAAGCCGGTTATTTTGATTTAGCTCCGGTAGATTTAGGTGAAGATGCACGCCGGGATATGTGCCTTACGCTGCAGCAAATGGGTTTTGAAATTGAGGCATCCCATCATGAAGGCGCTCCCGGGCAGCATGAAATTGATTTTAAATATGATGATGCCCTTATGACGGCTGATAAGATAATGACATTTAAAATGGTGGTCCGCACAGTTGCCAAACGCCATGGTTTACATGCAACCTTTATGCCCAAACCTATATACGGTATAAGCGGCTCGGGGATGCATACAAACCAGTCGCTCTCTAAAAACGGTAAAAATATATTTGATGACCCCAGCGGTGTGCTAGGCTTGAGCCAAGAAGCTTATTATTATATGGGCGGCCTTATGAAACATGCAAAAGGAATAACGGCTATTACAAATCCGACAGTAAATTCCTACAAAAGACTTGTAACAGGCTACGAAGCTCCTCTTTATATAGCTTGGTCTCCTAAAAATCGCAGCCCGTTAATACGTGTTCCGGCAAAACGCGGATCTGCAACAAGACTTGAGCTGCGCAATCCGGATCCTACAGCCAATCCTTATCTTGCACTGGCAGTAATGCTAAAGGCCGGTCTTGACGGAATAAGAAATAAAATTCAACCACCTCCACCTGTTGATAAAAACATATTTGACATGAACCAGGATGTAAGAGCAGAGTATGCCATAGAAAGCCTGCCCCAGAATTTAGAAGATGCTATTTGCGAGATGGAAAAGGATCCTCTGATTCGCGAAGCCTTAGGTGAACATATTTATACTAAATATGTAGAAGCCAAAAAATTAGAGTGGGACGAATACAAGACAAAGGTATCTTTGTGGGAGATAGAAAGATATATAAGCGAGTTTTAACATATTTAGGAAGCGGCACTTTTGTTGAATCAGAAGCTAAATAGTGATAAAATGCCAGTGAGGTGTTGCAAATGAAAGTTAAACCGGAAGAAGTAGATTATATAGCTTCATTATCAAGACTAATACTTTCGCAAGAAGAAAAAGAAATATACGCAAATCATTTAAGCCAAATACTAGAACATGCCGAACGCTTAAAAGAACTAGATACAGATAACGTAAAACCTACAGCACATGTTTTACCCATGACTAATGTTTTTCGAGAAGACGAAGTCAAACCCTCCCTTGATAGAGGTGTATTGCTCAGCAACGCACCGGAAGTGGAAAGCGGCTGCTTTAAAGTGCCTAAAATTGTGGAATAAGGGGTGTAATTAGGTGGAATTATATAGACTTACTGCTTGCCAGGCTTATGATATGCTAAAAAAACGTGAAATAAGCTGCCGTGAGCTTACCCAATCGGTCATAAAACGTATCGAAGATGTGGAAAAAGACATTGATGCATATCTTTACCTTGATACTGAGCAAGCTCTCAAACAAGCTGACGAGGTGGATAGATTAATTGCATCAGGAAAAGAACTTGAACCCTTAGGCGGTCTACCGATAGGGATAAAAGACAATATGTGTACAAAAGGCATGACGACTACGTGCGCATCCAGAATGTTGGCAAATTTTGTTCCGCCTTATGACGCTACTGTAGTTAAAAAGCTCAAAGATAGACATGATATAATTCTTGGGAAACTGAACATGGACGAATTTGCCATGGGATCCTCCACGGAAACCTCTGCGTTTAAAAAAACAAAAAACCCTTGGGATATTTCCAGAGTGCCGGGAGGTTCTAGCGGCGGGTCGGCTGCAGCTGTTGCAGCGGATGAGGCATTTTTTACGTTAGGTTCTGATACGGGAGGTTCCATCAGACAGCCCGCCTCTCTGTGCGGAGTTGTAGGCATGAAACCTACTTATGGAGCAATATCCCGTTATGGCCTTATAGCTTTTGCATCCTCTTTGGATCAGATAGGACCCTTTACAAAAGATGTGACAGACTGCGCCATGGTACTAAATGCCATAGCAGGTCACGATGCAAACGACTCTACATCTGCTGTAAGGGAATGTCCGGATTATAAGTCTGCTTTAATAGACGACGTAAAAGGTCTCAAAATAGGTGTCCCGAGGGAATACTTTGGCCAAGGCATAAATGAAGAAGTGAAAAAAGCTGTAATAGACGCAATTGAATTGCTTAAAACCTTGGGAGCAGATTATGAAGAAACTTCGCTCAAATATACGGATTATGCCCTGTCGGCTTACTATCTAATAGCTTCGGCTGAGGCAAGCTCTAATCTTGGACGATATGATGGGGTAAAATACGGCTACAGAGCGGCAAACTATGAAGATATGATAGATATGTATAAAAAGACACGCAGCGAAGGATTCGGCAGTGAGGTTAAGCGCCGGATAATGTTAGGGACTTATGCACTAAGCTCCGGGTATTACGATGCCTATTATCTGAAAGCACTCAAAGTGCGCACACTTATAACAGAAGATTTCAAGAAGGCCTTTGAAAAATATGATGTATTAATAGTTCCTACATCTCCTACGACGGCATTTAAAATCGGAGAACGCATAGATAACCCCATGGAGATGTACTTATCAGATGTTTGCACAGTACCTGTTAATATAGCAGGCCTGCCGGCCTTGTCAATGCCCTGCGGATTCGACAGCCGCGGCTTACCGATAGGGCTGCAAATTATAGGAAAGGCATTTGACGAAGAGACTATACTGCGTGTTGCTTATACCTTTGAAAAGAATACAGAATTTCACAATAAGAAACCTGACGAAAGGTGATAAAAGGAAATGGATATAAAGACTCTTATAGGTTTAGAAGTCCATGCCGAACTGGCTACAAAAAGCAAGATGTTTTGCAGCTGCAGCACCCAATTTGGAGCAGAGCCTAATACCCAATGCTGTCCTATATGCACAGGAATGCCGGGCGTGCTGCCGGTGCCCAATAAAAAGGCTATAGAATATGCTGTAAGAGCCGGATTAGCATTAAACTGCACTATTTCGGAATTTAGCAAAATGGACAGAAAAAATTACTATTATCCGGATCTTCCCAAGGCGTATCAAATATCTCAATATGATTTGCCTTTGTGTGTAGGTGGGTATATAGATATAGAAACCGACAACGGTCCTAAACGGATAAACATCAGGCGGGTTCACATAGAAGAAGATGCAGGAAAGCTACTGCATGAAGGGTGGGGCGATAGCTCACTGGTAGACTACAACAGATCAGGGGTTCCGCTGATAGAAATAGTAACTGAGCCTGATATGAATTCGGCGGCGGAGGCAGGGGCTTTTCTTGATAAGTTAAAAGCGATACTTCAGTATATAGAGGTATCCGACTGCAAAATGGAAGAAGGGTCTTTACGCTGCGATGTAAATGTAAATGCCGTATCAAGTGATGGATCAAGAGCCACGGCAATTACCGAGATGAAAAATCTTAATTCATTTAAAGCAGCTATTAAAGCTATGGAATACGAAGAAAAGCGCCATCATGATGCCATTGTGCATGAGACGGCTACGGTCCATGAAACTCGCCGCTGGGATGAAGCAAATGGTGAAACAGTGCCAATGAGGAGCAAAGAAGAAGCCCATGATTACAGATATTTTCCTGAACCGGATCTTGTTCCGATAGTATTGAGCAGAGAATATGTAGAAGAAATAAGAAAAAGTCTTCCTGAGCTGCCTGACGAAAAATATCGCCGCTTTATAGCCCAATATGGCCTGCCTGAATATGATGCAATGGTTCTAACATCCTCAAAGGATTTAGCGAATTACTTCGAAGAATGCGCAGCAATTTACAAAGACGCAAAAGCCGTAAGCAATTGGCTGATGGGGGATGTCCTAAGGGTATTAAATGAAAAAAGCTTATCTCCTTCGGATATACCGTTTCCCCCTGCATATTTAGCACAGCTCTTAGAATACATCGATGAAGGAACTATAAGCACTACCATAGCAAAGAAAGTATTTGATGAAATGTTTGCAACCGGCAAAGCGCCCGGCACAATAATTGAAGAACAAGGCTTAGTGCAGATAAGCGATGAGGATGCCCTTTTAAAGGTAGTAAAGCAGGTTCTTGAAGAGAATGAGCAATCGATAGCAGATTACAAAGCCGGCAAAAAGAAAGCAATGGGATATCTTGTAGGTCAAGCTATGAAACTTACAAAAGGAAAAGCCAACCCTCAGCTTTTAAATAAACTACTAGAAGAAGAGTTGAACAAATAAGTACACAGAGGGACGGTTCTTTTGTGCTATTTTGTGTTGCCTTTTATGCTGTTTTAGTTTACAATTTACATCAGGGGCGAGAATATGCCAAGAGCAGCGAGAGATAAAAGCAGTACCGGGATTTATCACGTGATGTTAAGAGGCGTTAACCACCAAATCATATTTGAGGATGACGAAGATTATCAAAAGTTTCTGCGGACACTGAAGCACACCAAGGAAAAAAGCGGCTACATAATTTATGCCTACTGTCTTATGAGTAATCATATTCATTTATTGATAAAGGAAGCAGAAGAAGACTTGGGGATAGTGTTTAGAAGAATCGGAGCTAGTTATGTATATTGGTATAACCGGAAATATGGCCGCCGGGGTCATTTGTTCCAGGATCGATATAAAAGTGAAGCGGTGGAGACGGACAGTTATTTTCTAACAGTGCTCCGCTACATTCATCAAAACCCATACAATGCCGGAATAGTGGAAAATATAGCTGATTACCCATGGAGCAGCTATCATGAGTATATTGAAGAGCCAAGACTTTGTGATACTGAATTTGGGCTCAGCCTCTTTTCTAGCGATAGGGTAAAGGCAATAAAATTATTTGAGGAATTTAACTTAGCGGAAAATCAGGACCGATGCCTGGACTATGATCAAGGTGTCAGATTAAATGATATGCAAGCTACCGATTTTATTAAAAGTATATGCGATGTCCAGAGCCCAAGCGAGATAGCGCTTTTTGAAAAGGGTAAGCGCAATAAAGTCATAAAACAGTGTAGGGAAAAAGGCTTATCCATCAGGCAAATTGAACGGCTGACCGGTATCAGTTTTGGAGTGATACGGGGCGTAGATAGTCGCTAAAGCAATAACTTGCGAATTATTAAAACAAGGCATTATTATTATAATCCAACCGACAGTGAAAAAGAAAGCCATTTTGTGGCTTTCTTTTTCGTTAAAAGCAGCTTCAAGATTCCTTGCTCCGCAAATTTTATATCACGGTACAACACCTAAGTCAGCAGAAAACATATTAAAGACCGGGCTAAAACCTTGTGGCAGGCAATATGTACATCTTTTCTCTGATATAAAGCAGGCCGGCGCAGGACAAAAGAGCCTGTAATCTTAGAATTGATGGCACCTATAATGCAGGATTAATTTTTATCAAAAAGAGAGCGGAATATGGCTTAACGATGCGATGCCGGCAAAATTTATTAAAGCTTAGCAGTGTTTTTGCCATTTCATTCGTCTAATATATGAAGCAGCTTCAAAAAAAGATGGAAGGGAGCGAGAATGGTGACTGGTAAAATAGATTTTTACCGATAGAAGGGAGTAGAAAATGATCGATGAAATAAGTTTTAAACGAGCCAAAAATAAAGATGCAGAAAGTTTCTATAAACTACTGGAACCCATAAAAGACCAGCTATACAGAACGGCTTTCATGTATATGAAAAATGAAGATGATGCCTTAGACTGTGTCCATGATTCTATCGTGAAAGCCATACAGTCTATTGATAGCTTAAGAGAACCCAGGTATTTTAATACATGGATTACCCGCATAACCATAAATACCTGCAAGGACAATCTGAGAAAGGCCCAAAATTCCATATCTCATGATACATCGGAATTTGAAAAAATACCGGCCCATAATGATGCGAGCATAGAAGATAATATAGATTTACACAAGGCGCTTGATAATTTAAAGGACGATGAAAAGGAATTGATTGCAATGCGGTATATGGAGGATATGAGTATAAGGGATATTGCAGAAACAGTTCATTCACCTCTGGGGACGGTAAGCAGTAAGATTTCAAGAACAATAAAGAAGCTAAGGACGTATATGGAGGGGGAATGTAAGTGAATTATAAGGATTTAGATAAAATCAAGGTATCATCCAGACTTGATGATACTATCAGATTTGCTATCGAGGAAGGATACAGCAAGAGAGCGAAAACAAAGAAAAGAGGACTAAAAAAACATATAGCAGCAGCGGCAGCAGCTTTAATAATTGGGACAACGGCTTTTGGCATGGCCTTTCCCACCCAAGCCAAGGAAATTCCCATCATCGGAAATGTATTTGCCTATTTAAGCGAATACGCCCATGGAAACTATGCAGAATACAAGGACTTTTCCAAGTCGTTGGATATGGCATGCGAAGATAAAGATGTCAAAATTACATTAAACGATGCCATATATGACGGGACAACAGTGATGGTGACATACACATTAGAAAGTGAAAAGGATTTAGGTGATGACATATATATTAGGGATGACCTTGATATCAAGGGGTATTTTGGAGGGATGACAGGAAGCAGCGGCATCTATAAGGTAAATGAAAATACCTATATCGGTTTTATGAGAATGACTATGGATAAGGTTTTCGATGAACTTGATGTCAGATTAAAATTCGATAATATAACTAATCACAAAGATTTAGACATAAAGGGCAAATGGGCTTTTAATTTTAACATTAAAAAGACGGATACAGACATCTTGGTGGCTAATAAAGGCGTAACAAAGGATGGAGCAACTGTAAAGATTGATAAAATAACCTTCACCCCTATGTCTACTATCATACATTACAGTCAGCAGGTTCCCGAAGAGGCGATAAAAGGATACTTTGGCGCATATACATCTCTAGTAGAAGTCAAAGATGATTTAGGCAATGTGTATTCCGGTGAAGGCAATGGCGGCAGCGGGACCAAAAATCTTATGAAATTCTCGTCTACCTATGGGAAAATAGATAAAGACGCTACTAAGCTCATTATAACTCCTAAGGTAGAATTTGAAGTATTAGGCGAAGACGGACATCGGATAATTGGCCCCTCAATTCTTAAAAGTGATGAAAAAGAAGTATTAGATTATTTAAAGCAGAAAGGGACATTGCCAAAAGAGGTATTCTTAGATGATATAGTTATAGATTTGAAATAGAATTAAGCAATATGGAAGAAATAATACCTGCTTTTTCTAAAGATTGATACTTATAAACTCGCCCTGGGGCGAGTTTTTTATCTGTGAGAATAGATAGGTTGCGTCATGTTCTGAGGACTCAATATGACTTTCGTTTCTTCCGGTGTCAAAATAGACTTTTCGAGGATTATTTCAGGCACACTTTTGCCGCTGATTATAACCTCTTTAGCAAGCTTTGACGCACCTTCATATCCTATATGAGGCACTAATGCCGTGATAATTCCTACACTTCTATTGACCATATCTTGGCATCTTTCACGATTTGCTGTTATCCCCATTATGCACTTTTCTCTAAAGACCTTTATAACATTCGTAAGTATCTCTATAGATTGTATTATATTAAAGACCATTACCGGCTCCATAACATTTAGTTCAAATTGGCCTGCTTGTGCCACAAGAGCAACAGTGTGGTCATTTCCCATGACTTGAAAAGCTACTTGGTTTACCACTTCTGCCATTACAGGGTTTACTTTACCGGGCATAATCGATGAACCGGGTTGAACCGGCGGTAGGTTGATTTCATGAAGGCCGGCTCTTGGGCCCGATGCCATCAATCTTAAATCATTAGCTATCTTTGATAGATTTAATCCTAGAATCTTCAAACTTCCTGAAAAAGCTGCAAGTGTATCTACATTTTGTGTTGCATCTACTAAATCTTCAGCACTATAGACTTGAAAGCCGGAAATCTTTCTCAGGTTTTCTATCGTGGATTCGATATATTCTATTTGAGCATTTAGACCGGTACCTACAGCAGTTGCTCCAATATTCACTTCTTTTAGAGCTTCGGAAGCTGCTTTGATTCTGAGCAAATCTCTGTTAATCACTCGGGCATATGCTCCAAATTCCTGCCCTAAACGAATAGGAACCGCATCTTGAAGATGGGTACGACCCATTTTTATAACATCATCAAACTCTTCGGATTTTTTTAGAAGTGCCTCATGCAAATGTTCTAATTCTGCCAAAAGGCTTTTCACTAATTTTAATATGGCAACTCGAACAGCAGTAGGGAAAACATCATTAGTAGATTGAGACATGTTTACGTGGGAGTTTGGTGAAATCAGCGTGTAGTCACCTTTTTTACCTCCGAGAATCTCTATTGCTCTGTTTGCAATTACTTCATTGACATTCATGTTCAGTGATGTTCCGGCGCCGCCTTGTATAACATCTACAACAAATTGGTCTAAGAATTGTCCTGACAAGATTTCATCGGTAGCTCGGATAATTGCATCAGCTCTTTTTTTATCTAATTTCCCCAATTGCATGTTGGCAAGTGCAGCTGCCTTTTTAACCATAACCATAGCAAGTATTAGTTCTTTATGAGGCCTGTAGCCTGTAATAGGGAAATTTTCCAATGCACGTTGAGTTTGTATGCCATAGTAGGCATCAATTGGCACCTTTTTTTCACCTAACAAATCATGCTCTATGCGATACTGTTCCATTTTTTAATCACCTTCCATGTTGATTTTTACAGTAATTTACATAAAACAGCAAGTATTTACACCTACACTGCTCTTTTTTTCCGCTTCAGCAACATCAACACAACGCTTGGCGAGTATCGAAAGAGGATCTATATACTCCTCGGAAAATCCTATTTTCTGTGCCAGCAAAGGCAATTCAGTGCATCCTAAAATTGGCAAGACAGTTTTGCCTCCACAATATTTATTAATAACAAAGGTAAATTCATTTAAAGATATATCAAAGTTTGAAGATTTTACATTATAAATCCAATCCATGATACGCTCTTTATCGTTATTGTCTGGTTCGATTATTCTTAAACCTACTGCATCAAATGTTTTCCTATAAATTCCCGAGAAATATGTGCCTTTAGTTGCTAAAAGTAAATAATCCTTACAATCTGGTTTCGTATCTTTTAAAAAGATTGCTGTTTCATGTATCATGTTAAGTATTTTTACTTTTGTATATTTAGTTAAATCATCGTAAAAATAATGGGCAGTATTGCAAGGAATTGCTATATAATCGGCTCCCATTGCTTCTAATTTTATAACTGAACGAATCATCTCAACCCTGGGATCTTCTCCGGAACCACAGATATAACTTGTTCGGTCAGGTATTTCTACATTATTGTCAATAATTACATGCAGATGTTCCTGATCGCTTTTTGCATCAGTGCAGCTAATTATTTTTTTAAAAAAATTACTAGTGGCTGCAGGACCCATGCCGCCTAATATTCCAAGTATCATAGCTACCACCTCGAATAGTAAAGTTTATGTTGAATGAATAGGCAACTTTTTCGATATTTAAATTTTAAGCCAAGACTGATTCTTGTTCTTTAACAGATTCTTGCAGCTCTCCTTCAGTAGATGCTATCACCACAGCGCAAGCCATATTGCCAGTTGTATTAACACAAGTTCTTGCCATATCTAATATCCTGTCAATTCCGCCAATGAGAGCAACGCCCTCTAAGGGAAGGCCAACTGATTGAAGAACCATTGTAAGCATGATAAGTCCTCCGCCGGGAACCCCAGCAGTGCCTATAGAAGCTAAAGTTGCTGTTAATACTACAGTCATCTGCTGTGCAAGATTAAGGTCTAAACCATAGACTTGAGCTACAAATAGTGCGCAGACTCCTTGGTATAAAGCTGTGCCATCCATATTGATCGTTGCTCCTAAAGGCAGCACAAAACTGCTAATGGATTTTGGAACACCTAAATTTTCCTCTGTGCATTTCATAGTAATAGGCAGTGTACCTGAGCTAGAGCTTGTAGTAAATGCGAGCATCATAGCAGGAGCTGCTCCTTTAAAAAACATGATAGGGTTCATCTTTGTAAAGAGATAAACTGCGCCGGAGTAAACTACAACAGCATGGACGATACAGCTGAGATAAACTGCAATAATCACCTTCAAGAGGGGAAGCAACGCCGATGCTCCGTGCTCTGCTACAACAGGAGCAATTAAACCAAAAACTCCTATAGGTCCAAATTCCATTATTATAGCAACTATCTTGTAACATACTTCTGCCATACTATCAAAAAAATCAAAGAATGGTTTAGCTTTATCGCCTACTAGCGTAATTGAAATTCCCAAAAATAGAGCGAAAATAATAATTTGGAGCATATTAGCCTCAGCCATAGCTTGAATAGGATTTGTTGGAACAATATTTAATAAGGTATCTAACATAGAAGGAATTTCCCCAGCTTCGGCTGTGGCATCTAAAGGAATACTTAAACCAAGACCCGGCTGTAAAATATTAGCAAAAAACAGCCCTAAAGTAACAGCTAAAGCAGTAGTAATTAAAAAATAAGCCAGGGTTTTGATACCTATTCTGCCTAGCTTTCCCACATCGCCGGTGCTCGCGCTACCTACTACTAATGAAGATAATACTAGAGGAACTATGACCATTTTAATAAGATTTAAAAACAAAACTCCTAATGGCTTAATGTAAGTTATTGCAACTTCTGGCGATGATTGAAAAATAAGACCTACCACTATACCTAATACCAATCCGATAAATATCTTTACAGGCAAACTGAGTTTTTTCATAATTACCCTCCCCTACATTTTGCTAAATATATTAAAAATATAATGCAAATTACATGCCAAATATCAAAGCACTAAGTATTGCGTATATCTTGTAATTAAAATTAAGAAACGGGAGATATTTTTTCCCGTTTCTTAATTAATTTGACCCATTTAGTTTTAATTAAAAAGAAAATAGATTTGGGCAGGTATTAGATTTTAATTAATGATATAACAGCATATCCTTTTTCGGTCAGTATAGTACCTTGCCTTCCTGTGTAAGATTTTACAAACCCCAGAGATTCCGCCTTATTAATCAAATTTCTTATCTGTCCTTCCGTAAGAGGAATATTTTCATTTTTGGCAAACTCTGCTAAGTAGCGCCTTCCCAAGCCGTCTGAGTTCTTTAATTTACTTAAAAGCCACAGCATATCCTTGCCCAATATGTCTAAAAGGAGGGTGTTTTTAGAGACATTGCTGCCTGATATGATGTATTCAGGAAGATCATTCTTGCTTAATTTTTTACCATTTTGCCAAATAACAGCTAAATACTCCATAGCATTTTCTAATTGCCGTATGTTTCCCGGCCAATCATATTCGTATAGTGCCTTAATAGCTTCATTATCTAAAATTTGTTCGATATTGATAATTTGACCATTGCTATAGTTTTTTATAAAATGGTTTGCTAAAACAAAAATATCCGACTTTCTTTCTCTCAGGCTCAATGTCCTAAGAGGCAAGATATTTAATCTGTAGTATAAATCTGATCTAAAATTGCCCTTATTAACTTCTTCTACCAAATTTTTATTTGTTGCAACTATAATCCTTACATCTACAGGGATTTCTTTGATGCTTCCAACCCTTCTTACTTGCCTTTCTTGAATTACTCTCAGTAATGTGCATTGAGATTCTAATGAAGCATCTCCGATTTCATCTAAGAAAATTGTTCCTCCATGCGCCTCTTCAAAAAGCCCCCGCTTTCCACCTCTTATAGCACCTGTAAAAGAGCCTTCTTCATAGCCGAAAAGCTCAGATTCAATTAGATTTATAGGTATAGATGAAAAATTAACAGGTACAAAAGGTCCATTTGCTCGCCTCGAGTCAGAATGAATTGCCTGGGCGAATAATTCCTTACCTGTGCCGCTTTCTCCCTCTATCAAAATTGTGGAATCTGTAGCCGCAAAAGTCCTAGCTTTCTCAATGAGTTTTTCCATCTCTTTACTTTCATAAATGATATCATCAAAGGTGTAATAACTCTTGACAGCCTTTCTTGTTGTCATTCGGCGAATTTTGTGCTCGTTTTTTTCAATTTCTTCGCTTTTTTCAAAAATATAAATGATTCCATCCTCACTGTTTTGGCCTTCTATGACTTTGGCAGTAACAAATAGTGTATTATTATGGATTGTGACAATTTCTGACTTATTATGGTTTCGCACAGTTATTTGGGGCAATATGTCATTAATATTTTTTCCAATGATATTCTCGCTGCTATATCCCAAAATATTATGTAATTCCTGATTGCTGACTAAGATAGTGCCATCGTTTTTAATGTATAGAATTGCCTTTGATAGACAATTAGCAATAGTATTAAGCCTGCTACTAACTATTTTTAGACCTTTTGCGTAATCGTTTATTTGATTTAGCAGTTCTATTATTTCATTTACATATTGAGAAGACAGCTTATCTGCTAGTTTGTCAATTAATCCGAGCCTTCTTGCTATATCTGCTAATGTTATGATATCTATTTGTCTTGTGCCTATATTAATTACCTTCTTGACTGCATATGGGACAAGATTTGGCTCTCCAACCGTTACGGCAATATTAAGCCTTGGATATGAATCTATACCGGGATAATAAGGGTGATATTTTATATAATTTATCCCTAGCGCCTCTAGCTGTTCTATGGTCTGATATGTTGTCTCGGCTCTGTCGTTTACAAGCAGAACCTCAGTTGCCTTAGGAAGGTCTAATAATTCTGAAATATATCTATGATTTATTACTCGCTGAGCTATAATATAATTTAATCCACGATCTACTAATGATTTAATTTTACCCTTTATAATGCGAGGAGAGGACAGCACAACAAGTGAGTTTGTAATATTAAAATCTAAATCGTCTTCTAGACAATATGGCTCTATTTTAATATATTTGCCAAAAACTTCCTCAAGCTGCACAGATAAATTAATCGAAGTTGTTCTGCCGGGACTCAGCATTATGAGTTTTTCCATAATATTTCACCTCTTGTTCATCTTGTTGTGAATAAAAGAAAAAGAGCGCTTTGCAAGGCTATTTTAACACAAATACGGGAACTTTCCCATCTTAAGACCTTCTTAAAATAACAGAGACTGATACTTCTAAACTTGCTCCGGCAGCAAGTTCTTTATCTGCTCTCCGACATTTTAATTATTATCGATAAAAGTTGCCAAGATTTGTCAGGAACCGTATATACGGTCTGAACATATGGTTATGTAAAAACGCCGTGCTAATTATCAGACGGCGTTTAACTAATGCCCGTTATTTTAATTAATATATATTCTCGCTATTTTTTGCCTATAAGACCTTCTTCTTCAAGAAACTTTCTTGCAACATCAGCAGGCTCTTGTTTATCCAGGTCTACTGCAGCATTAAGTTCAGCCATTTTCTTATCGTCGATGCGCCCGGCAAGCTTATTTAGTAAATCTTCTAGTTCAGGGTGTTTTTCTAACACTTCCCCTCTTACTATAGCTGTTGCGTCATAAGGAGGGAAAAACTTTTTATCGTCTTCAAGGGTCACCAAGCCGAAAGCAGCTATTCTGCCATCGGTTGCAAATCCGCTAATTACATCAACACTGCCTTGAACCAGGGCTTGGTACATCAGTGAAGGATCCATCCCCCGAACATCGCCAAATTTGAATCCATAGTGTTTGCTAAGCCCGGGATAGCCATCGTCTCTTTCGGTAAAGACGTAAGTGCACCCGAGGGTCAGTTTGTCTGCCACCTTAGCAAGGTCGGATATTGTTTTTAAATTATATTTTTCAGCGGTTTCTTTTGTAACTACCATTGCATAGGTATTATTGAAGCCATAAGGCTTCATCCATTTTATGTTAAACTGTTTGTCAAATTCTTCTTTGACGATTCTATAAACTTCGTCGGGATCGCTTATAGGATCTATACCAAGGTTAGTCAATGCAGTTCCGGTGTATTCCAAGTATAAATCTATATCACCGGATTTTATCGCATCGAAAATAACAGTTGCTGCTAAATTAGTCTTAACACTGGTGGTAAGATCGGTATTTTCTTCGATAAGGATCCTGAACATTTCTGCCATTATAAATTGCTCAGAGAAGTTTTTGCCTCCGATTTTTATATCAGGTTCTTTTGGACCGCCACAGCCGATTAAGCTTGTTGCCAAAAATACGCCAATAATTAACAATCCCATAGCAGACAACCATTTTCTCTTCATTTAATATACCTCCCTATGATGATTTTTTTGCCTTACGGATACTTCTCGGCGTTAGCCTATATTCAACATATCCAAGCAACTGATCCGCCAAAATCGCGAGAATTGCAGCAGGAATAGCTCCAGCCAGTATCATTTCATTTCGATATATTTGGATTCCGGTAAAAATTAATTCTCCAAGTCCTCCTGCGCCGATGTATGCTGCTATAGTAGTTGTGCCGATGTTTATTACAGTTGCAACCCTTATACCCGCCATGATTACAGGCAAAGATTGGGGCAATTCTACCATTCGCAGTATTTGAAAGTCCGTCATTCCCATGCCTCGTCCTGCTTCGATCATAAAAGGCGAGACTTCCTTTATACCCGTATAGGTGTTTTTTACTATGGGAAGCAGAGCATACAGAAACAAGACCAATATCGCAGTTTTCCTGCCGATGCCAAGAAAAGGTATCAGGAGGCCAAAAAAGGCTATACTGGGAATTGTTTGAAATATACTAGAGATGGCAAGTATTGGGCTTGCCAGGTATTTATAGCGGGTTATTGCTATGCCGATAGGGACACCAATTGCTATAGCAGCAAGTATTGCGGTTCCGGTAAGTGTGAGGTGTTGAAGCAGCAATTCAAATATACGATCGTAATTATTTATGAAAAATGTAATTAGCTTCATTTTTTGTCCTCTCCTTTCCCTCGATTAGCCGTTGCCCCCAAAACATTGACTAAACTGGATCGGGTGACAAGCCCTACAAGCCTATTGTCGCTGCTGACGACTGGCACATAACCCACTTGTTTTTGTGCCATTATTGAAAGCACCTGGCTTACGTTAGCATCTTCATTTACATAATAAACCTCTGTCTTTACTATTTCGGATATTTTTTCTACTTTGTCGAAGCTTTGAAGCACATCGTTTGCGGTAACAAGCCCTATAAACTTTTCAGATCGGTCTACGACCATAAGGCTATCAACTTTTTCTCTTCGCATTTTTTCCAATGCTTGAGTTAAAGTTCTTTCCGGAAGAATTGTTACAGGTTCTGTTATCATAATATCTTTAACTTTGATTAATTCAGGCCTTTTGAGCAATCGATCTCTCCCAATGAACTCCTCTACAAAACCATGAGCAGGATTTTTCAATAATTGCTCGGGAGTATCATATTGGAGTACCTTTCCGTCCTTCATAATAGCTATTTTATTTGCAAGCTTTAACGCCTCATCCATATCATGGGTAACAAAAACAATGGTTTTTCCAAGCTTATCCTGCATGTCCAAAAGTTCGTCTTGGAGGGTTGCTCTGGTAATAGGATCGAGCGCTCCGAAGGGCTCATCCATCAAGATTATATCCGGATCTGCCGCAAGGGCTCTGGCTACGCCTATTCGTTGCTGCTGACCGCCGCTTAGCTCATCAGGATAGCGGTTGTAGAATTTAGACGGGGGCATCCCCACCATTTCGAGCAGTTCTTCTATTCGCTCCTTGCGCTTGGCCTCAGGCCAATTTTTTAGATATGGCACAAGACCGACGTTTTGAGCAATGGTCATATGGGGGAAAAGCGCAATTTGCTGTATGACATAACCGATATTTCGCCTTAGCTCTACCGGATCTACTTTGCTTATGTCAGTTCCGTTAATGTAAATTACACCCTCGGTCGGTTCTATCAAACGGTTAATCATCCTTAAAGTCGTGGTCTTCCCGCAACCGCTGGGACCAATCAATACAGTGATTTCGCTGGAAGGCAGATCTATTGTCAAATTGTCTACAGCGATTTGCTCTCCAAATTTCTTAGTGACATTTTTAAAGCTTATCAAAAAAAGCCCTCCCTTCTTTTTTGCAGAAATTTAAGCAACTGATAAAATAAAAACAAAGCCATGGAGATCCATAGCTTTGTTTTATCAACAAGCTCAACAACTATCAACCTCCTCTTGGCACGCTTACGAGGTTAGCTGACGGGTTCAGGTCCAAGAGTAACCCTACTTCGTATAAGAAGATACACCCCAAGAAATTGGTTCCCCCGTTCCTTTATAAAAGGATTAAGCGATATATTCAGAATATGTTTTTCTTTATTATAACAAATATTATAAAATATTGTCAATGCATAGAAACTTTAGTACATCTTGACATACATCTTTGCCTAGATCGCTTAGTGCTTCCTTTAGCTCTTTTTCAAATTCAGGGTAGGTATAGCCCCCTCTAAAAGCTTAAATATTTTTTCTTCTACAAGCAGGAATTTATCCATTACAAGAGAATTTTCTCCATAAAGACCTCACCTTTCTGTGAGTTTCCACAGCACAGAGGGACTGACCCCTTGTGTTCCCAACAATTAGCACAGAGGGACTGACCCCTTGTGTTCTTTCTTACCAGCAATTAGCACAGAGGGACTGACCCCTTGCGCTATACTACGCCCGAATGAATTTTTCCTGCAAAAAACCTAGAAAACAGCACAGAGGGACTAAACAGCACAGAGGGACTGACCCCTTGTGTTCTTCTTACCAGCAATTAGCACAGAGGGACTGACCCCTTGTGTTCCTCCGGTTGTGTTCTTCTGGCCTCCCCTTGTGTTCTTTACAGGATTGACCTTGTATTTGTCAAATGATATAATGAAGGTGTTGATGTGGCAGGAAAAGCACCTGTATATGCACACAATTTGCCGCAACATATACCGTAAAAGTGCTTATAAAAATTACTTAGGGAGGTATGTGTAATGGCGTACACTGAACCTGTTGACAAGTTAGACAATCATACCCTTAATATTTCCAGAGCACTAACCAGTTTAAAAGAAGAAATTGAAGCAATAGATTGGTACAACCAAAGAGTCGATGCATCGGATGACGCAGAGCTAAAGGCTATAATGGCACATAATCGGGATGAGGAAATCGAACATGCAACTATGCTAATCGAATGGCTTAGAAGAAACATGGACAAATGGGATGGCGAGCTTAAAGACTATCTGTTTACAACAGCTCCCATTACAGAACTGGAAGGCCAAGCAGCCGATGATGGAGAAGCAAAGCCCGGATTAAATATTGGAAATTTAAAATAAGGGGAGGGTGTGCATTATGTTTAACAGAGAGCAAGCTCCTATAAGCGCAAAAGCGTGGGAAGAAATAGATGAAAGAGCAGAAAAGGTTTTAAAATCCTATCTTTCGGCAAGAAAAGTTGTGAAAGTAAATGGTCCTTACGGATTAAGCTTTAATGCGATATCAGAAGGAAGATTAACAGATGTTGAAGAGGCTGGAGCGCTTTGCTGTGGGGTTTACAAAGTACAGCCTTTAACAGAAGTAAAAGTTGAATTCGAAATGGACAGATGTGAATTAAACAATATTGACCGAGGAGCGCGCGACATCGATTTTGGACCTCTAGAGGAAGCGGCTAAAAATATTGCACTGTTTGAGGAAAATGCTGTATTTAACGGCTTGGAGAAAGCCTCGATTGTTGGCATAAAGAATTCCGTAAAGCACGATGCGATACCTTTTGGAAAAGACCAGACAGCAATAATGGAGGCAATATCAAAAGGTCTCATAACCCTCAGGAAATCATACCAGGAAGGCCCTTATGATCTTGTGGTAAGCGATAAGGTGTACACAAGAATCATGGCGGCTGATGGAGAGTATCCTCTTGATGAAAAAATAGAGGATCTGATCGGCGGAAAGATAGTATTCAATCACGTTATAGATGGAGCGTACTTACTGCCTCATGACCATGATGATTTGGAATTTACGATTGGTCAAGATTTTGCAATAGGATATAAATGCCATACTGCTGATAAAATCAAATTCTTTATAAAGGAATCCTTCACCTTTAGAGTCTTGGATCCAACCCTGATAGTTAAATTTAATCTTGATTAAATAATGTAGGCAGGAGAATAAAATCTCCTGCCTTTACTGTATCAAAGTTCCTAATCTATATCGAATAACTTGCCCGGATTTAGTATCATGTTTGGATCGAAGGCTTTCTTTATGCGCTTCATCAATTCAATTTCTGTATCCTTTAGCACAAGAGGCATGTATGGTTTTCTCTTGTGGCCTATGCCGTGTTCACCGCTTATGGTGCCTCCGAGATTTGCTACGATCTTATACATCTCCGGCAGCAATTTGTTTAAGGTGTCATACCATTTGTCAAGTGACCATTCAGGGTCTTTGACCGGTGTTACGTGCAGGTTTCCATCACCTGCGTGACCGTAGCATGGGATTGATACATTATATTTTGTTTGAAGCTCTGCCAGTCTATCCATGAATGTGGGTATTTCAGATATTGGAACAACAATGTCTTCAAGGCTTTGGTGGGGGCTCACCAGTTTCCATGCCTCGGCAACGTTTCGCCTTATCCTCCACACTCTTTCAATGGTTGTAGCATTGTCGGCTACATAGACTTCTATAGCTCCGTTTTGCATGCAAAGCTCTCCAATGGTTTCATACTGTGATTCGATTATATCCATGTTATCACCGTCCAGCTCAATAAGAAGCATGGCTTTTGCGCTCTGATAGGGGAGCTTTTCGTTTAAGTATTCACATGATGTCTTAAATGACAGTTCATCCATAAACTCTATGGAAGTAGGTATTATTTTGCCGTTTGTCATTATTATGGGGACTATGTCGATTGCTTCCTTGACACTGTTAAACAGCACCAAAAGATCTGCTGTGGCAACAGGCATCGGCTGAAGTTTTACTATTATCTTGGTAAATATGCCAAGAGTGCCTTCTGAGCCAACCATAAGATGTAGGAGGTTGTAGCCTGTAACATCTTTTACTCTCTTGCCGCCTAAAGTTATGATATCTCCTTCCGGAGTTACCATTTCCAGTCCCATGATATATCTTGCGGTAACACCATACTTTATGGCTTTGCCGCCGCCGGCATTTTCAGCTACGTTTCCGCCTACATAGCATGTTTCTACGCTCATGGGGTAACCTGCATAATAGAGACCATATTCTTTTACAACATTGTTTATTTCATTGGTAACAACACCGGGCTCGACGACAGCCATCAGGTTTTGGGTGTCAATTTCCAAAATTTTATTCATCTTTTCTACAGATAAAACTATGCCTCCGCAGATGGGAACAGCGCCGCCGGAAAGTCCACTGCCTGCTCCTCTTGGTGTTACAGGTATCTTATATTTGTTTGCAAGCTTTACTATCTTTGAAATCTGCTCAGCAGAAGTTGGTTTTAGTACTACATCAGGCATGTGTGCATAATGTTTTTCCGCTACTTCGTCGTGAGAGTATGCTTCCATTGCTTCTATATCATCATATATGACATTTCTTTCGCCCACTATCTGTTTTAGCTCATCTACAATCTGTGGAGTTATGCTATTATACTTCACTTTTTGCCACCTCCAGCTTTTCTATAAGTGCAGGCACTAATTCGGTTACATCTGCTACAATACCTAAATCAGATACTCTAAATATCTGGGCATCAGGATCTTTGTTGACAGCTATTATTGTGTCGGATGTCTGCATACCTGCCAGATGTTGTATCGCCCCGGATATACCGAGAGCTATATAAAGTTTTGGATTTACTGTCTTACCGCTTAAACCTACTTGGTGAGGATACCCTATCCATCCTCTGTCTACCACATCTCTAGAGCCTCCTACCGCACCGCCCAAAAGTTCTGCCAGCTTGTAGACTATCTTAAAGTTATCTGCTTTGCCTACGCCCCTGCCTCCGGATACGATAACATCAGCATCTTGTATAGTGCCGCCTTGCGTCTCATCTTTTATAAAGTCCAGTCTTGCTGTTGGAAGGTCCTCTTGAGTAAGCTGAATCTTTATATTTATTATCTCGCCCTGCCTTTGCCCATCCATAATAGGCGCAGGTCTGGTAGAGTGAGGTCTTACTGTCGACATTTGAGGCCGTGTAGCTGTCTTTATGGTTGCCATAATATTGCCGCCTATGGCAGGTCTTGTCTGGAGTAAATTTCCTTCTTCATCGATATCAAGGCCGGTGCAATCAGCAGTAAGTCCTGTTCTTAACCTTACAGCGGTGTAAGGCATAAGTGTGCGTCCTTGAGTGGTAGCAGGCGCGATGATGATTTCAGGTGTGTATTCTTTTACAAGCTGGATGAGCACTTTTGAATAAGGTTCCACTAAAAAATCTTTAAGCTTAGGGTCATCTACATAGTACAGCTTATCCGCTCCTCTTTGAATCAGCTCCTGTTTATCCTCATCAGGTATATCATGGCCGATTAAGACAGCCGATACTATCGAGTTATCCAACTTTTCCTTTAAATCTAGAGCCCTTGTGAGCAGTTCGTGGGCAACTTCATTTACCCGTCCGCCTCTTGCCTCGGCATATATCCATATTTCCTTCAAATCTATTCCCTCCCTTATATTACTGCCTTCTCTTTGAGAAGTTCTAGTATTTCATCTAAAGCCTGATTAAGGCTATTTTCGTCTTTTACTTCTATAACCTTACCCTCTCGTGTTACCTTAGGACTAAATGTCTTGACTACCCTTGTAGGAGAGCCTTTAAGCCCCAAGCTTTCCGGGTTAGCTTCGATATCCTTTGCTGTCCACTGCTTTATTTCCAGCTTTTTAGCTTTAAGTTTCCCTGTAAGTGTAGGAAGCCGCGGATCTGCTATTTCTTTGACTACAGTTACCAAAGCAGGCATCGGCAGATTTAAGACTTCATAACCGCCTTCTATAAGTCTGTTGGCTATTATATGGCCATCTTCTACCTCTACTTTGCTGGTAAATGTTGAAAGAGGCAGACCTAAAAGAGAAGCAATACCGGGCCCTACTTGAGCGGTGTCGCCGTCTGTTGCTCTTTCGCCGCATAAAATCAAATCAAAAGGTTTTAATTTTTCTATTGCCTTAGAAATCGTGTAAGAGGTTGCAAAGGTATCTGAGCCTGCAAAAAATCTGTCTGTAAGCAGCACTCCATCGTCACAGCCCATTGCAATAGCTTCTTTCAAAGCTTCCTCGGCTTTTTTAGGTCCCATGGAAACTACAATAATCTCGCCGCCGTATTTTTCCTTTAACCTTATACCTGTTTCTATTGAATAAAGGTCTAAAGGATTTATTATGCTTTCCACACCCTCCCGAACCATTGTGCCGGTTTCGGGATCCATTTTAACATTGCTGGTTTCAGGAACCTGCTTGATTGGTATGATTATTCTCATAAGGTTTCTCCTCCCAAATTAATTATTTATTTAAACTTTCTTTTGCTATAAGCTGACTATGAAAACTTCTGCACCCAGTAAAAGTGCATATATCAGGCAGTATAAAAGAGTAGAATTGAGTATCTGCCCTTCGTGCTTTTCAAGACCCGTAGCTGAAGCTGCTATGGCTATGCTCTGAGGGGATATCATCTTACCGGCTGAAGCTCCGGTGGCATTAGCTGCCGCAATCCAAACAGGGTCTTTGCCTATCTGCAGCGCAACCTGTTTTTGCAGCGCTCCAAAGAGTATATTAGATGAGGTGTCGCTTCCGGTTACAAATGTACCAAGCGCTCCTATCATTGGCGCAACGAAGGGATATATGGGTCCTGCGGCGTTTGCCAGGGCTATTGCTACACTGGAAATCATACCGCTGTATCCCATTATTTTAGCCATGGATACTATCGAAAGTACTGTGCCGATAGTAGGCAAAAGCTGTTTAATCGTGCGCAGGAATATGGAAAATAGCTGCTCAAGGCTTGCTTTTTGTACCAAACCTCCTATGATAGCTGATATTAACATCAGAGTGCCCGGTGTTGTAAGCCACTGGAAAGTAGCGGGTTTGCCGCCGGGTCCAAAGTAAAGCTGTAGGCTGGATGCGAAGGGTGCCTTTCCTAAAAATTTTAGTGATGGCACAAGGTTTATGCTCATAATCAGTATAAAAAGGATAATATAAGGCATCCATGCAGCGGCAAGGCCTATTTCTTTATCTGAGTTAATTGCGATATTTGCTTTATTTGTTGCCTGGCTTTCACCGGGGAAAAGCCATATATTTTTAAGTGGAAATATTCTGACATATATTATTGTACCTACCAAGGATGCAAGTGAGCCAATGATGGCTGCTACTTCAGGTCCGATATATACTGCAGTGATGGTTTGGAAAAGGGCAAAAAGTACGCCGCTTACTAAGCATGCGCCTAATACATCCTTTAAACTTTTAAAAGATTTTGTAAGCAAGAGGACAAGCACGAAGGGAAGGATGATAATGAAAATAATAAGTTGGTATGCAATGCTTGCCGTAACAGCTAAAAGGTCCAGTTCTGCTACCTGGGCAAGAGTTATAACCGGTATGCCTACACCGCCGAAAGCTACCGGCACTGTGTTTGCGACAAGGCAAATTATTGCTGCAAAAATCGGATTAAAGCCTATACCCGCCAAAAGACTTGCAGGTATTGCAACTGCCGTGCCGAAACCTGCGGCAGCTTCGAGAAAACCTCCAAAGGAGAAAGCAAGTATCAGTGCTTGGATTCTTCTGTCGGGAGATATTTTAGCCAGGGTTGATTTAATAGTGTCCATACCGCCAGTTGCCACAGTAACATTGTATGTATACATAGCTGCGATGATAACCCATAGTATTGGCCAAAAACCGGTAAGAACTCCTTCAACTACAGACTGCAGCACAAAGACACCCGGCATTTTCCATGCGGTAAGTGCGATGATTGCAGTTAGGACAAGTGAAGTAAAACACACCTTGTAAGAAGGGAGTTTTAACCAGCCAAGGCCCAACAGTAAAAATAAAAGGGGAAGAAAAGCTACTAGGCTTGAAATAAAAAGGCTTGCAAAAGGAGACGTTACAGGCTCCCACATTTTTTAAAACCTCCTGTCAAAATATTTTAGCCTATATAAACATTTCTTACTATTTAGCTTAATTATATTATACTATTATACTGGTCAGACCGCAAGAGGAAAATAAAAAATATTTTGACAAATATTTCACAAGCTCTTTAATTTTTCTTCCACAAAATCTATGTGTATTTCCATTTCTTTGGCGGCAGCTTGTCCGTCTTTGTTTTTTATGTGGTTATATATGGCGATATGCTGCTGAAGCAGTGCGTCTGCATTGCCGGGATCCTGCATAAGTTTTTTTCTCGCATCTTTTATATACGCCTCTATGCCATCGGCTATTACCTCTACCATATCTATAAGTAGTTTGTTGCCGGTGGCTTCGCTTATAATCCTGTGCAGCTTTTTATCTGCTTCGGCTCGCTCGCTTTCATTATCGCTTTCCATCATAATCTTTATTTGCGACTGCATTTTTTCAAGGTCTTCATCTGTACGCATTTCTGCCGCTTTTTTCGCGCAGGCGCTTTCTAATATCTTTCTTAATTCAATAAAGTCGTCCTGATTTTTTTCTAAGGCTATAATAAGTGAGAGAGGCTTGAATATTGAGGAGGTAATCTCATTTACAATGTATGTGCCTTCACCGGGCCTACTGTCAACTATACCCATTACTTCCATTGCCCTTAAAGCCTCACGCATAGACGCCCTGCTGACGCCTAATATCTGACAGAGCTCTCTTTCCGGCGGGAGCTTGTCTCCTTTTTTAAGTTGTCCGTTGTATATCATATTTTTAAATTGCTCTATTATATCTTCATATACTTTTTGCACTCTAATTGGTGTAAAGTCCATTCCATATATTCCTTTCTAGCTATTTTTAATCCATCTGCCTTCTAAAAGGCAAAGCTGTTTTCCTTCTTCGCTTAATATGTTGTGCCTTGTAGTAACGTGGTCATCATTTTTGATAACCTGACATTGAGATCTTATAATCATGCCATAGGTTGTTTCCTGCTTATATGTAACCTTTAAATTTCTAAGTTCATAGTTTGAAATTATATCATAAGGCAAAGCCTCTAATGCCCATGTGACATATACTACATTATTTACATGGCTATTGGTGTCTATGTCACTGTATCTTACCTGAAACTTTTTTTCTATATCACAGGAGGAAAGCTCCGTTATTTCCCCGATTTCCAGAGGCTCATCAGAAGTTACCTGATAAGCTTCATACATCACATCGGGAATTTTAAGAGGGCGCCTTTTGTCTTTATCTACAAAAAGCCAGACAGAATTAGCCGTTACCAGCCTTTCCCCATCCTTATTTAGGACATCAAACCAGCGGTAGGCGTAAAATTTTCTAAAAGAGTAAGGGGCGGTTCTGACCTTAATAGTTTCTCCGTATCTTGGATATTTATTTATTTTAATATCCCATCGATATAGCATCCAGGCTACATTATGCTCTTTAAGATAACTTATGCCGACTCCCAGTTCTCGGCTTTGCTGTGTTGCAATATCATCGAAATATCTCATCAAGCTAGTAATTAAAATCCTTCCCTTGACATCTGCTTCGTAATAATGAATGCGATATTCTTTTTCAAGCATGTTGCTGCCGCTCAAAACCATGACACCTCCGAGAAAATAGGGCTTTACAATCACTATAATATTATCATAAGATTGAGGTAAAGTCATTGCTCCTTAAAGAAAAAATAAATAGGAGGCGGAGATAAAAAACGATATACAGAAGTCATAAGTAAAGTGGTTCGAATTTGTTCCGATGTAATGAGTTTAAACCGGAGGCTGTCATTAATAGAAGTTCAGTAAAATATTAATGGAATAAATTTGTTCCATATATTATTATATATTTGTGCCATTTCGATGTTTTAAGGAATGGCATAAATTTTGCATATATCAAAATGAGGTGAATTACATGCAAACAACGAGAATTAAAATTGAAACCATCGATCGGCCATATATGACGTATGATATCCTTTCGGTTTTGGTGAAATACGAATTAAGTGTTACATGGATGGAGGTATACACCTATGTAGTTTACATAAAGCTTCCCAAAATAGATTCTAACCTTTGGAAAACTATAAAATCGGAGATATTAGAGATACCGGGAGTAAAAAGCGTTACAGAAATTGATTTGATTGATTTTGAAAAAAGAGAAATTGAGAAGAAAGCCATTTTAGACTTACTCCCCTATGGTATTTTATTGCTTGATAAAGAAAAAAAGATAAAGTATATTAATAAATTTGCGGCAAAAACTATCTTAATGACAGATGAACACGGCGCCATAGACAAAAGTATATGGGACTTTATTCCAAGAAAAAGCTTAAGTAGCTATATAGGTTCGGATTTGTCATTTTACGATGATATTGAAAATATTGAGATAAGATTAAAGAATAAATCCTATCTAATGGATATTTATGGTTTAAAAACCGAGGAAGGCGCAGTTTTTGGTTACATATTTACAATGCAGGATTCAGGAAAAATTAGTGAGATTATAAATCTTAAAAGGTATGATAACCCGATTACGTTCGATGACATTATCGGCAGTAGTGCAAAACATCATCAAGTAATTGAACAGGCCAAAGTATTTTCTCAATCTGATTCTCCTGTACTGATTCTTGGCGAAAGCGGAACAGGAAAAGAACTTTTTGCACGAGCAATACATAACGCAAGTTTAAGATCGTCAAAGCCTTTTATACCTGTTAATTGCGCAGCTGTACCGGATCAGTTGCTCGAAAGTGAACTTTTTGGATATGAAGAAGGCGCTTTTACAGGAGCAAAAAAACATGGTAAAACAGGGATATTTGAAATAGCTAATGGAGGCACGATTTTTTTAGATGAGATAGGCGAAATGCCGCCGCATTTGCAAGCAAAATTACTTCGTGTGCTTCAAGAGAGCAAAATAAGAAAAGTCGGGAGCAATACCTTTGAAAATATAAACGTAAAAGTTATAACAGCAACCAATAAAAACCTATATAAAATGGTAGAGGACGGTCAGTTTCGCCTTGACCTGTTATACAGAATAAATACATTTTCTTTAACTGTGCCGCCGCTTAGAGAAAGGAGGGAGGATATCAATGAGCTAATAGAACACTTTATAAAGATTTATAGCGGAAAGTACGGTAAAAAGATTAACGGCATTGCGCCTCAAGCTTTAAAAAAGCTCCTGGCGTATAATTGGCCGGGGAACGTAAGAGAACTTCAAAATGTCTTAGAGAGAGCAATAGCGTTTACAAAAGGAAATGAAATTGATGCAGAAGATATAGTGTTAAATAATTTGTCTGTTCAAAATCAAATCAATGAATCAATGTCTCTTAAAAGTACACTTGATGAAGTGGAAAGGAATATTATTTTAAACACATTAAAGCATAGCAGCAGCATACGGGAAGCTGCAAGAACATTGCAGGTTACTCATACTATGCTTATCAACAGAATTAAAAAATACGGAATAAAAAATTCCGAATGGAGGTTTCAAAATGAATAAAAAATATATGACTAAATTAACTCATACAGGAGAGAAAGTTATGCCTTCAGTATCTGCTCCCAAGGTTCCGCCTATTTATATGAGTTCGGTTTTTTCTTTTGATAGTGTTGAAGAATTAGATGAAGTATATGAAGGCACTCCCGGATATGTGTATTCTCGCATGGGAAATCCCAACCATGATAGCTTGGAAGAGATTTTAGCTACTATAGATGAAGGAGAAGACGCACTGGTCTATTCTTCCGGAATGGGCGCAATTTCTATGTCGCTGCTTGCGAACATAAAATCCCAAGATCATATTATATCGAGTAATGTCTTGTATGGCGGGACATGGGAGCTTTTGACGGAAGAACTGAAGAAATTTAATGTGGAAGTTACGTTTTTGGATTTTAATAAGGATGACATTGAACCATATTTTAAACCTAATACAAAAGTTGTTTATATGGAAACTATCTCTAATCCGCTCATGGAAGTTGCAGACATACGAAAAATAGCAAAAATTGCCCACCAGCATAATGCAAAATTAATAGTAGACAATACTTTTGCAACACCGGTAGTATGCCAGCCGCTAAAACTTGGAGCAGATATAGTGGTTTACAGTTTGACTAAATATATGGGCGGCCATAGTGACGTTATAGGCGGGGGTGTGGTTTCTGATAAAGAAACTATTGAAAACATAAGACATGTCGGTGCAATTTACGGTCCTACAATGAGCCCGTTTGATGCTTGGCTTATAACAAGAAGTCTTAGAACCTTAGAACTTAGGATGCGCCAGCACAGTCAAAATGCCATGAAGCTTGCGGAATACCTGGAAAATCACAAAAAGGTCAAAAAAGTATATTATCCGGGACTTGCATCATCACCTTCAAAAAATATAGCAGAGGAAATATTTTATAACGGGCTTTTTGGCGGTATGATGAGCGTGGATTTGGTAGGCGAAGAAGAAGAGGCATGCAAATTCATAGACAGCCTTGAAAAAGTAAAACTGGTTCCCAGCCTTGCAGGAGTGACAACTACAATGTCCTACCCTGCCAAAACATCCCACCGGTCTATGAGCCGCAAAGAACGGCAAGATGCAGGAATATCCGATAGCCTACTTAGAATTTCTGTGGGTCTTGAAGAAATAGAAGATATAATCGAAGAATTTAATAAGGCATTTGAAAAGATATGATATAATCTTGATATTAAATAAGTAAAGGAGTGGCGTGCGATGAAGGAAAAATTCGAATCACTGGTAAAACAATATAAAGATGAAATTATAAAAACCGCTTCTGAGATGATACAAATTAATTCCCAATCAACACAGGAAGGTGAGTTTGCTCAATATGTAGTGAAAAAAATGCAAGATCTGGATTACGATGAGGTAGTTGTTGATACTTACGGAAATGTCTTTGGGACAGTGAAAGGCACCGGCGGTGGAAGCTCTGTCATGCTCAACTGCCATCTGGATGTGGTAGATGAAGGTGACATATCAAAATGGAAATATCCTCCCTACAGCGGCACAATTGCTGAAGGCAGGATATGGGGAAGAGGGGCTTCGGATACCAAAGGGACCTTTGCTATCCAGATTTACGCTCCTATTATGCTTAAGCGGGCAGGGCTGCTGCCTAAGGGTGATATAGTCGTTGCAGGTGTCGTATGTGAGGAGATTGCAGGTTTTGGCGCAATGATGCAAGCTAAGGATAACTTTAAGCTTACAGACTATGCTATTGTAGGTGAAGCCACAGAAAACGATCTTGCGATAGGATGCCGGGGCAGATTCTGTGCTGTTGTTACCATAACAGGCAAGTCATGTCATGCATCTATGCCCCATATGGGCAAAAACCCCTTTGACTTTCTTGGTAAATTCCTTGTGGAATTAAAAACCGTAGAAATGGGTAAAGATGAATTATTCGGTTCTTCCACAATGTCGGTTACCAATATCGAATCCTCGGAAAAGGGAACCAATATCATACCGAATGAACTAAAAGTATACATAGATTATCGACAATCCAGCGTTGACACAGAGGAAGTCGCCCTTGCTAAAATTCAAGAGGTCATTGACAGATGTAAAATGGAAGGTATTACAGTCGACCTTAAATCCCTATATTTTCCACTGAAAACATATACAGGTTTTGAAGGTATGGCACACCAAGGCGAACCTCCTTTTAGTGTAAGCCCGGAAGAATCCTATGTTCAGCTGTGCAAGAAGACATTAGAAAAGATTACGGGTCACCCTATAAAAACAAAAACTTGGGAATTTGCTACTGATACCGGTCATTATGCGGCAAAAGGCGTAAAATGTATCGGTTATTCTCCGGCAGAAATAAGGCTTTGCCATACAACAGAAGATAGCATAGATATCAATATGATGGAAGAAGGCACATTGGGATATTTGGCACTGGCTTATACCCTTGCAAATATAGAAGACTAAAGGGAGGAAGACTAAACAATGAAAAAAGAGAAAAAACAAGTTGGCATTAACCCATTTGTTCTAATTTTTGCTGTAATATTTATCTGCGGATTATTAACATTTGTAATTACTCCCGGCACTTTGACGGATGGGGTCTATACCCCGCTTCCTAAAAATCAGTTGAATTTTAATAACTTATTTAATATTTTCAGAGCAGTTCCTTATGGCATAAAGGATTCAGCTAATATAGTCATACTTATTTTGACAGTGGGAGGCGCCCTTGAAGTTTACAAGAAAACCGGTGCTATTGATGCAGGAATCTTGACGGTGGTGCAAAAATTCGGGAAATCTTCGCAAACTATGCTTTTGGTAGCACTGATAGTGCTTTTTTCTGCCATTGGCGGCTTCTTGGGCTGGATTGAAACCCTTATACCTTTTGTTCCCCTTGTAGTTGCAACGGTACTAGCGCTGGGCTATGATGCTATGACCGCTGTCGCAGTCTGCATTATCGGTGCAATGGGCGGCTTTATTGCAGGACCTACAAATCTTTATACTGTGGGCGTTGCAAACGGGATACTTCAGAAAATGGGCGTTTTGCCCGAGGGCAGCGACTTGTTTGTGGGTCTGGGACTGAGGGTAATATTGTGGATTGTTATAACTGCTGTCAGCACAATATACATTCTTGTTTATGCAAATAAAGTATTAAAAGATCCCTCAAAAAGTCTGGTAGCCGATATTGATGTTTCAGATATTCGTCTGGATACAACTAAAGCTGACGAGGCAAAACTTACAACGCCGCAAGTTATGGTTTTGCTTACCATAGTAGGTGCCGTAGTGCTTACGGTAATCGGCATGAAATACGGCATTAATGGTGTAAAATGGGCTATTGATGATGTGTCTGCTGTATTTCTACTTTCAGGTATTCTTTCAGGCATTATTGGAAAAATGAGTGCAGGAGATATTGCCGACTGCTTGATTGCGGGCGCTAAGGGTTCAATTGGAGGCGCTATGGTAGTGGGTGTTGCTCGGGGAGTTTACTGGGTTCTAAATGCCGCTAATGTAAATGCCACCATTATTTACAGTGCAATAAAACTGCTGGAAGGGACTTCACCTTTTGTGGCAGCTATTGGCATTGTTATTATTGTAACCTTTATAAATGGTCTTATCCCATCAGGAAGCGGCAAGGGTGCTCTCCTTATTCCAATACTCGTGCCTATAGGCCTAAGTCTTGGCTTAACACACCAGACGACGGTTTTAGCTTATCAATTTGGAGATGGAATCACAAATATGTTCTGGTTTAGCTATGGAACATTGCTTATTTTTTTAAGCTATGGCAAAGTGCCTTTGGACAAGTGGTATAAATTCTTCATACCACTAATGGGTATTTTCTATGTAATTGCCTTCGTTTTTATTGTAATTGCGCTAAAAATAGGATACTAAGTTTAGATATTACATACTAATACAAAAACGGTCCTTTTTGACAGTATCTAAATGTCAAGAAGGCCGTTTTTATTTAACAAGTCGTCAGTTAAAATTTGCCACAATCTTGCATTCCTTGATGCAAGCAGGTATGATAGTATAAGAGTAACAAAATTACAATAAAATATAAATTCTTTGGGGGTTTTTAATAATGAATAAGAGGGTTGCGATCTTTACGGCGGTGCTGGTGTCAGCAGTGCTGCTACTATCGTCTGTAGCAATGGGTGCCACAGGGGCAAAAGACATCAAGGCATTTTACAGAAACATTAAAATCAAAGTTAACGGCAAATTAGTTGATGTCGGAAATACAGAGCCCTTTATTTACAATGATTCTACATATGTGCCCATAAGACTTATAAGTGAAGCCTTAGACAAGGTTGTTGAATGGGACAATAATCAGAGCACGGTGATAATAACCGACAAATCTACATCACAAACATCCCAGGAGATTGCAAACAAAGATGCTCAAATCCAAAATCTGACCTATCAAAATTCACTTTTGCAAAGCAAGATTATCGAGCTCAATAAAACCATTGATGATTTAAAGAAGGAAAAAGAGGAAAAGGAAAATGCCGATGAGTATTTAGAGGATTATCTATACGATGAATACTCTAAGTGGAACGATATCAAGTTTAATTATAAGGTTAAGGAATCGTCAAGCGGGGATTTGACACTGACCATTGAGTTTGACAAAAGTGACTACAAATCAGAGTGGAATAAGCTTACGGAAAGAAAGATCGAAAATTGGCTAAATGATATATATGATTACGTAAAAGATGAGTTTCCGAAAGCCGATTTTGAAGGAACAATTAAGGATACCGACAAGAAGGAAACCCTTGTTTCATTTGAAGAATCCGGCAGCAAATTGAAAGTAAAATTCTATGATAGCACCGTATCTTTTGCCGACCTGGAAGATGACTTGAACTATTTTTATGGCTCAAATCTTACAAAATACAGTAAAAACTTTGGAAGTCTGAAAGCTACTATAGAAGTAGAAGATTACGATGACGACGAAATCTATATAACTGTTATCGTAAATACCTCGAAATACGGCGATGAATGGGACGATGTCAAAGACACCGCAGCCTCTGATGACTGGCTGTATGACATAATGGAATATGCCCATAGCGAATACAAGGATTATATCATATCAGGACATGTAGAAAACAGCAGCGGCAAAACCCAAGCTACCTTCAGCTGTACTTCGTCCGGACGCATGAAAATAAATTGGAAATAAAAAACGAAATGGCTGGTTCGAAAGGATCGGCCATTTTTTAAAATGCAGCCTCTATATTAAAAACAGGGGGACGTATAGTTTATGGATAAACTTGAGAAGATAGTAAGGTCCATCGATTTTATTTTAAAGCATGTTCATGAAGGAATAGTAATAGCTGATAGAGAAGGCAGAGTTATCTATGTAAATGAAGCTAATGAAAGAATTACAGGGCTTGATAACAAAAAAATACTTGGACAGAAAGTCATCGATGTGGTTCCGACTTCTTCGCTTATCGATGTGCTAAAGTCAGGCAAAGAAAGGCTGGGTGTTAAAACACGGGTTAATAACAAATATGTTTATTCTAACATAGTTCCGATATATGAAAGCGGTGTGTTAATAGGCAGCATCTCGGTTTTTCTCGATCTTACAGAAATTCAGGATCTAAATCAAAAGCTAGAGTCGGCAAGACAGCAGATCAATAGCCTTTCTAAGCAGCTTTCGGGTTTTATCGGAGATAAAGATTTTATAGTAGGTCGAAATCCAAAGATGCAAAAGGTTTTGGAAGTGGCAAAAAAAGCTGCGGGAGTTATTTCAAGTGTTTTAATTACCGGAGAAAGCGGCACCGGCAAAGAAGTTGTGGCAAAGTTTATCCATAACAACAGCCCGCGAAAGAATGGCCCCTTTATAGAGGTAAACTGCAGCGCGATTCCGGAAACACTTCTGGAAAGCGAGCTTTTCGGATATGAACCCGGAGCATTTACCGGCGCTGATCCCAAAGGAAAGACAGGGCTGCTGGAAAAAGCAAATGGCGGTACTATTTTTTTAGATGAAATCGGAGATATGCCCTTTTCTATCCAGGCCAAACTACTTAGAATGCTGCAGGACAGCGAAATTAGAAAACTTGGCGGGGGACGCAAAATTAAACTGGACATTAGAGTTATATCGGCCACAAACAGATCTCTAGAAGCTATGGTAGAAAGTGGTGAATTCAGAGAAGATCTTTATTACAGACTAAATGTTATACATATCGAACTTCCTCCTCTTCGAGAAAGAAGCGAGGACATTCCTGTATATGCAAAATTGCTTATGGACAAAATTGGACAGCGGCTGAACAAGAAAATACAAGATATTTCACCTGCGGCTTTGCGCTGCCTCATAAACTATCATTTTCCGGGAAACATAAGAGAACTAGAAAATATCCTTGAAAAGGGCTTTGTTATGGATGAAGACGGAATTATAGGAGTTGATGATCTGCCGGAATTCCTGTCCTTAAAGCCGGAACATAATATCTTAAAATGGAACTTTGACGAAAATTGGCCTACACTTCAAGAGGCAGAAAAGGCCATAATCGAAAGAACATTAAAAGCTTTTCCCAATAAAACAAAAGCTGCAAAAGTACTAGGTATATCAAGAGCTACGCTTTATAGGAAGATGGAAGAAATGGGATTGGATAAGGATATTGTATAATTTTAAGACAATCCATATTAAAACTAAGTTCGCAAAACCGGCAAATTCTATTAACTGTCTAGAAATGATACAAATAACTCAAAGTGTATTATTATTTGACAAATATTCACTTATTAAATACGCTTTTACGCCCTGCGCATACCTTAAGATTCGGCGAAGAAGCGTATTTATTATATTGGCACGAAACTTGCAATTATATATTTTCAAATAAAATTTTTTCATAAACAGGAGGAAGCCGAGATGTACAAAAGAGTACCTGAGCCTTTTAAAATTAAAATGGTTGAACCGTTAAGAATAATAAGCAGGGAAGAAAGAATAAAAGCACTGGAAGAAGCCGGTTATAATCCATTTTTACTAAATTCCGATGATGTTTACATTGATCTTTTAACCGACAGCGGAACCGGGGCAATGAGCGACAACCAGTGGTCTGGCTTGATGCTGGGGGACGAATCTTATGCCGGAAGCAGAAACTTTAGAAATTTGAAGAAAACCGTTCAAGATTTATTTAACTACAATTATGTAGTGCCTGTTCATCAAGGCAGAGGAGCAGAAAAATCGCTTTTCCCTTGTCTAATTAAGAAAAAAGGACAGTATGTGCTGGGGAACATGCATTTTGACACAACAAAAGCTCATATAGAACTAAACGGTGCAAGGGCAGTGGATTTAGTTACCGAAAAAGCTTTTGATACAGCGACTCCTTATGAATGGAAGGGTAATTTTGATCTTGATAAATTAGAAGGCTTTATAAAGGAACACGGAGTTGAAAATATAGCTTTTATACTGATTACCATTACCTGCAACAGCTCCGGAGGTCAGCCTGTATCAATGGAAAATATTAAGGCAGTAAGCGAAATTGCCAAGAAATATAAGATAAGGCTGTTCTTTGATGCTGCAAGGTTTGCAGAAAATGCCTACTTTATAAAGAAGCGTGAAAAGGGTTATGAAAACAAGAGCATTGCAGAAATAGTCCGAGAGATGTTTTCATATGGCGAAGGCTTTACGATGAGCGCAAAAAAGGATGCAATAGTAAATATCGGGGGTCTTATCGGAATCAAGGAAGACGAAGAACTGTTTAATGAAGTGGCCAGTATGGTTGTACCCAATGAAGGATTCATAACATATGGAGGACTTGCAGGAAGAGATATGGAATGCCTGGCCAGAGGTCTTATAGAGGGTATCGATGAAAACTACCTCGAATATAGGATATCACAGGTTGAGTATCTGGGACACCGGTTGACAGAAGGCGGAATTCCTATTCAAACACCTACAGGAGGACACGCGGTTTTTGTTGATGCAAAAAAGGTTTTGCCGCATATACCCTATTATCAATTCCCGGCCCAGGTCCTTGCAAATGCCCTTTATATTGAATCAGGCGTGCGGGCAGTGGAAGTGGGTTCCTTCTTGCTGGGAAGAGATCCGGAAACCGGAGAACAGTTAGAATCTCCACTGGAGCTTTTAAGGCTTACAATTCCTCGCAGAGTTTATACTAATGATCATATGGACTTTGTAGCTGATGCGTTAATTTCGATTAAAGATAAAGCAAAAGACTTAAAGGGTCTGGAATTTACTTATGAGCCAAAAGTCCTAAGACATTTTACCGCAAGATTAAAACCTATCGAGTAAGGACACGCAAATCTATCATAATATGGCCACTATAGGCGTAATGCCTGTAGCGGCCTAACTTTGCAGTATAAAAAGAGGGGAGAGGAAATAATGGAAAGCGAAAAACCCAAAAAATCCGAACGCGGCCAGTGGGCGACAAGTATAGGTTTTGTAATGGCTGCTGCAGGTGCGGCAATTGGTTTAGGCAATGTGTGGAAATTTCCCTATCTTGCAGCAAAGTTCGGAGGCGGAACATTTCTTTTTGCCTATATCTTGATGCTGCTGTTTTTAGGGATACCGGTTTTAATAACGGAAATGGTGCTGGGTAGGCGGGGAAAACTAGATCCTGTAGGCACTTATTCAAAGCTTTCAGGAGGCAGTAAGTTCTGGAGATCTGTGGGCTATGTTGCTATTGCGGTAAACTTTATAGTGCTTTCGTTTTATGCTGTAGTTGGCGGATGGATTACTCACTATATGTTCCGCTACATTACAGGAGGCATTAAAGGAGACATTGTCGGATATTTCGGAAGTTTTGTCTCTAATCCTTATGCTCCCCTGCTGTGGCATGCTATATTCATGGGCGTTACGATTTATATAGTAGCAAAAGGGGTGTCCGGCGGTATAGAAAAAGCCAGCAACATCCTTATGCCGACACTATTTGTGCTATTTATTGTTTTAGTAATTCGAGCAGTCACATTGCCCGGCGCACTCGAGGGCATAAAGTATTACTTAATGCCGGATTTCAGCGAGCTTACAGGAACTACTTTTCTTATGGCTATGGGGCAGGTATTTTTCAGCTTGAATATTGGTGCAGGATGCACCATGACTTATGCCAGCTATTTGTCCGAAAATGAAAACATACCAAAATTAGCTAATATTGTGCCTATAATGGACTTTTTAGCGGCGTTTCTTGCGGGAATGATAATCATACCTTCGGTTTTTGCATTTGGCCTTGATCCTGCAGCAGGACCTCCGCTATTGTTTATAACAATGCCCCATGTCTTTGAGAAAATGCCGCTGGGGGCGCTGTTTGGCTTCATATTCTTTGTATTAATGCTTTTTGCAGCCCTTACATCTGCAATTTCTATGCTTGAGGTAAACACTGCTTTCCTAGTGGACAACTATAAGATAGATAGAAAAAAGCAGCGCTGACCGCAGGAATCTTAATATTCATCATGGGAATTCCATCTTCGCTGTCACAAGGAATACTGGCGAATTTCAAGATATTCGGCCTAGATTTTCTCAGTGCCATGGACTTTTTAGCATCATACATCTTAATGCCTTTCGGAGCTTTTATGATGACACTTTTTGTAGTAAGAGTTTTGGGACTTGATGAAGCAATTAAAGAAGCCACAAATAACGGCACCGTGCATTTTGGCTTAGAAAAAATATGGAGTGTATTGGTAAAATATGTTGTTCCTGTAATAATATTTTTGGTATTTTTAAGTTCCACAGGTATTATTAAAATCTAGCAATTGAAAGACTTGACTTTACCTTTAAAAAACAATACCATTTAGATAACAAGAGCAAAATGGCTGGTTCGAAAGGATCGGCCATTTTAACATGTGGAGAGATTGCTGTGAGAAATAATAGCGGATACGTCTTGGTGATTGTTTTATTTGTTTGCGCAATTACAACAACGCTTGCGATATCTTTGCTTAACATTGCATCTAGCGAGTATATGATGGGGTGTTATGCAAGGGATTATACTATGGCGTATTATCTTGCAGAAGCCGGTGTTCAAGAGGCGCTTTCCGCTTTAAAAAATGATCCTTATTATAGAGGGGCAAACAATTGGAAGGCTTTGGGAGAAGGCAGATATAAAACGAAAATCGCATCAAAAGGCACTGACTCGCTAACCGTAACTTCTACCGGCAAAGTCAGAAAAGCCGAGGCAGTGCTTACTGTCTATGTAGATTTATATATTGAAACAGATCCTGAAATTTACCCTGATCCACCTTATATGAACACCGAAATAAGGGTTACATCCTGGAATTTCTATGGCCCTATTTGAAAAACAGAGAAAATTTTTATATGAATTCAGGTATTGAATAATTATACATAACAGTGTATAATTATATCCAGCATTTTAAACCAAGGGGGATAATGAAGATGAAAAGGACAGTTAAGATAATAACTTTTATTTTATGCTTAAGTTTGGTGTTGGGTGTGGTATCCGGCTGCGGAAACAGTGGACAGCAAAGCCAAAGCGGCGAAAGTTCAAACCAACAGTCAGGAGAAAAGGAAGTATGGGTTGTAGGCACATCTCCAGACTATCCGCCTTTCGAGTTCGTTGATGAAAACGGGAATTTTGCCGGTTTTGACATAGACTTAATAAACGAAGTCGGCAAGAGATTAGGAGTAGAAGTTAAGATTGAGTCTTTAGAGTTTGAAAGCCTTATTGCTTCTTTGAAACAGGGCAAAATAGATGCGATTATTGCATGTATGAGTCCAAATGAAGAAAGACTTAAAGAAGCAGATTTTACAAAGCCTTATTACAAGACGAAACACGGTGTGCTTGTAAATCCTGAAGGTAAAGCGGAGATAAAAGAACTTAGTGATGTTCTAAAATACGAGTTTGGCGTTCAAAGCGGCACAACAATGGCTGCATGGGCACAAAAGCAAATAAAAAGCGGTGCGGTAAAAGAATCTCAAGTAAAATATTACACTGATGCTAATGCCGGAGTGCTGGACGTTAAAAACGGTAGACTGGCGGCATTTGTAATAGATTTACCTGTGGCTTATGCAAAAGCAAAAGAACTGGGACTTAAAGTAGCAGTAGAGACAACCCTTGATAATGATGAAGATCCAGGGATTGTACTTAAAAAAGGCTCTACTGAAATGGTAGAAAAGCTAAACAAGATAATAGACGATATGGTAGCAGACGGAACTATAGCAAAATTAGAAGACAAGTGGTTTAGACAGTAATAAGGAGGCAAAAACAATCATGAAAAGCGAATTGCTATTTATGAAACAAGAGGACGTAATAGCAGCCGGCGTACTGGATATGAAAAAAATATTAGAGCTTGTAGAGAAGGTTTTTTATCTGCAAGGACATGGACAGATAATTAATCCGCCTAAGACGGTATTTGGCATACCTATAGGTGAAGAACCCCAATCCCATTTTTTTTCAATGCCGGTCTATATAGGCGGAGATATAAATCGACCAGGCACTAAATGGGCAGCGGAGTCACGTGCAAATGCGAAGATTGGTAATCTTCCAATGGGAATAGATATGGTGATTTTAAGCGATCCCGTGACGGTGCAGCCTGTGGCAATTATGGACGGTATGGTTATTACGGCTATGAGAACAGCGGCAGCGGCAGGAGTTGCGGCAAAATACCTTGCACCGAAAGATGCACAGGTTGCAGGGTGTGTAGGAGCAGGTGTTATAGGCAGAACCATGATTATGGCATTACGAGAGGTTGCTCCGAGCCTTAAACAGATAAAACTATGCGATCTTAATCTAGAAAAAGCGCAAAATCTTGCAAATGAATTCAAGGATGAAATAGAAGTTATTCCTACAAATAGTGTAGAAGAAGCCGTAACCGGTGCTGATATTGTAGCTACAATGACTACAAGCAAGAAACCTTTTGTCAAGTCCGACTGGATAAAGAAAGGCTCCATGATTATACAGATGAGTTCCTGCGAAGTCGAGGGCGGCGTTGTAGAAAAAACCGAGAAGATTGTAGTGGACAGCTGGGATCAAATGAAAGAAAACGATCTTTCAATAATAAATCAAATGGTGCAGCAGGGCAAGATTGCTGAAGCAGACATATGGTCATTAAGCGATATAGTGTGCGGAAATAAGCCCGGCAGAGAAAATAATGATGAAATCACAATGTTTAGCTCCCGAGGAATGGGCGCTCATGATATAATAATCGGTGATTATCTGTATAAAGAAGCCGTAAAAAAAGGCCTCGGGCAGAAGTTGACATTATGGGATGAGGCGTTATGGGTTTAATGAACAGCAGTGCAATAAAAGTTTTTAAAAGCATTCCCTACCTCCTTGAAGGTGTGGGAATAACACTGGAAATTACAGTAATAGCCCTTGCCCTGGGAACAGTGGCAGGGCTTCTGCTTGCATTATGCAGGGTTTACGGCGGTACAATTCTGCACACTTTTGCACTATTTTACAGCAGGATAATACGAAGCCTGCCTTTGCTTGTGATATTATTTATGCTTTATTTTTTAGGTTCAGAAGTTGTAAATATACCGGCATTTTGGGCAGTAGTTATTGGCCTTGCCATTCATACAAGCGCGTATCAAATTGAAATTTTCAGAGGCGCGCTCCAATCCATAAGTAAGGGGCAGATGGAGGCTGCGTTAGCGCTGGGTATGAGCAAATATCAAAGCATATTTGCAGTTATTTTACCTCAATCTTTGCGTCGGGCTATCCCTTATTGGGCAAACGAAGCAAGCATAGTTTTAAAAGATTCTTCTATGGCATATGTGCTGGGCATTGCCGAACTTATGCGGCGAAGCGAATATGTAAGCGCTAGAACTGCTCAGCCTATGCTGACATATATAGTATCAGGGCTGATATATCTAATATTAACTTATGCATTTACGCGAAGCATGTCTAAAATCGAAATAAAAGTAAAGATTCCAGGTCTTGAAAGGTGAATTTTTGATGTCAAAACCAATTTTAAGAATCGACAATTTGCATAAAAAATTTAAAGATACAGAAGTGCTAAAAGGAGTAAGCCTTACCGTAGATGAGGGCGAAGTTGTTGTAATAATAGGCCCCAGCGGCACAGGCAAAAGCACCCTTCTTCGCTGCATTAATAGGCTTATAGAACCTGATGCAGGGGAAATTTACTTGGGTGATGAGAAAATTGAACCGGGTGTTTCGAATTTAAGTAAAGTCCGGCAGCGTATAGGCATGGTGTTTCAAGATTTTAATCTCTTTAACCACCTTACTGCTTTACAAAATGTTGCAATTGGCCCCATAAAGGTGAAAAAAATGGACAAAAAAGCTGCCTTAAAGCTTGCCATGCAAGAACTGGAAAGGGTCGGACTTGCCGACAAAGCCAATAGCTATCCGGCAGAGCTTTCAGGCGGACAAAAGCAGCGTGTGGCAATTGCCAGAGCCCTTGCAATGGATCCTGAGATTATGTTATTTGATGAGCCCACATCTGCCCTTGACCCGGAGCTGATAGGCGAGGTTTTGGAAGTTATGAAAAAACTTGCTGATGCCGGCATGACTATGCTGGTGGTAAGCCATGAAATGGGATTTGCCAGGGAGGCGGCAGACAGGATAGTGTTTTTAGAAGATGGCGTTATCGTAGAAATGGGACCTCCCGAAAAGATATTCAATAATCCTGAAAAAGAGCGCACACGGGAATTTATAAGCAAGATTGCAAGGCTGCACGGCAAGGCTCAAGATGTATCAGGGGCTGATTTGCATGATTGAACTGATACAGTTTTTTATCAAGATTTGGCCGGAACTTTACAAAGGTCTCATAGTTTCATTACAGCTTTCAGCAGGAGCTCTTGTATTAGGATTTGCAATCGGACTTCCCATGGCCCTTGCCAGAACTTATGGAAAAGGCCTTTTAAGGACATTAGCCACTGCATATATTGAGATTATTCGCGGTACCCCCATGATTGTGCAGCTGTTCATAATATACTACGGCCTGCCTGATTTTGGGATATTGCTTGACAGAATGCCTGCGGCTATTTTGGCTCTTGGAATAAACAGCAGTGCTTATCAGGCTGAATACTTCAGGGGAGCTATTTTGTCGATAGATGAGGGGCAGGGTCTTGCCGCTCAAGCCCTTGGAATGACGAAAAGCCAGACGATTGTAAACATCATACTTCCCCAAGCCTTAAGGATTGTACTGCCGCCTTGGTCCAACGAAGTGGTCTATATGGTAAAATATACATCAGTTGCATTTTTAATTGCCGTGCCGGAACTTATGGCCAGAGGCAAAATGCTTATTACTCAAACGTTTAAGCCTATTGAAACGCTGTTTTGGGTGGGTGTTGTGTATATCATTGTATTATCGATAATCGCAAAGATCGTGGATATATTCGAAAGAAAACTTGCAATACCCGGATTTCAAATGAGCAGAGAGGACTAAAATCTGCTCATTTTGCTTTCTACAATATTTCTTTATGAACCTCCTCTACGGTAAACCTGCCATCTGATTCCAAAAAGTCAAGGATAAGATCAAGCTGCCTGTCAACAAATTGTGTGTTATTTGATACACAAGCAATGCCTATAACGGCCCATCTCTTGACATCCTGCTGATCCACTTCGGCAATTGACACATTAAATTTATTTTTTACTTTGTCTATTACGCTTTTTACTATCTGTCTTTTTTCCTTTAAGGAAAAGAGATCTCCCAAAGAAAGCTTCACAGTAAGCGTTCCAACTATCACAAAAATCACCTGCCAAATATAATTACTTTTATCCTATCAGATGTAGCTGCTATATGCAATAATGCTGTATTTGGAACTTAAAGAATAGTAAGAGAGCCTTGAATCCAAATTTTATGTGGCTTTGACAGTGTTGACAAAAGAAGGATTATTGTGCTATACTTTAAAATAGTCATCGGACGGGAGGGGTGTCCGAGCGGTTTAAGGAGCTGGTCTTGAAAATCAGTGTCTCGAAAGAGCCGTGGGTTCGAATCCCACCCCCTCCGCCATAACTTGATACAAAAACAAAAGCCGTAAGATGCCGGGCTTTTGTAATGGAGAGATGGCCGAGTAGGTCGAAGGCGGTCGCCTGCTAAGCGATTATACGGACTAAAATCCGTATCGAGGGTTCGAATCCCTCTCTCTCCGCCATTTGCATGCGCCTGTAGCTCAACTGGATAGAGCGTCTGACTACGGATCAGAAGGCTGCGGGTTCGACTCCTGCCAGGCGCACCATTATATTGACCTTAATTGCGCCCGTAGCTCAGGAGGAAAGAGCAGCGGTTTCCTAAACCGCGTGCCGGGGGTTCGAGTCCTCCCGGGCGCACCATAAATATCTATGAAGTTTAGGGATTTTGAACATGTCTTTTTCTAAGCACTGCCAAGATGATGTTTTTTTTATGCAAGAAGCAATTAAAGAAGCAGAAAAAGCTGCCGAGTTAGATGAAGTGCCGATTGGCGCAGTAATTGTAAAAGACAACGAAATTATCTCGCGAGCTCATAACTTAAGAGAAACCCTGCAAGATGCTACAGCACACGCAGAGATTCTGGCAATTCGGCAAGCATGCAAGACTGTAGGCAGTTGGCGCTTGACAGATTGCACCTTATATGTTACTTTGGAACCCTGTCCTATGTGTGCCGGAGCTGCAATATTATCAAGGCTCAAAAAAGTAGTTTTTGGTGCAAAGGATCCGAAAGGCGGAGCTTGTGGAAGCTTGATTAATATTCTTTCAGATGAAAGATTCAACCATCAGCCTGAAGTAACAGGCGATGTGCTGGCCGATAAATGCGGCGATATTCTGAAGAAATTTTTTCAAGACAAACGGAAATAGTTGAACTATAAAGCTAGCAAAACCTGGCATTTACTTTTATTTGAGGAGAGATGGCCGAGAGGTTGAAGGCGCTCGCCTCGAAAGCGAGTGGACGGCAGCCCCGTCCCGTGAGTTCGAATCTCACTCTCTCCGCCATTTAGTAAATTTGCCAAGTGAATATATTATAAAAAAGTAAGTAGACAGCAATTCCAAAATCAACGTGGAGAGATGGCTGAGCTGGTCGAAGGCGCGCGACTGGAAATCGCGTAACCGTGCTAAAACGCGGTTCGAGGGTTCGAATCCCTCTCTCTCCGCCATTTAAATGTTAAAAGCAGCTGTTATACCAAAGGGCGTTTAGATCGCTGAGTGTAACAGCTTTTTTGATCCTTGATTTAAGGTGTAAAGTATAGTAAAATACAATTACTACTTAACAATTGGTTATAAGTTTTGCCGTGCTAGGCGGGGAGGTAGCGGTGCCCTGTACCCACAATCCGCTATAGTGGGGTCGAATTCCCTCCAGAGGTCTTTTCCCTGTGAGGACTGACTTTGGTAAGTGGTGACGATAATCGGGTCCTGCGCAATGAAAACTTTCGAACCCCGTCAGGTCCGGGAGGAAGCAGCGGTAAGGAAGCCCTTTCATGTGCCGCGGGGGAGCCTGATTGGAGCTAACTGCCATCGTAACGCTCGGAGGGTCAGATCGACGGAGGGTGCACGGCATATAAGTTTTAGCCGCCGGTTTATAATCGGCGGCTTTAAAAATAAGTGGGAGAGATTCTTAATGTCATATGTGGCCCTTTATCGCAAATACCGCCCCCAAACTTTTGACGAAATTGTAGGGCAAAAAGCCATTGTTACAACTTTAAAAAACCAACTAAAGACGGGGAAAATTGCTCATGCCTACCTTTTCTGTGGAATGAGAGGAACCGGCAAGACAAGTACTGCGCGAGTTTTTGCAAAAGCCCTAAATTGCGAAAAAGGCCCTGCTGAAAATCCATGCAATGAATGCGATACATGCCGAGCCATATCAAATGGCAGCATGATTGATGTAATAGAAATGGACGCAGCATCAAACCGCGGTATTGACGATATTCGAGATCTAAAAGAAAAAGTGAATTTTGCTCCTTCTCAAGGGCGATATAAAGTCTACATTATCGATGAAGTACATATGCTTACAACCGAAGCATTTAACGCGCTTTTAAAGACATTAGAAGAACCACCTGACTATGTTATATTCATTCTTGCCACAACAGAACCCGATAAACTTCCATCTACAATTTTATCTCGCTGTATGAGATTTGACTTTACACGAGTTTCTGTAAACGAGATTATAGGTCAATTAGAGAAGGTTACAGATGACTTAGATATAAAAGTGGAGAAAAGAGCATTATCCCAAATTGCAGCTTACTCCCAAGGCTCAGTAAGAGATGCGTTAAGCCTTCTTGACAAGGCAGCGGCTTTCGGAAAAGGAGAAATAACATATCAAGACGTTTTGGATTTGCTTGGAGCTGTTGGAAACGAAGTATTTTATGGGATTTCAAATGCAGCAGTAAAGGCCGATATCTCTGCAATGCTCAATGCAGTCGATGATATATCAAAAAAAGGCAAAGATATTTTTAGATTTACAGAAGGACTCCTAAAACATTTTAGAGACCTTCTTATGGTTTCCATAGATGCAGATAGAAGTCTTGTAGATGCAACCGACGAAGACTACGCAAGGCTTAAAGAGATTTCAAAGGAGTATACCAAGGAAAAAATACTTTCAATTATAGATATATTAAACGATGCCGAAAGCGAGATTAAATGGTCATCTCAGCCAAGGATTATAGTAGAGGCTGCACTGGCTAAACTTGTACTTCCGGCCCTTTGGAAAAAAGAAGAGGGGCACATTGCAAGGGTCCAAGAATTGGAAAAAAAGGTTGCAGCCCTTGAGGCAAGGCTTGAAAATGTAATGACTAATACAGGCAGCCATGTAATAAAAGAACCTGTTTCAGATATAAAAAATGTTACCGATAGTGTAAATGTAGCCGATTTATCTTCCAAGGCGGAACCTATAAAAGCTGATGAGCCCAAAAAGCCTGAAAAAAAGGTTAAACCTCTTGACAAAGATGAAACTGATGATAAAGAAGTATTGCAAACCATTCAAAAATCCTGGCCCAATATCTTAAAAACCCTGACCGGCAAAGGAAAAATGAAACTTATTTCAGTTATTAAAGCAGGAGAAATAAAGCCGGCAAAGATCGAAAACAAGAAACTTTATTTTATAAATGAGGGTGACGCAGTTTATGAAGAGATGATTCTTGCCGAAAAGCATACCATTGAAGAAATGATAAAAGAGATTGCAAACATAGACATAACAGTTAAAGGTTTCGTGCAAAAGGGCGAAGATGCGCCTTCTGATATCAAAAATTTTGAACCAGATAAAATTAAGAAAGACAAGAAAGAAATATCTGATGAGGAATACAGTCAGCAAGTTATAGATTTTTTTGGTGAAGACAATGTCACATTTGAAGACTAAGCAGAAAATTTGAGGGGGAATATAATTTGAAAAACATGGGAAATATGAATAAAATCATGAAACAGGTTCAGAAGATGCAGCAGGATATGGCAAAACTTCAGGAAGAACTTCAGGAGAAGACGGTTGAAGCTACTGCAGGAGGCGGAGTGGTAAAGGTAGTTGCCAGCGGAAAAAAACAAATTGTAAGTATCGACATAAGTCCGGAAGTAGTTGACCCGGATGATGTAGAAATGCTGCAAGATTTAATAATGGCAGCAACCAATGAAGCACTTCAAAAAGCTGAAGATATGGTGGCTGAAGAAATGGGAAAACTTACCGGCGGGCTAAATATGCCGGGACTCTTTTAGGTGGCGGTTAAATGGCTTATTATGCAGAACCGCTGGATCGCCTCATTAGTGAACTTTCCAGATTGCCGGGCATAGGTCCCAAAACTGCCCAGCGCTTAGCCTTTTATCTTTTAAAGATGCCAAAAGAGCGCGTAGAAAATCTTACAGACGCCATTATACAGGCAAAAAATTCCATTATTTATTGCTCGATTTGCGGCAATTTTACTGATACAGATCCATGCAGCATATGCCAATCTCCTTATAGAGACAAGAGCATTATAATGGTTGTAGAAGATCCAAAGGATGTAGTTGCCATTGAAAAGACCAGAGACTACAAAGGGGTTTATCATGTCCTCCATGGCGCCATATCGCCTCTAGAAGGCATAGGCCCTGACGACATTAAAATCAAAGAACTTCTTTCCAGGATAACTCCAGAAGTAAAAGAAATTATTATTGCCACAAATCCAAACGTGGAGGGCGAAGCCACGGCGATGTATCTTGCAAGACTTTTGAAAACCTTACAAGTAAAAGTAACCCGTATAGCTCACGGAATACCGGTTGGCGGGGACCTAGAATATGCAGACGAAGTTACACTGACCAAAGCCTTAGAAGGCAGACAGGAAATGGAATAAATAAAGCACTATTGTCTCCATCAAATAAACTCCTTTCATTTTGCAAATTTTCTTTGTAAATCAAATAAAGTTCTTTCAAAAAACATGGTTTATTAGGGAGAAGAAAAGCCCTGTAGGCCATGTTTTTTTATGTATTAGTTTTAAGGGATAAGGAACAAGGAATAAGGCTAAAAGCCAGAAAAATCAATGGATTAGAAGATTGAATGGAAAAGAAAATGGAATGAAAAATGGGTAAAATCTCTCCTTAACCCTTCCCCCTTAACCCTCAATCCTAAAAGCACTTTATTTTCATTTTTTGCCCTAAAAATTGAGGAATGAAAGGACTTTAGGAAGTAAGGAATAAGGAAAAAGGAATTAAATGGGAAATTGGAAGGGAATAACAAGCCAGTATTTTCAAGGGTTTGAGGGCTGTCTATAAAAGGACTTTATTTGAAAAGGGAAAGAAGTTTATTTGGGTTACATAACTATTAGAAGACCATAGTGAAAAGGTATAAGGAATGCCTTGAAACTATGGTTTTTTATTAGGTTTTTCATTAAACTTTCTCCCTTTGGAAAATCCCATAAAAAAGAAAATAAAGTTGTATTATTTATATGAATATAGGAAACAGGTTGCAGAAAATGTTAAAATAGTATAAGGAGATATCCATGAATCAAACTATAAAACTAAAAATATATAAAAAAGATTTAGAGGTGCTAGATAAATACAGGAAAAGTGGGTTTTCTTGTGATGATTTTAAAGGATGGGAAAATATGCTTCAAAAATAAATTAACAGGAGGTGCGCTACCGCATGAATTACTAACAACTATGGTGATAGCCAAACCATAGCTAAGAATTATTATTGGGGTAGGGACTACCCTTAGAGCTTGGGTAAACTTGGCAGGCTACTGCTATTGACCAAGAAGCTCCCACTTCAACGAATGAATGAGTAAGTGGTGAGTAGTTCACTATAGACTTATTTAGAGGAGGGAACATTCATGGACTGCAAATGTAACACAGGATGCTGCGGAAGCACAGAAAACAATCGCGTTGAAGGGGAAAATAAAATAATCATTGATTTTCTATATTTAGATTTAAATATCTGTAATCGATGCCAGGGGACCGGCGAAGGTTTAGAAGAAGCTATTGCAGACGTAGCAAAAGTGCTTGAGTCAGCAGGAATAGAAATAGTTGTAAATAAGATTCATATCAATAGTAAGGAAAAAGCAATACAATATAGATTTGTTACTTCACCAACTTACGAGTAAATGGAAGAGATATACAAATGGATTTCAAAGAATCTTTATGTGAGCCATGTGGAGATTTATGCGGTAATGAGGTGGATTGTCGAGTATGGGTATATAAAGGGAAGGAATACAATGTTCCTCCGAAAGCTATGATTATTGATGCTATCCTACGCGAAATATATGGCAACACCGAAAAAATGCCTGATAGCGAGGCTAATAAAGAACCGTATCAATTGCCGGAAAATTTAAGAAGATTTTTTGAATCAAACAAAAATGCAATCTAAATATATATTTATATTACCGGAAGATATCTGTCTCTTAGGGCTTTCTGCCTCTAAGAGACAGAGTGCATTTATAGCACTTTTTAACGACATCGTGAAATTATACTAAGCTCCTTAGGCTATTTTCCGTTAGACATACATGTCTGGTATTCTGAGACCGGCCCCCTGCTTTCACGCTAACATACACAAGGATTTTCTCTAAGGCGGCTAGAGGGCTGAAGAACTAACTATATTATTTGTTGCTGCGCCGCCAAATTTTCATCTTTTCTGCTTCTTTGATTAGCCCGTCCCTGAATTTAGGGTGGGCGATTGAGATTAGGGCCTCGGCTCTCTCCCAAGTGGTGCGTCCGGCAAGGTTGGCAATTCCGTATTCTGTTACTATGTAATGTGCTTGACTACGTGGGGTAGTGACGGCTCCTCCAAGAGGTAGAACGGGCACAATCCTAGAGTGAACATTGCCATCCTTATCCTTGTATGTGGAAGGAAGGCAAATGAAAGCTTTTCCTCCCCTGGACTGAAAAGCACCGGTAACGAAATCGAGTTGACCGCCTGTACCACTGATTTGTCTTAATCCGGAAGATTCTCCTGATATTTGACCAAACAAATCTACTTCTATGGCGCTGTTAATAGATACTGCGTTGTCATTTGCGGCAATTACAGTAGGATCGTTAGTGTAGTCTACCGGAAAAGAAGCCAATGCCGGGTTGTCGTCTACCCAGTCATAAAGCTCTTTACTGCCCACGCAAAAGGACCAAACCGTTTTGCCTTTTAAAAATTTTTTGTTCTTATTTGTAAGCTTTCCGGCCATATCCAAATAATAGTATGCGTCAACTAACATCTCTGTATGACATCCCAGGTTTTTTAGATCGGAATCAGCTAACATTGTTCCGATGGCATTTGGCAGACCGCCGATGCCGAACTGAAGATTGGAACCGTCTGTAAGCTGACTTACTACAAGATGTGCAATTTTTATTTCCTGTTGTGTTGGCAAGGCAGCTGGAATTGCCACAGGTGGCTCACCGGGCCCCTCTACTATGTAATCCACTTCAGAAATATGCACATTTTCCTGCCATCCGCCAAGACATCGGGGCAGACGAGGATTTACTTCGACAATCACTGTTTTGGCTTTTTCCACAATAGACCTAGTCGCAGAGTTGATCAGAGAAAAATTAAAAAATCCATGGTTGTCCATAGGAGCAACCTGAATCATTGCTACATCAACTGTAAGTTCATTGCGATAAAATAGAGGCTTGTTGCGGTAAATCATTGGAATGTAGTCGCAAAGTCCCTGGTCGTGCATTTTACGATCGATACCGCTAAAGTGCCAAGAATTATAAATAAAATGCTTTCGCTCCGGGTCAATCTTGACTACTTCCGGCTGCCAAAGAGAAAGCATGCCGCGTATTTTTACATCAGTCAGTTCATCTTTGCGGGCAGCCAGGGCCTTATCCAATTCCCTAGGGTGAAGATGAGCAAAATCATAATCCACCCAATCCCCGCTTTTGACCACTTTTACCGCCTCTGCTGCATCAACCAGTTTGGATTTATACTGAGTCTGATAAAGAGTTTGATTAGGCAATGGATTATTCGCCTCCGTAGTTTTCTATGATGATAGATATTATAAATATATTACAATAATACCATAAAAACGTCCATTATCGATTATAATATACCTGATTAGTTAAACTGATATGCAGCAGTTTCTAATATGACCATAAAAGGTTTATAATATATTCGAAAGAAGTTTCAGATATCGTTGCAGTTATAAAGTCAATATGTTGAGCAAGGAGGAAATCAATGGAGATTTTAATGAAACCTATTGGTTATATTCGATCGCCTTATAAAGACAAGACTGCTGCTCCCAAACAAGGTACACCATCAGAAGGAACAACAGCTGCTATTGAGATATTGGAGGAATACAAAGAAGGCATAGCCGATATTAAAGAAGGGGAATACGGTATCATATTATTCTATTTTCACAAATCCGAAGGCTATAAACTAACGACACTTTCTGCTAAAAGCAATAAAATTATGGGCGTGTTTTCTACAAGATCTCCTAACCGTCCAAACGGTATTGGAATGTCTATTGTCCGGTTTATTAAAAAAGAAAATAACCGACTGATTTTTGAAGGAGTAGATATGCTAGATGGCACTCCTGTGCTTGATATTAAGCCATATAGCAAAGAATTGTGTCCTAAAGATATAGCTCCGCCAAAAGATTTCTTATCTTAGCAATTTTTATACTGAAAAAGGTAAATGAATTAATTGAGCCGCCATTCAAGATACATTTTATATACTCTAAAGAATAAAGAAAAAAAACAACCTCTTGACAACATTGGTTTATTGGAATAAACTATACCTATAAAGATTTACTACAGTAAACCAATTGAGGAGGATTTGCTTATGAGCAAATTGAAACTTTTTGACGCAGAGTATAAACTTATGGATATTGTTTGGGAGCATGAACCTATAAATTCCACAGAGCTTACCAAGATATGCAGACAAAAGTTAGGTTGGAAAAAATCTACAACTTATACGATGATAAGAAAACTTGCCCAGCGAGATATTTTGAAAAACGAAAATGCCACAGTTACTGCTTTATTAAAACGGAAAGATGTTCAAAAATATGAAAGCGAAGCATTGCTAGAGGACAAATTTAACGGTTCACTTCCTGCATTTCTGGCGGCTTTTTTACAAGATAAAAAGCTTTCCGAAAAAGAAGCCAAAGAGATACAAAAGATGATTGAGGAGGCGACAAAGTGAGCAAACTTTTTATTACTGTACTAAATATGAGTATTACTGCAAGCTTTGCAGCTTTAATCATAATTTTCGCCCGTATGCTGCTTAGAAAATCACCAAAGATTTTTTCTTATGCACTTTGGGCAGTGGTATGGTTTCGCCTCATATGTCCCGTATCTTTTGAAAGCGCCCTAAGTCTTTTGCCCGGCCAAAACCTTATGTTTTATAACGTTGATACACTTGCAAATCCAAATGCACTATCCGAACAATATGGTGCAGGCAGTGCTGTAAAGCAAACATTGGAATCGACTTTAACAGCAGTAAATACCTCATCAAATGCGAACTTGATAGATACAGCAGTAAAAATTGCTGCAGCTGTCTGGATATTAGGGATTGCGATAATTTTGTGCCACAGCACTATATCCTATCTTAAACTCAGAAATCGTATTTCTACTGCAACTTTTTATAAAGACAATATCTTTGAAACTGATCAAATTCATACTCCTTTTGTCCTTGGGCTTATGCGACCGAGAATCTATATTCCCACAGGGCTTGAACAAAAAGAATTGGACTATATTTTAAAACATGAGCAGATACATATAAAGAGAAGGGATTATGTTATAAAGCCCATAGCCTTCTTTACTGTAGTTTTGCATTGGTTTAACCCTATTGTATGGATTAGCTATTTTCTTATGTCAAAAGATATGGAGATGTCTTGTGATGAAGAAGTAATCAGACAGTCAAAAGAAGATATACGTGTTAGTTACTCTCGCTCACTGCTTTCACTTTCGATGAAGCAGTCAGGTCTTTTAGCTCCGCTTGCCTTTGGCGAAAGCAATATCAAAACTCGAATAAAAAATATAATAAACTACAAAAAGCCGGCGCTTTGGGCTATATGCCCTGCTTGCATTTTAGTTGTAGCAATATCAATGGCACTTGCGGCAAATCCTTCGGACAAAATAGAATATTTAGCTTCAGCTGAAAAATTCTTAGAATATAAGACGGATTATGTAGGAGATGCGTCAAAGGTCGGCAATATTATTTCTCTGCTGGATTTCCCTGAAAATGTAAACTATAGCTACTTTGAACTTCACACAGAAAATGTTCCTTACGGTATTACAGTGCATTTGAATACCGATGCTAAGACGAGGAATAAATATACCGGCGCTATAAATCAGACACCTTTTGAGAAAAATGCCATTATCATGTTTTCACTCATAGGTAACGTGGATTATATCAATTTTAATTTGACTGACGGCCAAAATGATTATCTGATTCAATATACTAAAGATCAAGCAGATGCTATGGTAGGGAAAGATGTACGAGAATTTTCTTTAGATAAAAAAACATTTGCACAGCTTTTGAAAATAGGGGACAAGATAGAAGAAAGTTTTATCAACGAGAACAAAAATAGTTCTATTACCACAATTGGCGGAGCAGATGGACCGCTTAAAATGTATGAAACAGATAAAGTCGATAAGTCAGAACAAATTGTTGCTTTTGCATGGGAAGTAATAAACAAAGATATTGCATATTATGAAGAAAATCCGGAAGTTAAAATTATTGACAGCAAAATAACGCGTTTAGAACGCATAGAAAGCTTTGACGACTTAACAGATAAAACCATCGACGTATATGCATTGGAATATCGCCTGCTTCCGGAAGACTTAAGTAAAGTAGTTTTGGCAGGAGGCATGGACGTAGATGATGACGGCTGGCTCAAGGAAACCAGCAGTATGGGAAGCCCTTTGCTTGTAGTATCTCGAGATGATGATAGCATTGAATTTATCGGAATAGTTATGACAGGAACTGCGGTAGAAGAAGGCAGCCTGAAAACGGCTGTAAGGGAACTGCTTGAGAAAAACCAATAAAATATAATGCCCTGCAGTAAGTTTCTGATTAAAATAGAAATGCACTACTTCATAGCAAACTTTCAAGTGAAATAAAATGCGGTGCTTTACAATAAGCTTTATGATTGAATGTAAAGCCTGAATGCCTTTACAAATATGGCACTCAGGCTTTTTATACTTTTGCAGGAAAATTATTTGGACATAGAAAAGACCTGTATATTTTACAAGATAGTGTTTGATTTATACGTGGGATTTTTGTATATTTAAATAGGCGACAAAAATATTTAAAGCTTATAGGTGAAACGAAATGAACTATACAGTGACTGAAAATAGAAAAATGAAAATCGGAATTCGAATCTTATTTTGCATATATTTTATCTTTTTGATAAAAGTAATTTTGTTCAAATATCCTATAAATATTGCCATATCCGCTTTAAAAGCCGGCGAAATACCTCCCTTAGCTGTAAGGCTTGAAAGCGCAAACTTTATACCAACAAAAACCATCTTTAGGTTCATGGTTATAAGCAAAAATCTTAGAGTTTCCGCTGAAAATTTATTAGGGAATATAGCTATATTCGCGCCTCTTGGTTTTTTACTTCCCGTAATCTTAAAGAGAAAAATACACAGCCTCAAATCTGTCGTCACAGCTTCATTTTTTGTAAGCCTTGCCATGGAAACTGCCCAATTGTTATTTAATTTGGGAATTTTTGATGTGGACGATATATTGCTTAATATGCTTGGGGCGATACTCGGATACGCATTTTATAGACTAATCAAGCATTAACTTAATAAAAAGCGCAAAGCAAAAGCTATTTTTCCTTCAGTTCTTCATAAAGTTGTTTTACGGATTTGTTATATATTGGGTGCAAAAAAGATGGAGATATTTCACATACAGGACCTAAGACAAAAGAGCGGTTATGGGCATCGGGGTGGGGGATTTTAAGGTTGTCTTCATCAACTATAATATTTTCATAGAAGATGATGTCAAGATCTATATTTCTCGGTCCCCAGTGGATTTTTCGCACTCTCCCCATCTCTTGCTCAATAGAAAGCAGCTCTTTTAAAACTTCTTGAGGAGAAAGATTTGTATCTGCAATGCATGCTCCGTTTAAAAAAGTATCTTGATCTTCATAGCCGTATGGTTCTGTCTCTATTATAGTTGAAACCTTTATTATATTAAGTCCGCGAGCCTTCATTTTCTCCAAAGCCGTTTTAATGTTTTGCTCTTTATTGCCCATATTGCTTCCAAAGGCTATTATTACCTGCGGCACTTTATCGCCTCCACCATTTCAATAATCCTGACGTTTTCTCTTACATCGTGCACTCGCACCATATCCACATCGTGATAGGCGCAAAGTGCGGTAATAGCAAGAGTGCCTTCCAGCCTATTCTCGGGAGATTTTAAACCCAGTGCCTTACCGATAAAAGATTTTCTTGATGCAGCAATAAGTAAAGGCCTGTGAAGACTTTGAAGTTCACAAACTCTGTCCATTATCTCCATGTTATCTTCGTAAGTTTTTCCAAAGCCCAGTCCCGGGTCTAGAATTATATTGTTTTCATTCATGTTGAAACTTATTGCATAGTTAATCTTTTCGACAAAATACTGTGCGATTTCTTTTATAAGGTCATCATATGCAGGATTTTCCTGCATATTTTTAGGAGTGCCTTTTATGTGCATAAGGATATATGGGGCATTGCTTTTAGCTGCTACCTCTATCAGTCTTTGGTCAAAACTAAATCCGCTTACATCATTTATTATATCAGCGCCTGCCTCTAAAGCTTTTTCCGCTACATTTGACCTATAGGTATCTACGGAAATCATTACATCGTGATAATTTTCCCTGATAGCTTTTATAGCCATAACAACCCTTTTTGTTTCTTCTTCCTCGCTGATAGGGTCAGAGCCGGGTCTGGTTGACATTCCGCCAATGTCCACAACATCTGCGCCCGATTGTATCATATCCTGGGCAGTATCTAATATTTCTTGTATGCTCTGCTTTCGAGAACCAGGGTAAAAGGAATCTGAGGTGACATTTATTATGCCCATAACGCGAGTCTTATCGAAACTTAAAGTTCTGCCCCAGGGAGATTTTATAGAATTTGTCTTTTTGGCTGAAAAAAATTCTTTAAGCTCACCGCAAACATTATTCAGTTTGAAATAAGGCATCTTTTGAAGTTTTTCCATCAGGATATTGTAGTGTTTTTTAGTGCCTAAAAGGATTACATCTGAGGTTTCTACACTGCAATCTACTGCATTTTTGTGAACTGCGGCGTCACCGCCTGATGAAAGCATTTCTTGCTTTATGATATTTGCTCCGGGCGCAGGTATATCAAAGAGTTTCAGAGGAATTATCCGGGACTTATCTTTAAATATTTTAAAAGATGCGGGATGCGCATTGACTTTTTTCATTTCATTTTCCAGATATTCTTGAGATATTTCTAATATCATGTCAGAGCTATCTCCTTTCAACTTAATGCTTTTTCAACCCAAGCAAAGGCTTCGTGGTTGTGAATGCTTTCATGGCTTTCTACTTCTACTCTGTAGCATTTGAGCCCTTCTTCTTTTTCCAGCAAAAGAGCTGCATCTCTTGCCACATCCTCCACAAATTTTGGCGTATTATAGGCTGCTTCGGTTACATATTTTTCATCTTCACGCTTTAATAAGGAATAAACCGGGCTTGATGCTGACATTTCTGCAATTGCTGCTAAATGTTCAAACCAAATTTTCTTTTTGGTTTTCACCAGAATTTTAACATTTGCCCGTTGGTTGTGAGCGCCGACACTGCTAATAGCCTTAGAACATGGGCAAAGAGTCTGCACAGGAACCACAACTCCGATGATTATTTCAGTTTTATCGCGGTTTTTCTCACCCGATATTGTTGCTTCAATTTTAAGAGGCGATATATTCTTACTTACCGGTGATTCTTTCCAGATAAAATATGGGAATTTACATTCAAAAAAACTGCTTTCGGCATCAAGCTTTGTTTGTATTCTGCTTAAGATGCTCAAAATAACTTGAGGATTCAGTATATCTATATTATTTAAGACTTCTACAAATCTACTCATATGAGTTCCTTTTATATCATGCTTTAATGCTACAGATAGGCTGATATTGGCAACGGTATTTTGAAATCCGTTTGTCTGGTCATATACCTTCAAAGGCCAATCAATGTTTTTGATACCTACTCTATTTAGCGAAATGCCTCGAGTATCTACTTGGCTTTGGATATCTTTTAACAAATCATTCACCCCTGTATGTGACTCCACAATTTTCAGTTTCCCAAACCTGGATTTCATAAAGTCGGCAGTTTTCTCTGGATAATTCATTATATAGTCTGTCCCAAATCCATCTTGAGATGTTTTCTGCAGAAGGTTGTTTTATAAAGTCATTCAGATAGGAGTGGTCTAGCTGCTGCAATATTGTGGATTCAACAATGCGTTTTAGCTCAGAAAAATCCATAATCATATCTTCTTTTCCCGGCTTGCCCTCTAATTTAACTACAAGCTTATAAGTATGTCCATGGAGCCTTTCACATTTTCCATGATATTCTACAAGGTTATGAGCTGCATCAAACTTGAATATTCTTGTTAAAATCATTGATTCCCTCCTAGCTTATGGTATTCTTGAGATAATTTGACTCTATTATAACATGTTAATATAAATTTTATTAGGAGAAATCCCAAACTCGTTAGGTTTTAGGTTTTCACTGAACATATTTTACTTATCGTTAAGGAAGTCATATGTAATAGATTCGAAGAATATATACATATATAATCTTAATTAGAGAGGATTATTGAATTATGAATAAACGACAAGTAGATTTACTAAAAAAACTAATAATTCAAGATGATTATCAGCCAATAAGATATTTTTCTAATATATTTGGGACATCGGTGAAAACAATATCAAAGGACCTTGATGATATTGAGGAAATAATAAATCCCATCGGTGTCAAAATAGAGAGGAAACAAGGCAGGGGAATTAAGTTATGCTATGCCTTGCCTCAACTAGATAAACTAAACGAAATATTGAATGATATATCACTTCTTGACGGCGATAAGGCTGTAGAAGACAGAAGAACCGAAATCCTGTTAAATCTACTTATAAATACAAACAAGTACACCACAATACAGAAACTTTCAGATAAATATATGGTCAGCAGGACCTCCATTAATAACGATTTAAAAGAGGTTCAAAAAAGATTAGATAGGTACAACTTGCAGCTTTCAAAAACCTTGAAGGGAACCAGAATAATTGGCAGCGAAATAAACATTAGAAAAGCCTTGGTTTCGACTATTCAAGAGTATGCCAAAATCAATCCTAGCTATATATCCGAATATCAAAATATTCGACACAAGGAACTTAATATCGCCGAAATTAATACTATTTTAAGCGATGAATCTCTCTCCTTTTTCGAAGAGCTGCTAAACCACCTAGAAAATGAATTGAAGCTGGTAATCTATGAACCCTATTACACCAATCTGCTGAGCCATTTAGCTATTATGACTAATAGGATAATCAATGGAAATTATATTGAAGATAATCCAGATTACAATAATTCAACGCTAGCAATAAACGAAAGACTGTATGACGCTGCCGTATATTTGATCAAGGAAATAGAAAAGAAATTTGATATCAAGATTAACAAACAAGAAATTGTTTATGTGTATAAATATCTAATATCTGTCGGACTAAGTTTTGAAGATGATAAAAAATGCATTAAAGAATCTGATTTATCTTATGTATATTTTACCAAGGATTTAATAAGCATTATATCTCAAATGCTAAATGTCAATTACGATCTAAGCCTTGATTTATACGATAAATTATTGCTGCATGTAAGACCTATGCTCAACAGGGCAAAATACAATATTCAAATTACAAATCCTTTATTGGATGATTTCTTAAGAGAATTTAAAGAAGAATTTTTTATAGTAAAAGTTGGCTGCTTTTTACTCTGCAACAGATACGGAGTAAATATGATAAACGATCATGAAGTGGCATATATTCTATCCTATTTTATTTCCGAAAATGAAAAAATGGCCAGTGCCATAAAGGTACGAACAGTAGTAATATGCCATAGCGGCTATGGCACCAGCAGATTATTGGCTACAAGATTGGCAAAGACCTTCAGCAATATCGAAATTTCAGGGATAATTTCATCTAATGCGATTAACAATGCAGATTTAGAAAAAGTAGATTTGATAATTTCCACAGTAGATTTGGATATAAATAAACCTTATTTAATGGTATCGGCTTTTTTGAATGAGATAGATAAAGAAAATGTAAAAATTTATATAGAGAATATACTAGAAAATAAGAGAAAATCTTCTTCCTTAGAGTGTGAAGACATTTCTTTAAAGTTTATCGATGAAACAAAGGAGATAGGGGAGATTAAAAGCTTATTTATTGAAGATGGGCTAATCCGTATCAAAGACAATATCTATTTATACCTTAAGGCGGAAAAAGAAAACTCGGTTAAGAGATATTCAATCAAGAAAAAAGGCGCAGAAAGATATATAATTGCCATCAACTATTCTAATTATACTTATTTATCAAATCTTATAAGACTTTTGATAAGAGAAGGATTGAATAAGGATGGGCAATATGAAAAATAAAGGTTTAATCACTGAGGACAATATTCTTATAGACTGTAATGTAAGTTCCAAGGAAGAAGCCATAGATAAACTTGCGGAATTACTGGTAGAGCTGGGAGCTGTTTCGGATAAACCAGGTTTTTTAAAAGATATATACGAAAGAGAAAGTAGAGGTTTCACCTTTGCAGGAGATTATTTGGCGATTCCTCACGGCTGGTCCAAACATGTAGTTAGAACAGCGGCAGTTGTCTTAAAAACAAAGGATTCTATTGTTTGGGATGAAAAAGGAAATTTAGTGAAGCTTATTATTATGTTTGTTATTCCCGAAGGCGATGAAATGGGGCAAGGATTGAAGATGATAGGACAGCTGTTTTCTTCATTAGGAGATGTAGAAGCCGTAAAGAAGTTGTTAGATGCTGATACAAAGAAAGAAATAGCCCGACTGATTTGCAATTATGCACATACTAAATCCAAGTTTTAAGCACAAAAAGACCACCAATAATTGCAATTAATATGATTAAAACAATGATAGAGGTGAATATAAATGAAAAAGATTTATCTATTTTGCGATCAAGGAATGAGCACAAGCATGCTTGCTAAAAGGATGCAAGATATAGGGGAAAAACACAATTTACCCCTAGAAGTAAAGGCTCATTCAATTAAAACTTTAGAAAAAATTATGGAAGAAAAGAATCCCGATTGTATTTTGCTGGGTCCTCAAGTCAGCCATTTATTCGATGATACCAAAAAAAGGTTAGAAAACTATAATGTTCCGGTTGGAGTTATTGATTCCGCTGATTATGGGATGATGGATGGAGAGAGAGTTTTAAAGAAAGCAATATTACTTATGAAAAATCATAAAAAGAGGGGAGAATAACAATGCTTAATAAGCTAGAAAAAGCTCTAATGCCTATTGCGGATATGCTGGGCAAAAACAAGATTTTAGTTGCTATACGTGATGGATTTCTAATTTCCACTCCGGTAATCATTGTCGGTTCTATGTTTATATTATTTGCAAACTTTCCAGTGCCGGGCTGGTCAGAGTTTTGGGCAAAAATATTTGGAGTAGGTTGGGAATCATACTTTTCTAACGTTGCACGAGCGACTTTTGATATCATATCAATATTAACAGTAGTGGGCATAGGATATGCTTATGCTAGAGAAATAGGAGCAGACAAAATACAAGGAGCAATTGTTTCACTGGTATCTTTTATAATCTTAATGCCTACGGCAATTCCATATGAAGGCGTAGAAGGGCCATCTTTTGTAAGGGCTATAGGCTTCTCCTATATAGGAACAAATGGAATATTTTTGGCAATGCTCGTTTCGATTTTATCAGTTCGAATATTCAACTGGGGATACAAAAAGGGCTGGACTATAAAACTTCCCCATGGAGTACCGCCTGCTGTTTTTGATTCATTTGCAGCTTTAATACCAAGTTTTCTAGTAATGTTTGTATTTTTCTTGGTAAGAATCGGGTTTGAGCTTACTCCATATGAATCTGCGCATAATTTCATATATACTGTGCTGCAAGCTCCGCTAATGGGAGTTGGGAACAGTTTAGGAGCACAAATTGTATATGTTGTATCATGCTCTGTTTTCTGGTTCTTTGGAATAAACGGACCTGCAGTGGCAAATTCAGTTTTTTCGCCAATATTTAGAACTTTATCAATGGAAAACTTAGCAGCTTTTGAAGCGGGACTGCCATTACCTCATATATACACAGGGCAATTTGTTGATCTCTTTCAAACATTTGGAGGCGGCGGAAGCACCCTTTCTTTGGTTATTCTTATGGTGACAGTTTGTAAATCAGAAAGGATTAAACAATTAGGAAAATTGTCGATTGTACCGGGTATTTTTGGAATTAATGAACCTATTATATTTGGTTTGCCAATCGTGCTAAATCCTGTAATGATTATACCTTTTATAGGGGTACCTTTGATGAATACAATTTTATCGGCAATAGCCTTTGAAACAGGATTTTTGCCTTATACTAATGGTGTTTCGCTGCCGTGGACAACACCCTTGGGCTTTTCGGGATATTTGTCGACAGGCAGTTTAAAAGCATCGGCATTCCAAGTTCTATTACTGATTTTAGGCTGCTTCGTATATTACCCGTTCATAAAGATACTCGATAAGAGTTACCTAAAAGACGAAGAGAATCAGAGCGAAGAAGATGAGTTAGAGGATATTTCGTTTGACGATTTATCTTTAGATGATATTTAAGATTGCGATACGATAAGGTCAGTTGCCGGCGACGGCAGTAAACTGGAGGTTAAAAGGTTAATATGAAGGTTTTGATGATATTTGACCAAATACAAGCAGGAATGGGAGGCAAGGAAAGATCGGATCTTCCTCCGGGAGGTAAAAAAGGATCAATAGGTTCGGCTCCCATGATCGAGCCTCATCTTAAAAATGTAGATGGTGAAATCGTAGCTTGCTTGTATTGCGGCAATGATTATTTTAAAGAAAACGAAGAAGTAGTAACTAAAAAAATGACTGCTATGGTGAAAAAAATAAATCCTGATGTAGTTATCTGCGGACCTGCGTATAACTACAAAGGATATGCATATATGTGTGCCGTTATTGGTAAAAACTTAAAAGACAAAACAGATATACCGGTTGTAGCCGCTATGTCAAAGGAAAACGAAGATATTATTTCAGAATACAAGGATGCGCTGCATATTGTTAAGATGCCCAAAAAGGGAGGCATAGGATTAAGTGAATCATTAAATAATATCTGCGTATTAGCACGAAAAATGTTTGATAAAAAGGACATAGAGGAACTGGCAAAGAAAATATGCTATTGAAGATATTTATGAGGTAGCTCTGCAAAGGCTACCTCATATCTCAACTTTTACGATGGAGACTTAAAAATGGAACAGGATTTAAATAATAAAATTGATGAACATAAGGAAGAATTATTAAAGTCTATAATAGAAGTGGTCAATATACCCAGCATCAAAGATGAACCAAAGGATAATGCTCCCTTTGGAAACGAGATAAAAAAAGCTCTATTTGTGACATTGGATATAGCAGAGAATTTAGGCTTTAAAACAAATAATCTAGATAATTACATTGGATATGCTCAGTACGGAGATGGCAAGGAATATATAGGGGTTGTAGGGCATCTAGATGTAGTGCCGGCAGGAGAAGGATGGAAGTTTCCTCCTTTTAGCGGACACATTGAAGATGGGAAAATATACGGCAGAGGCGTATTAGATAACAAAGGACCTATTTTAGCTGCGCTGTATGCTTTATACGCCATTAAAGAATGTCGGCTAAAATTGAGTAAACCAGTCAGAATTGTATTCGGCACCGATGAAGAAAGCGGATTTGATGATGTTAGATATTATTTAAAAAAAGAGAAACCTCCCATAATGGGTTTTACCCCGGATTGCAAATATCCTGTTGTCTATGGAGAAAGAGGAAGGGCAAATATCCAATTTGAAATAGATTATGATGACAAAAACTATAAAAGCGCCGCCGATGAACTTTTTAGCTTTTTAAACGATTATATTCTATCCGGTAAAAGCAATGGGGACAGATTGGGTATTGATTTTAGCGATGAGGAATTTGGCGTTATGGAGATGAGAGGCCATAATATTCATATCGAGGATTCCAAATTTCTGTTTAATCTTAGCTTAAGCTATCCGGCGATTGTAAGCATCGATGAAATAATAAAAAGAATAAAATCAAAGCTCTCGAAAAACATAAAATTAAATCTTCTTTTAAACTATAATCCGGTTAAATTCGACAAGAATTCTTTTTTGATTAAATCACTGCAAAAGGCATATGAAGAGGTTACAAAATTAGATGGGACGCCTGTTACAACTACAGGGGGAACTTATGCAAAAATAATGCCTAACATTGTGCCTTTCGGACCTTCTTTCCCTGGACAGAAAGGAATTTCACATAATCCAAATGAGTATATGGATATAGAGGATATAATATTAAACAGCAAGATATTTGCTCAGGCTATATATAACTTAGCAAAATAGGTGAAATACAATGAAGAGATGCGGAGGCGATGGTATGAGTTGGGCGATTATAGGCACCTGGAGAATGGCCTTAGAAGGTATTGAAAAATCAGCAAAGCTGCTTTCCGGCGGAGGAAGTTCAGGAGATGCCATTGAAACAGCTATAAAGATGGTAGAAGATTTCCCTTACTATAAATCTGTTGGATACGGCGGTCTGCCCAATGAAAACGGAGAAGTTGAACTCGATGCAGCATATATGGATGGCGACAGCCTGTCTATCGGGGCTGTTGCGGCGATAAAAGATTTTAAGAATCCCATTAGTATAGCCAGAAAGTTAAGCGAAGAAAGATTTAATTCATTTTTGGTAGGATACGGCGCAGAGGAATATGCTCATAAAAATGGATTCGAAAGGATGAACATGCTTACCGAAAGAGCCGTTATTCATTATAAAAACAGATTAAAAGAAACGATAGATAAAGGACTGAGCCCCTACGACGGCCACGACACTGTAGGAATGGTTGCTCTTGATTTAGATAATTCTATGGCCAGCGGCACATCTACAAGCGGCCTTTTTATGAAGAAAAGAGGAAGGGTGGGGGATTCTCCTTTATCAGGCTCGGGTTTCTATGTAGACAGCAGGATAGGAGGGGCCACTGCCACAGGCCTGGGAGAAGATATAATGAAAGGCTGTATCTCTTATGAAATAGTCAGGTTGATGAAGGAGGGCTATACTCCTCAAGAGGCGGCAGATAAGGCCGTCTTCGAACTTACTAATCTGCTTGTAAGCAGAAGACAAAAGGCGGGAGATATATCCGTAGTTTGCCTCAACAATAAAGGAGAGTTTGGCGCTGCTACAAATATTGAAGGGTTCTCTTTTGTAGTAGCTACCGAAAAATTGCCTCCAACTGTTTATACGTGCTCAGTTGAAAACAATAAAACGATTTATCAAGTTGCTACAGAAGAATGGATGAATAATTACATGAAGACAAGAACAGCTCCTTTAAAATTAAAAGAATAATTTAAAACAGATATAGAAAGACGGTGGATATATGGAAGGTATGGAATTATTAAATTTTCAAATAATAAGTAATGTTGGAGATGCGAAATCATTTCTGTTTAAAGCTTTAAAAGCTGCCAGGGATGAAGACTTTAAAGCGGCAGAAAAACTTATTGAAAATGCAGACGAAAGCCTATTAAAAGCCCATGAAATACATGCAAAGTTGCTGCAGCAGGAAACCCAAGAGCCAATTGAGTTATCTCTTTTATTGATGCATGCCGAAGACCAAATGATGTCGACAGAACTGTTAAGAGATATTACGAATGAGATGTTATTAGTTCATAAAAAGTATCTGGGAGATGATAAAAAATAAGGGAAGACTTAATTCCCTTATTTTTTATTTGTACCTTTATTTTGTCAGCAAGATCTGCATAAAATTTTCAAAGTTCATTGCTTTACTTAAATTATAAATTTTTTGCTCGTCAATCATAATATCAGTTAAAAAATCAAAGAGCGGTTTTACTTTTTCCCTATCTTTCCTGCTTATTGCTATCAAAAATACAATTTTTACTTGAGCATCTCCCCATTTTATGGATTCCGGATTTACTAATGCGAATATTTTAGAACAAACTGCATTGTATTCTAAGGAGTGAGGGAGGGCAAAGCTATTCATAAAACCTGTAGATGAAAGCGCCTCTCTTTCATACAATGAAGTTATGAACCTTTCATCGATTATGCCCTTTTCCTTCATAATTTTTGTCATAACCTTAAAAGCTTCTTCTCTATTTTTTATCTTAGTAGTGTAGAGGAAGAGATCGGAACTAAAATAATAAGAGAGCATCTCGGTCAAGTGGCCGAATTCTTTTTCTTTGATAATTTTACTCATTGCCTCTTTTATTTTCGCAATGTCGTTTTCATTTATAAAAGGGCTTATTTTGCATATAGTGTATGGAAGAAGCTCATCGATATTTTTTGTAGTGATGAGAAGATCAAAGTTTTTTAATTCATATAGTTCTTTTGCGTTGCGCACTATGAAGCAATTAGAATGGCGAGGGATTAGCTTGTTTATATTTTTTAAAAAGTTCTCTTCGATGACGGTATAATTTTCAAAAAAGACGGCTATATTTAGATGCAAATTTTCTGCTTTGGGTTTTGTAGCCTCTTCTATTGCAAAGCCTATATGAATCGCGATTAGAGAAATTTCAAATTCAGGTATTGCAATTTGAAAGACAGAAGATAATTTATCAGCAATTTGCACTGCTATATCATATATAAAAAAACAACTATCTTTTATAGACAACATAGCTTGGGGAGGAATGTACTTATCCTGCCTGCAGCGCAAGATTAGTTGATATATATGAAGAGAAAAAACATTTATAAATTGTTTTAAATCAACTTTAAGCTTATTTCTTTCAAATACATCCAAAATAATATCTTTAATCTTGTTTACAAACTTTTCGTCTAAATTATCATAAGAAGCCAACAGTTTTTTTCGTTTTATAACGCCTGTCAACGAGTTTTGAATAGGAGTTTGAAGGTCTTTTCTGCCAAATTTGTCAGCAATATTATAAGCAATCTTTTCTATATCTTTGCTTAATTTGCCGGTATAAGATTTTTGATTTTGATAATTAGCGTCGAAAGTGAATATGGATAGTAAATTAATTAATAAATTGGACTCGTAAAATTCCGGTACATAGTAATTTGCCTCTTCGATGATGTGATAGACTTCTCTCCTGAAGGATGTAACATCAATATTCGGGAAAAACTTTTCCAGGTCATTAATTGTGTCGAAGTTGTTGTTTATTTCCTCTTGGATTAACATTGCAAGAAGCCGTTGTCTGTCTTTCTCGCTGCCCTCGATAAATATTTTTGCATCTTTTCTAATAAATTTCACAGAATAACTTTTAATCATATCATTTATATCAGTTAGCCGCTGTTGGAGAGTTGACGAGGAGATATAAAATTTATCTGCTACATCATCAAAAAGAGAGCCATTGTTTATAAATAAGTAGTGAAGTATCTCCTTTAAGTTTTTCTCTTTTTGAAAAGGAAGGACTGCAACCTCTTCTGTAAGCAAACTGCGGTACTCGGGATTTATAAAATATCCATTCCTAGACGAAAGAACAAGCTTCTTGCCAAAATTTGCGTTGATTTTCTTAATATCATTTCTGACAGTTTTTTCAGATACCTGTAAAAGATCTGCAATAACTGAGCATATCAACCTTTCATGCTGCAATAACAGAATCAATAGATTCTTTTCTCTTTCCGTAAGAGTCATTTGAATCTTCCTCACGAATTTACATTACTTTCTTCAATCCTATAATCTATATTATCATATGGGAACATGGGGCGTTTAATACGCTTGAATACTAATTTTTCAGTTCGCTGGTTTGTCGGTCCATCTGTCAGAGACATTATGCAAAATGGGCTTATTGCCTGAAAATCCGGAGAAATATATCCCTGTTTTACCACGATTACATCATATTGCAAAATGTCTACATTTGAGTACTTGAATTGCTCCAGTTCTGTATAACTTACAGATTCACCAAGCACGATTACGCTGATTGGGTAGTTGTCTAATTTTATAGTAATAGCAGAGCCTATATCAGGTCGCTTAATGTAATCTTTGCCTACAACTCCCCTGGAAATAACCGTTCCTTTAATATGAACCTTTGTGGATTGTTTATCTAAACCCATTCCCAAATCAAGCTCTACTTTCTCGCCAACATCTTTTTTCAATAAGACAGGATATATTTGTTGGTCTACTATTCCAGCTATAAGAATTGTTTTATTGTTGTAGTCTTTTAAATCAAGACACTGTCGCAAAACATAATTACTGTAACCGTCTGCCCCTGCTCCGCAATTATCGCCGGAGTCGGTTAGAAATACCGGTCTTCCTTGATGGTTAATAGCCCTTTCAAGTGCTTTATCAGGTTCATCTACAATTCCATGATAGTGAAATTGATATCGCCGCGCAAGAACGAAGTCATAGATTTTATCAGCAGTTTCATTTGCGTATTCCTTATGTTTTTCATCGCAAGGAACGACTACAACAGAGCAGCCTAATTTGTCCCCATCATGCCTAAGGTATCCTATATGAAATGAAGCCGATAATATTCTTTCGTCCTTTTCCACTTCATCCAGGTATTTATTAATAGATACCATAGGCTCATCTGTTGATACAGATTTCTCGCCGCCAATGATAATAGGGACCTTTCTATAAACTGGCGTTAGATACCTTTTATTTTTTAAAAGATCTACAAATAATTTTGCAACTTTTCTGTGGGTTTCCAGTATATCTGTATGAGGCGAATGCCTGTAGCATCTCACAATTGTTGTATTAGCAATAAATTGCTCTGATAGATTGCCGTGAGGATCCATGACTACAGCGATTGGAAGATACGGACCGGTAATTTTTCTAATTTCTTCTAATATTTTATGCTCTCCGGAATCCCCTTCCAAATCTTCTACTTTACTTGCGCCATGCAGATAAAGAAATATACCATCAATTTCACTTAGGTTTTTCTTTAAAGTATGCAAAATTCGCGTCAGAATAAAATCAAAAGCATCTTTTGTAACTAAACCGCCTGGATGACCATTTGCATAAATACTAGGGATTATTTCTATGTTATTGTTCTCAAAAATATCTCTTATCCCCATTGCATCTATAGAGTCTTCGCCATACTTAAAAATAAAATTCTCAAAACCCATTTTTTGATATGCATGTTCATTTGATTCTGAATTAAAATGCCCTGCTAAGACTTTCATTTCTGTGTTTGCCCCTTTTCACCGGCTTTAGACTCAAGCACCTTTTTCATCTTTTTGTAAACTGCATCCCCTTTCATTAGCCCATAATCTTCCGGGCTGATTATCATAATTGGAATAGCCGGGTCAACTTCTTTTCTTATATTTTGGGCTGCATACTTAACTTGAGGCGCAAGCAACACAATATCCTTATTTTCAGCACTTTTTGGAATTGATTCCAAACCTGCAGCAACTATGTTTATGTGATCGTTTATCTTTGCTGCTGCTTCTTGTATTTTTTTACACATAATTGTTGTGCTCATACCTGCCTGACAAACTAACAAAACATCCATGTTTTTTCCTCCTTGCAAATTTCAACGTTACACGCATAAGTTATAAAACTTCTATTTCTTCTAGATCTACGTCTTCTAAATTTGACGTATTTGCTTCTTCCTGCAGCTTTTGTTTTTCATAAACTTTAAAAAAGGGATAGTACACTATTACATCAGCTATAATACACACTACTGTTAAAATCAGTGATTTATAATCAAGACTTGATAACAACTGCCCAAGTCCTACAGGAACTGTAGAACTTACATTTACGAATGTCCTATTTATTAATCCCATACTCATAGGAACATAGCATAAAATGATATTTACAATTTGAGCCAAAAGAAAAGGAATAAGGAAAATAGGGTTTAAAACAATAGGTAGACCAAAGAGAACCGGCTCGTTTATTCCAAAAATTCCAGGAACAATAGCAAGCTTGCCTATAGTTTGTATTTGCTTAGACTTGCTTCTTAGCATTAAAAACACCAAACCTAAAGTAGCGCCTCCGCCTCCGATTGCAACAAAATTAAAATAAAAAGGTGAAGTTACTATTCTGGGCAGCTGCTTTAACGATGCACCCGCAGCATACGCCGCTGCATTTTCCAGTGTGTTTGCCTCAAGTGACGGCATTACAACTGATAGTATAGCACTACTGTGAATACCAAACCACCACCCAATTTGTGCAAACGTTGAAGATAGCGAGATTCCCCAAATAGTATCTACTGCAAGGTTTAGCGGCTTGCCTATTGCCATCATTATTTCAGGGAAAGAAGTGTTAAAACCTTCAGCTAGCAGTATTCTTCCCAACAGCATTATTATAAATATAAGGGTTATTGGAACCAAGTTTCCAAGGGAATTCCTCAATGATGCAGGCACTGTATCCGGAAAGTTAATATACCCGAGTTTTTTCTTTACAAACCAATGATACAGCTCTACTGAAACAAACGTAGTAATAATGGCAGAAAACAATCCTGTTCCTCCAAAATAGCTGGTATCCCAATTCCACTGCACATACTGGCTATTAATCAATAGAAATGATATAAACGCGACAAGCATTGTAAGAAATGTGTTCATATCATTTTTTAACGCTGTGTTATAAGCTATTGCTAAACTCAAGTATAAGGCTTGGCTTCCTAATGTTATACCGAATAAGAAACTCAAATGAGGACCATATACCTCAGAAAACTGTGCCCATGCCTTAAAAAAGCCGTATAAAACACTGTTTGGTTCCAGCATATTATAATCAAGAAAAGGCCTTGATAATATTAGAGAAAATGAACCTATCAAAATTATTGGAAGGATTGTCATAAATGAAGTTGCAATTATTTGTAGATACTTATTTTGAGCAACCTTTCCGGTGATTGGAGACAGATACTTTTCTACTACAGAAGAGAATTTGTCTAAAAAATTATTCACGTGAATCAAGCCCCCCATTAATTTTTCAATAATAGACTTGCCATGCGTTCCCAATTTATAGCACTGTTTAAGTGGTCTTGAGCATGTGTCATTATTAAGGAATATGGCACTTCTTCATTGTTTGCTTCAGCTTGTATCAGTTCCGTTTGTAAATTATGCACCTCATTTAAAATTTCTTTACCGCGATTTAGTTTTTTCAAAGCCTCGTCCTCATTGCTTCCTTTATACAGCAAAACAGCATTATAAAAGCAGTCTAATGCTTCGCCGGCATTTGCAATGATTTTAAAAGCCAAGAGCTGTACTTCTTCTTTTGTCATATTTTCCTCCTTCTTAGCAAATATTTGTAATTTATGTTGTAAATCTGTCTGTATTTTAAACTTATCATGTGTTTACTGGATTTTTCAAATCTGAAATTGCCAGGTAAGTGGTAATTTAGTATTTAGTATAAAAATCAATCCTCATAGACTAATTAAGCATTGACTTAATCAAAAACCGTGCTACAATTGAATTAAGTAAATATTTAATTAAAATTGGAAGGTGGCAGTTTATGGATATGTTAGTTATACTAAAGGCTTTGGGCGATGATACGAGATTTAAAATTATTGAGATTTTATTAGAGCATAATTACTGTGTGAGAACTTTGGCTGATGAACTGGGGATTTCGGAAGCTGCTGTATCTCAGCATTTAAAAGTGTTAAAAGAGGCAGGCCTGCTCGAAGGCGAAAGGCGAGGCTATTATATGCACTATGATGTAAATCGAGATGTTCTGTATAAGCTTGCATCAAAAATTGAAGAGTTAGCGGACATCCAGCGCAAGCCCTGCAATTTTAAAGAAAAAGAAGACTGCAATCACAACGAAAAACAACAATGCCATATGCAAAAAACCGGGCAGGAGTGCTCCGAGAAGGTTCGGTTTTTCTGCCACGGCAGCAGTAAAAAAGAAGGCGGAAAACAAGATGCCAATCATAACTGTCACGAATCTTAAAAAGATGTTTGGAGAAGTTTGCGCGGTAAATGATATTTCCTTTGAGATAGATGAAGGGGAAATATTTGGCTTTCTAGGACCCAACGGAGCGGGCAAGACTACAACTATCAACATGATGATCGGACTTGCAAGACCTACCGACGGTGATATTGTAATTTATGGTATTGATGCCGTAAGGGAGGTTAAAAAGGTTCAAGGGATTATAGGAGTGGTTCCTGATGAGAATAATTTATATGATGAGATGGACGGCTTCGAAAATCTTTGTTTTTGTGCCTCTTTATATGGAATAGGGAAAAATGAGCGGGAAAAAAGGGCGCGAGCATTACTGGAAGAGTTTAATTTAGTCGGTGCGGGAAAACGTCCATTTAAAGCATATTCCAAAGGGATGCGACGCAAGCTTACAATCGCTGCAGGGATTATACACGATCCTAAGATTCTGTTTTTAGATGAGCCGACTACGGGCATAGATGTGGAAAGCGCTCGACAGATAAGAAGGCTCATAGTGAGCTTAAAAGAGCAGGGCAAGACAATATTTCTTACCACCCACTATATTGAAGAGGCTCAGCGTGTATGCGACAGGGTTGCCTTTATTGCAAATGGAAGGATTGTAAAAGTGGGCACCGTGAAAGAGCTTTTGGAAAATGCGCAGCATGAACACAAAATGAAACTTGTGCTCGATAAAAGTATTGAAGATATAAAGGATGAAATCGAAAGCAGCTTAGAGAACTGCAAGCTCAAAATACAAGAAGAAAACTCCTGCATTATTATTTCAAAGGAGCGCATAGCCCTATATCCTATCCTTCGGATTTTAGACAGTAAGGGAGTATCGGTTTATGAAGCAATAGAGATAAAGCCATCTCTTGAAGATGTATTTGTCAGCGTAACAGGAATCGAAGCTCCTATGCTAAAAAAAGAAAAAGAGAGGGTAGGAAAATAAAATGAAAACATGGATTGCATTTTGGAATATTTTAAAAAAAGATGTTAGAAACTATTATTTAAAACCGCCTAACATCAGCTGGGGAATCATCTTTCCTGTTTCTTGGACGCTAATGCAGCTTCTCCGCTCACCTGAACATGTGGAAATCATAGAACTGCTGCCGGGACTAATGGCAATGAGCGTGCTGTTTGGAACAACCTCGATGCTGGCTGTTACGATTACCTTTGAGAAAAAAGGACGCTCCTTTGACAGACTGCTCCTTGCTCCAATAAGTCTTAACATGATGGTTCTTGCGAAATTATCCGGCGCAGTAATATTCGGGATAGTTAATGCCTTTGTGCCGGCTGTTTTTGCAGCTTTCTTTATAGATTTGAGCAAAATAAACTGGGCAGCAGTACTTGCTGCGATTTTTCTCATTGCGGCTACTTCTGCCTTAATAGGCCTATTTATTGCCGTATCGGCAAAGGAAGTTTTCGAGGCACAGACCTTTTCCAACTTCTTCAGGTTTCCCATGCTGTTTTTATGCGGACTGTTTATACCAATCAGCCAACTTCCTGCCCCGTTAAGACTTATCTCCTTTTGCCTGCCGCTGACCTATGGAACCGACATGCTCAAAGGCGCTATCATAGGGCCCCCTGCTTTCAATATCCTCCTGGATATCCTAGCCCTGCTGATCTTTGTCCTGCTGCTATTTCACCTCTGCCATAGAAATATAGAAAGAAAGTGGATCTTATGAGCACCCAAAGGGTGCTTTTTATGTGGAAAATTCTCCGCAAGATACCCGAAACAAAGGAAAACCGAAATAAATATAGAATATTAACATATGGCTTGGTATAATTTTGTACATACGATATTAAATCTGATAAAAGTTAGATTTAAAAAATTTATAATACATGCAGCAGGAGTGATATATTTGACCAACTTTCAAGACAAGGTTAATTTTATATGGAGCATAGCAGAGCTTTTAAGAGGTCCTTACAAAAAAGAGCAGTATGGAGACGTAATTCTCCCGATGGCTGTTCTTAGAAGATTTGATTGTGTTTTGGCAGAAACTAAGGAAGAAGTATTGAAAGAGTATGAAGCTTTAAAGAAAACAGGGCTTCAAAATATGGACCCTGTTTTGAATAAAATATCGAAACAGAAATTCAACAATACAAGCAAATATGATTTTGAAAAATTACTGGCAGACCCTGATAACATCGCAAGCAATTTAAGAAACTATATCAACGGTTTTTCAAAGAATGCCAGAGAAATCATAGAGCATTTTGATTTTGACAAGCAGATTACAAAACTTAATGATAATAACCTGCTTTATCTTATTGTATCTGAGTTTAATAAGATAGATTTACATCCCGATGTGGTAAGCAATACAGAGATGGGCTATATATTCGAGGAGCTTATAAGAAGATTTTCCGAACACGCTGAAGCCGGCGATCACTATACGCCTCGAGAAGTTATAAGGCTTATGGTAAATATACTTTTAAATGAGGATAAGGAAAGTTTGACAACTCCGGGTCTTGTCGTAACTGTCTATGACTGTTGTGCCGGTACCGGCGGTATGCTCTCAGTTGCCGAGCAATATTTGAAAGAACTAAACCCGGGCATACAGGTGGAATTATTCGGTCAAGAGATAAATCCGCAGTCCTACAGCATTTGCAAATCTGATATGCTCATAAAGGGGCAGGATGCAGACAACATTATTTTAGGTGACAGTTTTACAGAAGATGGGCACAAGGATAAAACATTTAGATATATGCTGACGAATCCCCCTTTTGGGGTAGAATGGAAGAAAGCAGAAAAGTTTATCCGCGAAGAATATGAAAAAGAAGGATTTAACGGCAGATTTGGTGCAGGTCTTCCCAGGATATCAGATGGTTCTCTTTTGTTCCTACAGCATTTAATATCGAAGATGAAACAAGACGAAAAGGGCAGCCGTATTGCCATTATATTCAATGGTTCGCCCTTGTTCACAGGAGATGCAGGTTCGGGGGAATCAGAAATAAGGCGCTGGATAATTGAAAATGATATGTTGGAAGGAATTATTGCTCTACCTGACCAGCTATTTTATAATACAGGCATTTCTACCTATATTTGGATAGTAACCAACCGCAAAAACAATGATTTGATGAAAGGTCCTGTAAGAACAGGGAAAATACAGCTGGTAAATGCAGTAGACTTTTACCAGAAGATGAGAAAAAGCCTCGGCAATAAGAGAAATGAAATCAGCGAAGAACAGATAGAGGAAATTACGCGGATATACGGAGAATTTAAGGAAAACGAATACTGCAAAATTTTTGACAACGAAGACTTTGGCTACCGGAAGATAGTCGTAGAAAGACCTTTAAGACTAAACTTTCAAGTAACCGAGGAGAGGATAAACAACCTTTACAATGAAAGAGCCTTTCAAAAACTTGCCGAATCTAAGAAAAAAGGTGCGGCGGGTCTTCGCGAAATAGAAGAAGGCAAGAAATTGCAGCAGCAGATTATAGCGGTACTGAAAACTATGAATTCTGATATTATGTATAAAAATAGAGATGTATTTACAAAAGAGCTTAAAAAAGCCTTCAAAAACAGCGATGTAAAGCTTGATAATACACTGCTTAAAGCTATTATTTCAGCCCTGTCTGAAAAGGATGAAACAGCGGATGTCTGTCTGGATGCCAAAGGAAATCCTGAACCGGATCCGGATTTAAGAGATACAGAGAATGTGCCCCTAAAAGAAGACATACATGATTACTTTAATCGGGAAGTAAAACCCCACGCGCCTGATGCTTGGATAGATGAATCCAAGACAAAAATAGGATACGAAATCCCCTTCACGCGACATTTTTATAAATATGAACCACTAAGACCTTCCGAGGAAATCTTAGAAGAAATAAAACAACTTGAAAAAAGCATCCAGCAAAAACTCCAAAAGGTGATAGGCGAATGAGCAACTTTAAAAGATATGACAAATACAAAGATTCCGGCATCGAGTGGATAGGAAAGATACCTGAGGGGTGGAAGGTAGAACCTCTGAAACGTATAGTTAAATTAATTCAAACAGGAAGGACACCAACGACAAAAAATGAGGATTATTTTAATGGAGAAATTCAATGGTTTACACCAGGAGATTTTTTAGAAGACAAGGTATTACGTGAGTCAAAAAGAAAGATTAGTAGCATAGCTATTATTGATAATGAGGCAAGATTGTTTCCAAAAAAAACTATAATAGTTGTTGGCATTGGAGCTACTGTTGGTAAAGTAGCTATATTAGGAATTGATGGAAGTTTTAACCAACAGATAACGGGGATAATCGCTGATGAGCAAAAAGTGAACAGTGATTATTTATATTACTGGTTGCATGCTAACCAAGAAGTAATAAAAAATATTTCCAATTATACAACGTTACCAATCATAAATAATGAGTCTTTGAAAAACTTTGAGTGTTTATTGATGCCATTGAGTGAGCAGAGAGAAATTGTCAACTTCCTCGACCAAAAAACTGCGGAAATAGACGACCTGATTGCGGATAAAGAAAAACTGATTGAACTGCTTCAGGAAAAGCGGCAGGCAGTTATAACCGAAGCAGTAACAAAAGGTCTTAACCTAAATGTAAAGATGAAGGATTCGGGGATTGAGTGGATAGGGGATATACCCGAGGGGTGGAAGGTCACAAAGCTGAAATATGCATGTATCGAATCTGCAATTTATGGATTAAATGAACCGTCAGAGAGCTATACGGAAGATGGTATAAGACTAATAAGAGCAACTGATATAAACAAATTAGGAAATTTAGATAGCAAAATGCAAGGCGTTTTTATCCCGATAGAAAAGGAAAGAAAAAATATTTTAAAAACTGGGGATATTTTAGTATCTAGAAGTGGTTCGCTGGGAATTTCGCTTTATTTCGATGAGGATAAATACGGAAAGTGCACTTATGCGAGTTATCTAGTTAAATTTAGAGCCAATAAATATAACTATTCCCGATATTTATTTTATTTTACAAAGTCAGAGAGCTTTTATAGTCAAATTAAAATAGCATTAGTAACATCGACAATCAGCAATTTCAATGGTCAAAAATATGCAAATATGAGGCTACCATTACCTCCCCTTGACGAACAAATATCCATCGCTAACTTCCTCGACCAAAAAACTGCTGAAATCGACAGTTTAGTATCAGAAATCCAAGAACAAATCCAGAAACTCAAAGAATACCGCCAAGCCCTTATTTTTGAAGCGGTGACGGGCAAAATTGATGTAAGAGATTATGCTGCTGTTAGTTAGATGGGGGTAAATTGTATGGGTGATTTAAAACTTTTTAGCATCAAAAACGGAGTAAAAGAGCTTGTAGGTACTTCGGTAGCTATCGAAAAGTCTATTCAAACTTTAATTGAGAATAATATGGAAGCATTTTTTGGCATAACCTTTTTAGCTTCAGAATATTCTACAGGGAAAACTCATGGTGGGCGCATTGACTCTTTGGGCATTGATGAGAACTATTGCCCAGTAATATTAGAATATAAGAGGGCTTTAAATGAGAATGTAATAAATCAAGGTTTATATTATCTTGATTGGCTAATGGACCATAAGGCAGAGTTTAAATTACTTGTTATGGAGAAACTAGGGAAAGATATTGCCGATAAGATAGAATGGTCTATGCCGAGACTTTTATGTGTTGCAGGTGACTTTACAAAGTTTGATGAATATGCTGTAAAGCAAATTAATAGGAATATAGAACTTATCAGATATAAAAAATATGTGGATGATTTAATTTTATTTGAACTGGTTAATGTTACTACAGCTTCACAAACAGCAAACATTTCCGATGATGGCATAACCAAATCGAACGTATATAAAACTGTTACAGAGAATCTTCAACAAGCCGATGAGGAACTGCAGGACATGTATTATTCAGTTAGGGATTTTATATTAAGCCTTGGAGACGACATACAGGAAAAGGTTTTAAAATATTACATTGCCTTTAAAAAGATACGAAATTTTGCTTGCGTGGAAATTTATCCAAAGAATAGAACAGTACTTATGTATTTAAATATAAACCCTGACGAAGTGGAACTAAAAGAAGGTTTTACCAGAGATGTAAGAAATATTGGTCATTATGGTACCGGGAATTTGGAAGTTAGGATAAATAATAGGGATGATTTTGAAAAGGCTAAAGAACTTATAGCAAAAAGCTATGATGAAAATTAGTTTATTTGAGGTGAGTTAATTGGCTAAAACTCCTGCAGAGCTTTTGGAAAAAGGTTTTGAGGAATATATCCAGGAGCATCTTTTAAATTCGGGTTATGTTAAGGGCGATCCTGCCGACTACAATAGGGAGTTTGCAGTTGATGCTAAGATTCTTTTTGAGTTTTTAGAGGACACTCAACCTAAGAAGATGGAAAAATTAAGGGAAATCTATAAAGATCAGTACAGATTTAAGATACTGAGCAGATTAAACCGAGAGCTTAACAATCGGGGTATGATCGATGTGTTAAGGCATGGAATTAAGGACTATGGCATATATTTGGACCTTGCTTATTTTAAGCCTGCCAGTAAATTAAACGAGGAAATGGTAAGACTCTACAAAAAGAATCGCATATCTGTTACAAGGCAGGTGCGCTATAGCACAAAAAGCGAAAATAGCATTGATATGCTCATCTGTGTCAATGGTCTTCCTGCTGTGGTGCTGGAACTTAAAAATCCTTTTACTGGTCAGACTTATGAAGATGCCATAATGCAGTATAAGCAGGACAGAAATCCTAATGAGCTGCTTTTTCAGTTTAAAAAAAGAGCCATAGTATTTTTTGCGGCAGATACCTCGGAAGTTTATATGACGACAAGGCTTGCAGGAGATAAGACCTTCTTTTTACCTTTTAATAAAGGAAAAGATGGAGGCAGAGGCAATCCGGAAAATCCTAATGGGTTTAAAACAGCTTATCTTTGGGAGGAGATACTCCAAAAGGATAGCTTAATGGATATACTAAAGAGGTTTGTATTCATTGAAACTGAAGAGAAAAAAGACATAGATGGAAAAACTTATATTTCAGAAAAAGTCATATTTCCAAGATATCATCAATTAGATGTAGTAAGAAAGCTAGAAGCTGATGTAAGAGAAAAGAGAGCAGGAACGAACTATCTTGTGCAGCACAGTGCAGGATCAGGAAAGACTAACTCTATTTCTTGGCTTGCACATCGCCTTGCTAATTTACATGATAATGAAGATAACTCGGTTTTTGATTCGGTAATCGTTATTACAGACAGAAGAGTTTTAGATAGGCAGCTGCAGGAAAGCATTTATCAGCTTGAACATAAACACGGAGTTGTTCAAAAAATAGATAAGGACTCTGGCCAGCTGGCTGAGGCCCTAAAAAGCGGTGCGAGGATTATTATTTCTACACTGCAAAAATTTCCTTTTATAATTGAAAAAGTGGGAGAACTGGAAAACCGCAAATATGCTGTTATTATAGATGAGGCTCATTCAAGCAGTACAGGAGAAAATATGGCTTCTTTACAAGAAGTGCTGTCGGCAAGCAGTCTTGAAGAAGCAGCAAGACTGGACGAAGAACTAGAGGGCAAAGGATACGATCCTGAAGAAGAAATCTTAAATACAATAAAGAAGAGAGGAAGGCAGCCCAATATTAGCTTTTTTGCATTTACTGCAACCCCCAAAGCTAAAACACTGGAAATGTTTGGAACTATAGGTGAAGACGGTTTGCCTCACCCCTTCCATTTGTATTCAATGAGACAGGCTATTGAAGAGGGATTTATCTTAGATGTGCTTCGAAACTATGTAACTTATGAAACCTATTTTAAATTGGCAAAAAAGATAGAAGACGACCCTGCTTTTGACAAAGCTAAAGCAACGAAGGCTCTTACAAGGTATGTAAGCCTTCATCCCCACAATATTGCCCAAAAAACTGAAATAATGGTGGAGCATTTCAGAAATGTGACCAGTCATAAAATAGGGGGAAGAGCGAAGGCTATGGTTGTAACAAGTTCCAGGCTTCATGCAGTGCGCTACAAACATGCCTTCGATGAATACATCAAAAAGATGGGCTATAAAGGGCTAAAAACATTAGTAGCATTTTCGGGGATAGTAAGGGACGAAGGCATAGAATATACGGAAAGCGATATGAACGGCTTTAAAGAATCAGAGCTTCCGGACCGCTTTGCAACTGATGAGTATCAAGTGCTTTTGGTTGCGGAAAAATACCAAACAGGTTTTGACCAGCCGCTTCTGCATACAATGTATGTGGATAAAAAGCTATCAGGAGTAAAAGCTGTTCAGACTCTATCTAGGCTAAACAGAACCTGTCAAGGGAAAGAAGATACTTTTGTACTTGACTTTGTAAATAAGGCAGAAGATATTCAGGAATCCTTTAAGCCTTATTATGAGGCTACTATTGTGGAAGAAGTGACAGAGCCGAATTTGCTCTATGATATTCAGACGATGCTTGATGCCTGCGGAGTGTATATTAAGGAAGAACTGGATAAGTTTGCTTATATATATTTTAAACCTAAGGAAAAAAAGAATTCAAAAGACAGAGCTGTATTAAACAGCCTTATAGATACGGCGGTAGAAAGATTTAAAAAGTTAGACGAAGAACATAAGGAGGATTTTAGCAGCCAAGCAGCAAAGTATATAAGACTTTATTCTTTTATCCTTCAGATAACACCCTTCGAGGATATAGAGCTGCATAAGCTGTATGTGTATTTAACATATCTGCTAAAAAAGCTGCCTAAGGAAAAGGGTTCTGCTATTCATCTGGCAGATGAAATTGCTATGGAATATTATACGGCTAAAAAGACATTCGAAGGAAGTATCTCGCTTGGAGAAAATTATGAAAATGTGCCGGTTTCTCCGCCAAGATATGGAGGAGGAATGGTGCGCGAAAGCGAAGAAGAATACTTGTCAAGCATTATTGAGCGTCTTAATGAACGCTTTGGCACTGACTTTACAAAAGCAGATCAGTTATCTGTAGAGCAGATTAAAGAAGAGTTTGCAGCAGATAAAGACTTAGTCCTGAAAGCTAAGACAAACACCATCGATGATTTTAGACTTGCCTTTGAAAAAGTCTTTATAAATAAGGTAGTTGACAGAATGGACCAGAACCGAACATTTTTCACTCGCGTCTTAGATGATGAACAGTTTAGGAATGCCCTTATGGAATATATGCTGACCGAGACCTATGAGAAGCTTAATAGAGGCGCATAGGTGCTTTGGATGTAGTCCGAGCACGCCAAGAAGTTTGTCTTCTAAGTGCAATCGCGGGCAAAGTTTAATATAAATGCTATAACTAAAACGTTTGCAAATGCCGTGCAATTGATGTACAATGGTATAATAAGCGGTTAGGGGCGGTGGGTAAATGATTAAAAAGAGGCATTCATTGAAATTATTTTTCATATTTCTTTCGTGGATAGGTGTTGGAATATCGCCTTGGGCTTTATATGTTCAGCATCTAAATGAAAATACATTTGAAAGGCGATTTGCCCCTGCATATTTAACTATTCATACGTCTTTTTGGCTTTGCACGGGATATTTTCTTGCGAAATTATACTTTTCTGCGTACAAAGATGAGCTGACGGGACTTTGGAATAGAAGATATTTGAATGAAATATTACATGATCTTACGAGAGATTTAAAAGATCAGAGAGCTGATAAAATTTTATCACTTGCAATCCTGGATATAGATAATTTCAAATCTATAAATGACAGATATGGTCATCTTTTTGGTGATGAAGTATTGAAAGAAATAGCACAAATATTACAGGACAACCTTCGAAGAACCGATATTATTGCAAGATGGGGCGGGGAGGAATTTGTAATAGTTATGCCGGATACTAATTCAACCGGAGCAAAAGCAGTTTTCGAACGCATAAGAAGCATCATAGAGGAGTATGATTTCGGCTGTAAAATTACCATCTCAGGCGGAATCGCCTCTGCTCAGGAGCTTGTTCAGGCTGCAGATTTGATAAATATGGCAGATAAGGCTCTTTATAAGGCAAAACTCATTAAAAATCTTATAACACTGCATCAAGAATAGATTTAGTTTTTGTTCATTTCTTTTGCTATATAATAATCCAATATATCTTCAAACGAAATAATTCCAACAACCTCATCATTGTCTTCTACCACAGGCAAAGCAATAATATTGTAATCCCTGAGCCGCTTTGCTACATCTAAAATTTCCTCGTCTGCATGAGCTTTTATGACATTTTTTGTCATGACCCACTCTACCGGGCAACTTTTATAGTGGCCTCGATCCATCAAAAAACGGTATATATCTGCTTTTACAATCATTCCAACTAAATGGTTGTCATCGTCTACAATGGGAGTGCCATTCACCTTCTCCTTATTCATTATTTCGAGCGCTTTTTCTACAGTCTCCTTAGGTTTTAAAACTATGACGGGAGACTTCATTATTTCTCTGATTTTCATGCTATCACCCTTTCTTGAGTAATACAGCCGCCTTTCTACCTTTAATATACCATCTTTTGACAGTAATATCGACAGCATAAAAAGAAATAATATGTTAAAATAATTTTACTGGTTAAGGGTAATATATATAGAATATTGTTTAATATGAAATATAATAGTAATTAGCAAAAGGATATATAAGAAGGGGTGGTTAAGATGTTCGACGAAATTAGTGCAGCATTATCATTTTATAAAGAAGAAACAAATGCGGCGAAGCTTTATGGATACCTTTCAAAAGTTGAAAAAGACGAAGAGATGAGGAAAAACTTTTACGAACTTTGCCAAATTGAAACAGCCCACGCAAATTTTTGGCGAAAATTTCTTGAAAAAAGAGGTCATACACCTTCCGGCGGTAGCAGCTCTTTTGCTCTAACTTGGTCAAAGATAATTCGCGCAATACTAGGTCCCAAACTCTATTTATCTATTTTAGAAATGACTGAGTCTTTGAGCACAGAAACTTATTATAAATTCTTACAGTTTGCAGAAATGTCCGAAGATGAAAGAAAGGTTCTTAAAAAAATAATTGAAGATGAATTAGACCATGAAAGCCTCTTTGAAAATCAACAAAGCGCACTTCCTGTTGGCAATATTAGAGATTTTATCATGGGAATGAACGATGGCCTGGTAGAGCTTTTAGGAGCCGTGACAGGTTTGTCGGCTGTATATCCGAATAATCCATTGTTTGTGGGAATAAACGGTTTAGTAGTAGGCCTTGCAGGGGCGCTTTCAATGGCCATAGGCAGTTTCATTTCTGTGCGCTCCCAGCGCCAGGTAAATGAAGGTGTAAAAAAGAAACTGGAATTGTTGTTTGGTGTTTCAAAAGATAGGGCTAAAAAAGAGTTAATAGATAAACTTACGGAATCCGGCTTGCCTGAAGATGTAGGAAAAGAAGTAGCTGACAAAATAGGTGAAAATCATGAATCGATGGTAAGCCTTCTCGTGGAAGAATCCAACGAAAACGAGATAAAATCAGCAATATTTACAGGAATTGCATATATCATAGGTGTCGGTTTTCCCGTAATTCCTTACTTTATAATGGGTTCATCATTTGCCGCTTTAGGACTCTCTGCTCTCCTGGCAGCTTTGGCTTTGGCTAGTGTGGCTACTATTGTATCCGTTACAGCGGGAAATCCTAACATAAAGGGCAAAATAGCGGAGATGGTAATAACAGGTTTGGGGGCTGCTGCAATTTCCTATGTCTTTGGTCTTTTGGTTCAAAATGTATTTGGAATCAGCGCATAAATAAAATCACATCAAACAAAAAAATTTCATAAGGGCTGTTGCCAAACTTTTATTTACAGATTCACATAATTAAAAGCCATACATGTAAGTAATAAAAACTTTTTACATGCATGGCTTTTAATTTTCTGCGGGGCTTTATGTATGATCATATAGCGGCCCCGGTATTCCTTTGCAAATTTGCAACCTAATCGGAGCAAATCTCAAGACTTTTAGCCTTGACACCGGGTATAGCATTTAACTCGTTTTCTAGAGCCTTGCGTTCCTCCTCGCTGCCGCCAAGCTGCAGCAAAACCAAGCCATCATCTGCGCAGACATTATCAGTTTCGTGCAGGCCAAGCCGCACTTTGATAATACACCCGTGCTTTGTGAGTGCTTGTTGCACTTGAACTGCATTTTCTACACGATGATTGATTAATACAGCCATTAAATGGTAACAGCTCATATAAATCCCTCCTGGTGATTTTATTTTTATTTAGCTTGTCTTAAAAACTCAAGTATTTCACTGCCGTGTTCGGCAGGCGTAACCTTTGGGTATACTTTTATTATCTTACCTTCTTCGTCTATGATGAAAGTAGAGCGTATAATTCCCACTGAAGTTTTTCCGTATGCTTTCTTTTCTCCCCACGCTCCATAAGCCTCTGCAACTTTATGATCTTCATCGCTTAAAAGATAAAAAGGCAGATTTTGTTTTGCTTTAAATTTCTGATGAGAGTCTGGGCTGTCAGGACTAATTCCTATTACTACAGCGCCTTCTTCAAGAATGTAATCATAAACATCCCTGAAACTGCATGCTTCCTTGGTGCAGCCCGGAGTATTATCCTTTGGATAAAAATACAAAACTACCTTTTTGCCTCGAAAATCTGATAGTCGGACTTCTTGCCCGCTAGCTTCTTTTAAGACGAAATCAGGAGCAATGTCACCTTCCTTTAGCATAAAAACGCCTCCCATTATTTTTTTAAATCAAAAGTTCTATTTGTAAATACTTGCCCTACATAAATATATTATCATGCTTTTGAATAATCCGTCAATAATAATTATTATTAAATAAGATTCAAGGCCAATATCCGAACATTTCGTGTAAAAATAAAAATTTTATATGGATTTTTTTTAATAAGTAGTGCATTTTTTAGTTTTACTGGTATAATATCTTATGGAGCAAATTTAATGTACTCCATACAGAAAAGAAAGGATGTTGTCCCATGGATAAAATTTCTCTTCCTACAAATACAGGCGTAGCGGCAATAGGTATTAAAACAGGTCTTATTTTCCCCAATGATGACATTACCGAAATCGCAGCAGATACGGTAAAGCCATTTGTAGAAAATGATGACATTATATGTGTAACGGAGGCGGTAGTTGCCCGCTCACAAAACCGCTATATTTCTTGCAGTGAGCTTGCTGAAGATATTCAAAAAAAATTAAACCTGCAGCCAAAAAGTACACTGGCAGTTATCAGCCCGATTGCAAGCAGAAACAGATTTGCATTGATAATGAAAGCGATGGCTATGGCTACTCGCGGCGGAAAGGTCATTGTTCAGTTTTCGATGCCGTTTGATGAAGTGGGTAATCAGGTAATGGATGAGGAATTTGCAACTACAAGAGTTCGACTAAAAAAGGTTCTAAAAAGCCTTAGAGAAGCTAGAGAAAATACACCACAGCTAAACGTGCTGATACGCGAAATTATAGCGGCGTTAAAACTACAAGAGCTTGGTTATAATATTATAAGCATCAGAAAAATCACAGGGACAGGCATCGCAGATTTGACAGTAAAAACTCCCGAAGGCAAGCTTGGCGTTGCCGAAGTAACATTTGCTAATTTACAAAAAGCCAAAGATAAAGTTATTGAAATCAAAAAAGATGTAGAAGGCGCAGAAATAGCCTTGGCAATAGGAGTTGATCTAGGACACCATAAGGTGATCGTAGCAAATGCCGAAAGCGCTGAAGAACCAAAAATTTACGATTACAGCTCTCAGCTTGAAAGCTACCACGATCCGGATGTAGTCTATATCGATGAACTGGGCAGCATTAAGTTTTCTCACCCCATTACAGGCATGGACTACAGAGATTTGTATTTAGAAATGATAAAAGAAGGTAATGCAGAAGGAGAAGTACTTTTCACAAATAACCCGCTTAAAGTTTATGACCGCGGATATATTAACGGCGTATGTATCTCGGCGGTTCATGAGCGCGACAAGCTAAAAGAACTTTTTGCATCCTTCGGCGCAATGGTTCCGGTTATAACGCTTAAAGACATGGGGCCGGGTCCGTGGGGTGTAATCGGTTCTAATGTATCGGATTTCGAAAAAGGCGTGCTTAAACTTTTGCCCGGCGATGCAGATGGAACAGCTGATGCTATTAAGACGAAAATTAAAGAAACTAGTGGAAAAGACGTAGAGGTTTTGATTTTTGGAGACGGAGCATATAAGGATCCGGATACAGGAATATTCGAGATGGCAGACCCTCGTCCTGCGATAGGAGTAAGCAAAGGACTTAAAAGTGCAGCTCTTAGGACCGGCACAAAACTTAAACTGCAATTGGATACACTATATAATAAAGGATACACTAAAGAGCAAATCGAAGACATACTTAAGAATAAAACGGATAAAGTAACAGGAGAAAGCCTTGGAACAACTCCGCGAAATGTAACAAGCATTATTGGTACATTAGCCGATCTTGTGGCAGGTTCTGCAGATGCAGGAACGCCTATTGTTCTTGTGAGAGGCTTTCAATATGCAAAACCGAATAAGTAAAGTTAATTAGAGCACTATAAAGAACGTGGCTTATGTAATATAATCCGCGTTCTTTATATTTATAAGCAACATTTTTAAAATACCATTTATAAATTTTATAAAAGAATCTTGACCACTTTTTAACAGTCTGTTATACTTAAGCAGAACAGCTGTTATATCCTATAAAATCTTGAAAATACTATAATAAGTAGACTGTACTAGCGTTTATGGTTAAATGTATTATAACACATCGTAAAACATAGTTCTTTATTACAACAGTTCCAGATTTATCAAAATAATTGCCCTAAATGTTAAAATCTAGTCTATAATAAATATAAATGATATTTGGTTGAAGGGAGGATTTTTTATGTCAAAGAAAGTGCTGGAAATACGCTGGCACGGAAGAGGCGGCCAGGGAGCCAAGACTGCAGCGCTTATGCTTGCAGAAACTATAGCTCAAATGGGCAAATATGTTCAAGGCTTTCCTGAATACGGTCCCGAGCGAATGGGAGCTCCAATTCTTGCATTTAACAGAATAAGTGATGAACCCATTCACATTCATTCAAATGTAATTAACCCGGACATTGTTATTGTGCTGGATGCTACATTGCTTAGCGAAAAAATCACTGAAGGAGTACCAGAAGACGGTATTTACATTGTAAATACCACAAAAACTCCTCAAGAAGTCAGAAAAAAACTTAATCTAAAAGGCGGGAAAATATTCACTGTCGATGCAAATCAAATTTCGCTGGAGACTATTGGCAGAGTTATTCCAAATACGCCTTTAATGGGAGCTTTTATAAAAGCGACCGGCTTTATGCCTTATGAAGAATTTATCGAAAATGTAAAGAGAGAACTGGAAAAGAAATTTAGAACAAAGCCCGAAGTCATAGATGGCAACATAAAAGCTATCGAAAGAGCCTACCGGGAGGTGAAGGGCGAATGACAGCTCCTAGAGAATTTATAAACCCCAAGATGAATTGGAAACAACTTACAAAAGCCGGTAATATATATGAACCCGGCAATAGTGTACTTTATGAAACAGGTGATTGGCGCACCAACAGGCCTATTATTGACAGAGAAAAATGCATTAACTGCCTTATATGCTGGCGCTACTGCCCGGATGCTTCTATAATACCTGATGAAGGCAAGTTTGGTTCTTTTGATTATAAGCACTGCAAAGGCTGCGGTATTTGTGCAAGTGTGTGCCCTACCCATGCAATAAGCATGATTTCTGAAGACGAAATAGAAAAAGAGGAGGAGGCGAAGGAAAATGGAAAATAAAGTTGCCTTAACCGGAAATGAGGCTGTTGCTGAAGCGATGAGACAAATTAACCCAGATGTAGTCGCGGCTTATCCGATAACTCCTTCCACTGAAGTTGTTCAAATGTTTTCCTCTTTTGTAGCCAATGGCAAAGTTGATAGCGATTTTGTCACAGTTGAAAGCGAACATAGTGCAATGAGCGCTACAATGGGCGCATCAGCAGCAGGCGCAAGAGCGATGACATGCACTTCGAGCCAGGGCTTGGCTTATATGTTTGAAGTAGTTTATATAGCAGCTTCTATGAGATTACCCATCGTTTTTGCTGTAGCTAACCGTACATTAAGCGCTCCCATAAATATCCACTGCGATCACAGTGATGCTATGGGAATCAAGCAATCCGGTGTTATACAGCTATTTTCTGAAAATGCTCAGGAAGCATATGACAACATGATACAGGCAGTTCGCATTGCTGAGCATCCTGATGTACATTTGCCGGTCAGCGTCAACTATGATGGTTTTATAACAAGCCATGCTCTTGATATACTTGAGATACTCGATGATGAAACAGTTAAGAATTTTGTTGGAGTATATAAACCGGAAGAATACCTACTAAATGTAAAAGAACCAATATCGATGGGCAATTTTGATATGTATGATTACTATTTTGAGCATAAATACCAACAAGTGGCGGCAATGGAAGCTGCTAAAAGAGTAATTGAGGAAATCGGTAAAGAATATGAAAAAATTTCCGGCAGAAAATACGGTTTAATAGATGCTTACAAGCTCGATGACGCTGACATGGCAGTCGTTGTAATGAATTCTGCTGCCGGCAGCGCAAAAGGAGTTTGCGACGAGCTTCGGGCAAAAGGGATGAAAGTCGGCGTGCTAAAACCTAGAGCATTTAGACCGTTCCCTCATGAAGCAATTGCCGATGCACTAAAGGGTGTAAAGGCTGTTGCGGTTCTAGATAGGGCAGAAACATTCTCGACCCTTGGAGGTCCGATGTTTGGCGATGTAAGGAATTCACTGTATGATTTAAAAAATGATATAAAAGTCGTAAACTATGTATATGGTCTTGGCGGAAGAGATTTAAGGCTTGAGGATGTAGAAAAGGTTTACAATGATCTTGCTGATATAATAAAGACAGGGAAAGCCGACAATTTTGTAAGATATTTAGGACTTAGGGAATAGGGAGGTGCGAAAATGGCTACATTAAAGGAACTTTCTAAAACAAAGGAAAGATTTGTTGGCGGACACAGGCTTTGCGCCGGCTGCGGCCATGGCATATCAGTGCGCATGATTTTAAATGCCCTCGGTGATGATGAAAATGTGGTAGTCGGTTGCGCTACCGGCTGCCTTGAAGTTGCTACTACTATATATCCATATACATCGTGGAACTGTTCTTTCATCCACAATGCTTTTGAAAATACCGGTGCTACTTTAAGTGGCGTAGAAGCTGCATACAAATCTCTTAAAAAGCAAGGCAAAATAAATGATGACTTTAAATTTGTAGCGTTTGGCGGTGACGGAGGAACTTATGATATAGGTCTGCAGTCGCTTTCAGGCGCGATGGAACGGGGCCATAATCTTGTATATGTTTGCCTTGACAACGAGGCCTATATGAATACAGGGATTCAGCGCTCCAGCGCAACACCAATGGGTGCTGATACTACTACAAGCCCTGCAGGAAAAGTTATTCCGGGCAAACAACAGCCTCGCAAAGACCTTACAGCTATAATGGCAGACCACAAGATACCCTACGTTGCACAAACTGCAGTAAGTAATTGGCAAGACGTGCACAAAAAGGCAACAAAAGCCTTTGAGACTGAGGGGCCGGCTTTTATAAATATGTTATCGCCATGTCCTAGAGGCTGGAGATATGATACTCCAAATATTGTCGAGATTGCTAAAAAAGCAGTTGAAACGCGCTTTTGGCCATTGTTTGAGGTGGAAAACGGCAAATGGAAGTTAAATTATAAGCCAAAAAGATATGTACCTATTGAGGAATTTTTAAAGCCTCAGGGAAGATTTAGACATTTATTTGCTCCGGGCAATGAGGACTTAATAAAGCGCATTCAGGAAGAAGTAGATAAAGAATGGCTTGCACTTTTGGAGCGTTGCGGCGAAGAACCAGAACTTCCGCCACGCTAATTTGTAGAGCTATTTTATAAATTTCTAGACCCCCTTAACCAAAATCCCGTATTCCGACATTTGCTTTTATCGGTATACGGGATTCAAATATTCAAGGAAAAGATCTCTATTTTTTCAACCATGATGGATCACCTTTAATATTCCATGTAACCTGATTTATACAGATAATCCAACATATAATCTTCTAGTACATCTAATACAACTTCCTGTTCTTTTTCCTCTTCGTTGATTAATAAGGCAGAGTTATCATTGTATAACATCGCGGGATCCCTCCTATTTGAATAATTGTATACAAGTATTACTGTATATTTTTATTATAACTTTTTGTTTTAAAAAGTCAATAAGTTTTTTAATAAAAAAATAATTGCCCGATATTATTTTATATTTAGCCAAAACTATTAAATTGTTGACATATAAAAAAACCTGCTATATACTATATATGAATAGTAATTATTACTAATACGGAGGTGTTTTTCAATGGCAGTATATAAATGCAGTGCTTGTGGGTATGAGAAAGAGAGCCGTTGTAAGCCTAGAAAATGTCCGGAATGCGAAGCCAAAGATACATTTGTTAAGGTAGAAGCACCTCAAAAGGAAGATAAATGAGGGATTAGATGGAAAGGAAAAGATTTGTTCGTAAAACAAAACAGAGAGACTTAATTCTAAAGGTTCTAAAAAGCACTGATACTCATCCTACAGCAGACTGGATTTATGAACAAGTAAAGAAAGAGATGCCAAATATAAGTTTAGGCACTGTTTATAGAAACTTGAGCATCCTTAAGGAAGCAGGAGAAATTCTGGAATTAAACTGCGGCAGCAAATTTAGCCGTTTTGACGGCAATCCGGAAAATCATTATCACTTTGTCTGTACCCAGTGCGGAAAAGTATCTGATGTTAAAGGATGCCCGGTGAATAAAGAACTAGATTCAGAGGTTTCTAAAAAAAATAATGTCCAGGTTTTTTTTCACAGAACTGAGTTTTATGGACTCTGTTCAGAGTGCAAAGAAAAACTTAAGCAATAGGAGTGCTGACGTGACGATCTTAAAAGATCGTCTTTTTATTTCTTAATTTTAATATGAAGAGATGTTGTTTTGTTTTAATATAGAAATATTTCATCGGATAAATAGACACCTTAATCAATTTATATTAATATAATATGGCGTAAAAAAGTGAAAGAAGTAATTTTGGTTATAAAAAATTAGCTTCTTTAACCTGGAGAGGAAATAAAGAAGGTGTTAAAATCCATAGTTGTAGTATAATATAAATATGCATACTACTACATATAGTAGCAAATTCTGAATTGTTTATTTTGGTATTGTATTATTATACTTTTACGAATTTAATCAATATTATATATTATACTATACTTTTCCAATTAAGCACAGAAATCTAATAAACCAAAAAAAGGGATGATTGAATGAAAAAAGGGAAGATAAATTTGACAGAAAATGCGAGAGTAGTTTTAGAAAAGCGATATCTCATAAAAGATGAAAACGGCAAAGTTATTGAAACTCCTGAAGAGCTAATGGAAAGAGTAGCCCGGGCGGTAGCTAAAGCAGAGTCTAAATATCCTGGCGCAGACCCTGATAAGTGGGCGGAAAAATTTTATGATATAATGGCGGAACTTAAATTTTTGCCAAACTCGCCTACCTTAATGAATGCCGGAAGAGAGTTGGGGCAGCTTTCGGCTTGTTTTGTTTTGCCGGTGGAAGACTCAATGGAAGGAATTTTTGATTCCATTAAATATGCCGCCCTTATTCATAAAAGCGGCGGGGGAACAGGATTTAGCTTTTCGCGCCTGCGCCCTAAAGGAGCCACAGTAAAGTCTACAGGGGGTGTAGCATCAGGGCCTATTTCCTTTATGAAGGTTTTCAATGCGGCAACAGAAGCTGTAAAGCAAGGCGGAACAAGGAGGGGTGCCAACATGGGCATACTTCGCGTAGATCACCCTGATATTTTGGACTTCATCCGCTGCAAGGAAGACGATAAAGAAATTACTAACTTTAACATAAGTGTAGCTATAACGGATAAGTTTATGGAAGCACTAAAAAATGATGAAACTTATGATTTGGTCGATCCTCACACAAAAAAAGTTGCAGGCAAGCTTAAAGCAAGAGAAGTGTTTGACTTAATAGTGGATATGGCTTGGAAGAATGGCGAGCCCGGTATTATATTTATTGACAGAATAAACAAATACAATCCCACACCGGAAGTCGGGGAAATTGAAAGCACCAATCCTTGCGGGGAGCAGCCCCTTTTGCCTTTTGAAAGCTGCAATTTGGGCTCGATAAATCTAGTTAAATTTGTGAAAAAATCAGGCGAAAAAATCGAAATTGATTATGAGGACTTAAAGGATACAGTTCATAAAGCAGTGAGATTTTTAGATGATGTGATTGATGTAAACGTCTATCCTCTAAAAGAAATTGAAGAGATGACTCTTTCTAATAGAAAAATCGGCCTTGGAGTTATGGGATTTGCTGATATGCTCATAGCCTTAGGCATCCCTTATAATTCGGATGAGGCTCTAAAGATTGCCGAAGAGATAATGAGCTTTATTGACAAAGAATCCAAAAACGCATCCTGCGAGCTTGCTAAGGAGCGGGGGGTGTTTCCTAACTGGGAAAAGAGTATTTACAAGGAAAAGGGCATAAAATTAAGGAATGCCACAACGACCACAATAGCTCCAACAGGGACAATAAGTATAATAGCAGGAGTTTCCAGCGGCATAGAGCCTGTATTTGCCTTAGCCTTTGAGAGACACGTATTAGATAATCAAAGATTAGTAGAAATCCATCCGATGCTGGAGCAAGTTCTAAAAGAGCGTGGGCTTTACAGTGAGGAATTAATGGAAAAAATCTTAGAACGAGGCACGCTGCAAGGCATAGAGGAAGTCCCTGAAGATATAAAGAGAGTTTTTGTTACAGCTCATGATATTTCGCCTGAGTGGCATGTAAAAATGCAGGCGGCATTTCAAAAATACACTGATAATGCTGTGTCAAAAACCGTAAACTTTCCACAGAATGCAACGCGTGAAGATGTTAAAAAGGTGTATTTACTAGCTTATGAATTAGGCTGCAAGGGTGTTACAATCTATAGAGATAGAAGCAGGGAAGAACAAGTTCTAAATAAAGGCGCAAAGATTGAAAAGAAAGTTAAGGAAGAAACGACTGAAAGCCAAGAAGAGGCAAATATGGATGATAAAATAAAGCCCAGGCCAAGGCCCAATGTTACTTATGGCAGCACGGAAAAAGTAAAAATAGGTTGCGGAAACCTTTATATAACAGTAAATTCAGATGAAAACGGAATATGTGAGGTATTTACAAATTTAGGCAGGGCAGGAGGATGCCCGTCCCAATCAGAAGCTACTAGCCGTCTGATATCCTTGGCTCTCAGGGCAGGGATAGATGTAAAAGCTATAGTTGAACAGCTAAAGGGCATTCGCTGTCACTCCACACTGCGACAAATGGCAACAAATAAAGATATAAAAGTGCTGTCATGTCCTGATGCTATCGGCCGCGCTCTTGAAAGAAGCATGGGAAAGACTATAGTAGTAAATGGCAACAGCGATGTAAGCGAAGCCGATATTAAACGCTATGTGGATATCAATAATGAGGAGTTAGAAAAGGCTAATAAGAAAAAACCGAATCCCGGCAAAAATAATTCAAATGGAGCCTTATGTCCGGAATGCGGCCACGAGTTAGAGCACGAAGGCGGATGTGTAGTCTGCCGCAGCTGCGGTTATTCAAAATGCAGTTAAAGAGGGAAAATATCTCCCTCTTTTCTTTTTTATCTTCACAAGCAAAATACATCGCTTAGATCTTTAGAAAGCAGGTTTTTACTATCCCGTTTGCTATTTCCTTATAGTCCTTTCTGCTCTACAAATCGGGTATATAGCCGCCTCTGACAAGTTAGATCTTTGTATAAGCATTTGTCGTTTTGAGCGCAGTGAAAAATCTTTCCGGCTTTACATTTCTGACTTTACATAATAATATAAACACTAGAAGGTGCTAAAAAATAAGCAGGGTGGTCTTATGAAAAAAATTGACGAAGTGTATGATATTCTTGTCCAATTAACAGAAGACAAAGAGAGCGGAGTTTGTGCGGCGGATATTGCCTTAAAAATTGGAATAGACAGAACCAATGTAAGCAGATACTTAAACGAACTATATAAAGCCGGTAAAATTGAAAAAATAAAAGGCAGGCCTGTACTCTACAAAGTTAAAGAAAAAAAGAGAAACTCGAAAGAAACTGCAAAAGCATTAATTTCTCTTGATAGACTCATAGGAGCAGATATGAGTCTAAAAGCTGCCATTCAGCTAGCAAAAGCGGCCATATCTTACCCTACTGACGGCTTGCCAATACTTATACTTGGAGAGACGGGAGCAGGTAAGTCTATATTTGCAGAAGCAATATATGGTTTTGCCGTAGAATCTAATTTACTGTCCTCTGATGCTCCCTTTATAAGTTTTAATTGCGCTGACTATGCCGATAATCCCCAGCTTTTAATAGCTCAGCTTTTTGGAGTTAAAAAAGGTGCCTATACCGGAGCGGCAGAAGATAAAACAGGTCTTTTAAAACAGGCTGACGGCGGTATAATTTTTTTAGATGAAATACATCGTCTGCCTCCTCAAGGGCAGGAGCTTCTGTTCATATACATGGATAAAGGCTGCTTTAGGCCCCTTGGAGAAACCGAGAAAGTTGTCACTTCAAAAGCACGCCTAATTGCAGCAACCACCGAAGAACCTCAATCTTATTTACTAAAAACATTCATAAGACGAATTCCGGTAACTATAAATCTTCCACCGCTTCGGGAAAAGACTCTTGCGGAAAGATGCGGCCTAATATGCGCTTTTTTAAGCGAAGAATCGGCCCGCATAAATAAAGACATATACATCGAAAGAAACTGTTTTATTTCATATTTACTTTATAATTGCGCAGGCAACATAGGTCAGCTTAAAAATGATATACAGATAGCTTGCGCAAAGGCATTTTTAAATTACAAATCTCAAAGCAGGGAGTATCTTTTCATTTCTTCAGAAGACCTTCCCCTCCATGTGAAAAGAGGCATCATGAATCTGCATAAATTCCGCGATGAAATAGAAACACTAATAAGCAGCAACGAGGAAGTGCTTTATTTTTCTCCGGACAAGGACTACCATACCATCTTTTTAAGGGACAGCAGCGAGGGGCATTTTTATGAAGTCATAGAAGAAAAGTTGGAAATTTTAAATAAAAGCGGAATTGAAGAACAGGAGATAAATAGAATTTTAAATGACGAGATAGAAAAACACTTCAAAAAATACATCCAAAATATGGCAGAAAAGTACCATAAAGATGAAATTTCTAAAATAGTAGGTGAAGAAGTAATAAATACAACTGAAGCAATACTGAATATGGCTGAGATAAAATTAAACAGATATATGGACGAAAAGATCTTTTTTGGATTGGCTTTGCATTTGCAAAAAACCATAGATAGAATAAAAGTCGGAGGGAAAATATATAATCCACGCCTTAATTTTATAAGAATAAACTATCCGGATGAATTCATAGCAGCTGTAGAAGCGGCAAAACTGATTGATCAGAAGTTTAAAATTGAAACACCTCTGGATGAGATAGGCTACCTTGCTATGTTTTTTGTTCCTGATGAAGATTTACAAAGCGAAGAGCTTGAGGGTAAAGTTGCGGTTTTAGTAGCAATGCACGGCGATACAACCGCAAGCAGCATGGCCAAAGTAGCAAACGACCTAGCGGGAACAGAGCATGTAATAGGTCTTGACATGCCTCTTGCCATGGATCCTGAAAAGATGTATAAAACAATAAAGGAATATGCAATAAAATGTGACAGGGGCAAGGGCGTTTTACTTTTTGTAGATATGGGTTCTTTAAAAAATTTTGGCAACATGATAGCCGAGGAAACAAATATTAAAATAAAAACAGTTGACATGGTAACCACTTTAATGGTAATAGATGCATGCCATAAAGCAATTACCGGAAAAGACTTAGATGAGATATACGAATCGGTATCAAAAATAAATAATAGAGAATCCGGCGGTTTTCGAAAAAGCACAGCACACATAGAAAATGTTATAATAACAGCGTGTTTTACCGGCCAAGGAGCAGCTAAGGAATTAAAAAAGATTGTTGAAGAAGAATATTTAAGAAATAACAGCAGCATAAAAGTAATTCCGGAGGAATTTATTAATAAAGGAGAGTTCGAAGAAAGCATTAAAAAACACAAGCAAAACTCTGACATTATAGCAATAATCGGTACTCTTGATTTTGCAGTACCTGATATTCCGTATATTTCTGCCGCGGATTTGCTTACAGGAAAAGCCAAAGATTTTTTACTTAGTCTTATAGATGAAGTCGAAACCTATAAAAAGATAGAGCAATCACTGTGCGAGCATCTAAAGGCGGTAAACGCTGAAGAATGTTTCAGAATGTCAAAATCATCCGTAATAAACATCTCAAAGGCGCTTGGTCTTTTAATTCCTTCAGAAGTAAAGATAGGTATAATACTTCATATGGCATTTTTGATTGAAAAACTGGCATCAGGCGGCAAAAGAGCCATTTTCGAAAACTTACAGGAATATGAAAAAAGGCATAAAAAAGAACTAGTTATTCTAGAAAACCATTTAAAGCCCCTTGAAGATTATTTTAATATTGATATAGGTCCTCACGAATATGCTTATCTTTGCAGGATGTTTCTTGAAAATGCAGAGGAAACCAGACAATTTTCAACTAGTGTGTAATGGTGCAAAAAGTGTGTATTTTTTAATACACACTTTCTTATTAAGCAAAACCCAGATCCCCCAATGGTTAGAAATTTTTTAGCCTCCATATAAACTTTGGCATGAGAATTGCTCTTATAAAAGAGCAAGGAGGTGAAAATATGAAAAGGATCATGCTGGTATGCTCTTCAGGGTCTTCCACAAGCCTTCTTGTAAAAAAAATGCAAGAAGCGGCTCAGAAAAAAGGGCTTACGGATGTGGAAATTGTTGCTACATCCCAAGCAGAAGCAAAAAATCATTATGACGATACCGATGTACTACTTTTAGGACCACAAGTAAGATATTTATACAATGAACTTAAAAAGACCCTTGCCGGCAAAAAAATTGCTTTAGATGTAATAAACAGCAAAGATTATGGAACAATGAACGGAGAAGCAGTATTAGAACAAGCGCTTAAGTTAGCGGAGAAAAAAGGGGAAGGCGAATAATTAAAATCTATAAAGGGGGATTTTATTTATGGAGGCTTTTATAAATTGGATGGATGAGCACTTTGTGCCGATAGCGGGTAAGATAGGATCTCAAAGACATCTTGTGGCTATACGTGACGGCTTTGCCGGTATTATGCCTTTAATACTTGCAGGTTCCTTTGCGGTTCTTCTTAATAATACATTATGTGTATGGATACCGGCTTTATCGTTTTTAGTTCCGATAAATGGCGCAGTTTGGTGGGGAACCTTTGCTATAATGACTTTGCTTATAGTGTTTTCCATAGGCTACAACCTGGCAAAGAGCTACAACGAAGATGGACTGATGGCAGGCTTAATATCAGTAGCAAGCTTTATAATCACACTTCCTCAAGCGCCGGAGGGGGTAGGATGGGGATTTATCAAAATCAATTATCTTGACGCCACTGCACTTTTTACAGGTCTTTTGGTGTCCCTTATAGCAACAGAGATCTTTGTAAAACTTACGAAAGCTCATCTTGTTATAACTATTCCGGGAGACGTGCCTCCTGCCGTAGGAAGGGCTTTTGCAGCGCTAATTCCCGGGATTGTTACAGTATATGTTTTTGGAATTTTAACGTCAATAATAACTGCCATGGGCGGGGTAAGCTTATATGATGTTATACTAAAGACTATCCAGACTCCGCTTCAAAATCTAGGTCAAAGCGTAGGTTCAGCTATGCTGGCAACTTTTCTGATAACGCTTTTTTGGTTTTTTGGTCTTCATGGGGCAAACTTATTAGATCCTGTGATGAATGCCATTTATCTGCCGGCACTGCAGGCAAATGCCGCGGCGATTCAGCAAGGAGCAGTTCCTCCAAACATTATTACAAGGGTGTTTTTCGATACTTATTCTCATCTTGGAGGTTCTGGCGCAACCTTGGGATTAATTATTGCTATATTACTTGTGGCAAGAAAAAGACAGGATTTAAAGAGCCTTGCAAAACTTGCACTACCTGCGGGAATATTCCAAATTAATGAACCAATTATTTTTGGACTACCTATAGTGCTAAATCCGATATTATTTATACCGTTTATAATAATTGAACCGATACTTACACTCATTGCATATTTAGCTACGGCTATAGGCCTTGTTCCGCCGACATATGTTGCAATTCCATGGACATCACCGGTTGGAATAGGAGCTTTTCTTGCAACAGGTGGAAGCGTGGGAGCAATGATACTTGCTATAATTAATCTTGTTATTGCAACCCTAATATATATACCTTTTGTAATATTATTGGATAGACAAAAAACTACAGAGACAGATAGCAAGGATTCAAGCAAATAATTGCAGCCGGGTGAGGCAGCGAATAAATTCGCTGCTTTCACCTTTATAAACAAATTTTGTAAGGAGAGATTATCTTATGGATTTAGAACAAGATATACTTAATTTAATAACATGCAGCGGAGAGGCCACAAGTCTTTCTATAGAAGCCATAGAATACGCAAGATCCAATGAATTTGAAAAGGCGGAGGAGTGCTTCGAAGAAGCTGATGAAAAGCTTATAATGGCACATAAAATCCAAACTTCTTTATTACACAGAGAAGCCGGCGGAGAGAATTTTTCTATCTCCATATTACTGGTACACGCCCAGGACCATTTAATGAATGCAATTACGATAAATACATTGGCCAAAGAGTTTATTAAGGTCTATAAAGAACTTAGAAGCTTAAAAGAAAAAGGTGATTAAATGAGAGAATTGGGGATTTCGGTATATCCTGCAAAGAGCAGCGAAGAGGAAGATTATAGATATATAGATAAGGCTTTTAAGTATGGATTTACCAGGATATTTACAAATCTTATCTCTGTAGAAAACGATAAAGCACTGCTTGAACGATTTAAAAGAGTTTGTTTGTATGCCAAAAGCAACAAAATGGAAGTTATAGCTGATATAAATCCCGAGGTGCTCAAAAATTTAGGAGTATCCTTCGAAGATATTGAGTTTTTTTATAATCTTGGTCTTTATGGAATTCGATTTGACACAGGTTCCGGCGGCTTTGAGGAAAGCCTTATGACATATAATCCTTACAATCTTAAAATAGAAATAAATATGAGCTCCGGTGTAAAATATATGGAAAGTATTATGGAATATAAGCCTAATTTGGAAAATCTCATGGGCTGCCACAATTTTTATCCGTTAAGATATACCGGCATTTCAAGAAAGCATTTCGAAAAGTGTTCAGCAGCCTTTAAATATTATAGTATACCTACGGCTGCCTTTGTTACATCACATAGCAGAGCGACATTTGGTCCTTGGCCGGACAGCGACGGGCTTTGTACTTTAGAAGAACACCGTAATCTTCCTATTGAAACACAAGCAAAAGATCTATTTAATACAGGGCTTATTGATACAGTGATAATAGGAGATTGCTATGCATCAGAAGATGAATTAAGAGCATTAGGGTCTCTTGATAAAAATATATTGTCTCTAAATGTAGAACTTGAAGAAGGCATATCCAACATTGAAAAGAAGATTGTTTTAGAGGAGCCCCATTTTAACAGGGGAGATATTTCTGAATACCTTATAAGGTCTACATTAAGCAGAATAAAGTATAAAGACAATGTTTTTAAGGTTTTCAATCCCGTTAAGCAAATAAAGAAGGGGGATATTTTAATCCCAAGCTCAGAATACAAAAGATATGCGGGAGAACTTCAAATAGCATTAAAAGACATGGAAAACAGCGGAAAAATAAATGTGGTTGCAAAAATTGCGCCTGAAGAGGTATTTTTATTAGACTACATTCAGCCATGGCAGAAGTTCAAACTAAAACTTAAATAAATAAGAGGAGGCTTGACAAATTGACTAAAAAATACAAAATAGCAGTTATCGGTGGAGGTTCAAGCTATACCCCTGAACTCATCGACGGCTTTATAAAGAAAGCCCCGGAACTTCCTGTAAGTGATATTTACTTGGAAGACATAGAACAGGGAAAAGAAAAACTGGAAATAGTTGGGGCTCTTGCAGAGAGGATGGTAAAAAAAGCAGGGCTTGATATAAATATTCATCTGACGCTGAATCAAGAGGAAGCAATTTCGGGTGCAGATTTTGTAGTATCGCAGTTTAGAGTCGGGGGTCTTGACGCCCGTATAAGAGATGAAAAAATACCTCTAAAATATGGAGTCATCGGACAAGAAACCACAGGCCCCGGTGGTTTTGCCAAAGCACTTAGGACCATTCCTGTTATAATGAATATCTGTAAAGATATCCAAAGACTTGCACCCTCTGCTTGGCTCATAAATTTTACTAATCCTTCCGGAATAATTACAGAAACGGTCTTAAATCATACAAAAGTTAAGGCCGTAGGCCTTTGCAATGTGCCCGTAAATATGATAAATTATGTTGCTCAAGTGTTCGAAGTTGAAATGGAAAGAGTTTATATAGAGTTTGCCGGATTAAACCATCTCGTATGGGGGCAAAAAATTTATTTAGATGGCGAAGATGTAACAGAAAAATTACTTGATATACTTATAACCGGCAAAAATTTTACCATGAAAAATATACCGGATTTGATATGGGATAAAGATTTGATTAAGTCTCTAGGCATGCTGCCTTGCCCTTATCATCGCTATTATTACATGTCTGATAAAATGTTGGAAGAGGAAATAAAAGAAGCCTCAAGCGAGGGCACCCGAGGCGAGGTAGTAAAAAATATAGAGAAGGAGCTCTTTAAACTTTATAAAAATCCTAGTCTTGATATAAAACCACCGGAACTTGAAAAGCGAGGCGGCGCTCTTTATTCCTATGCCGCTTGCAACCTTATAGATTCTATAGCAAATAATAAAAAGGACATACAGACAGTCAATGTTAGAAATAACGGAACTATTCTAGATTTGCCTGAAGATGTGGCGATTGAAACAAATTGTATTATAGGCAAAAATGGAGCATCACCTCTTACAGTAGGTCATGTGCCAGCAAAGATAAGGGGATTGATGCAGGCGGTAAAAGCCTATGAACAGCTTACCGTCGAAGCAGGCGTTAAAGGTGATTACTATACAGCCCTTCAAGCATTAACTATCCATCCCCTTGTGCCATCTGCTGATGTTGCAAAAAAGATTTTAGATGATATTCTTCGTCAAAACAAAGAGTTTTTGCCCCAATTTCAAGGTTAAAATCAAAATTTGTCGCCTATCAGTGATGCAAAAATTCAGGAACTGCCTCAATTAGAACAAAGAGGCCTATACCAACGAAAAGAATGCCGGCTGCAAGTTTAAGATATGCAGAGGGCACATAACGTGAGACTGCCTCGCCAAACAAGGCGCCTATAAGAGTTACCAAAACCAGCGCAAGTGATGCGCCAAGAAAAATTGGAAGCGGTTTTTTGTATTGGGTTACCAAAGTAAATACGGCAAGCTGTGTCTTGTCTCCCATCTCTGCCAAAAACAGCATGCCAAAAGCCATCAAAAAAAGTTTGAAGTCCATAAGGTTCCTCCTATATTGTATGCGATATTAAGGTTGTTTTAAAGCTAAAGACCTTTTCCCGGTAAGAAGTAAAAGAGGGTAAAGGTCTTTTTTATTATAACAAATATTTACCTGCTGATGCAATGATGGCATTACCGTTTATATAATTGTTTTTGAACCATGAAAATCTACAAAGCATGAAACAAAATGCCCCGGTGATTTTTCGATAAGTTCAGGATTTTCATCTTTACATTTTGCAATAGCGTATTTACATCTGGGATAGAACCTGCAGCCTGGCGGCGGATCAACCGGCGAAGGCACCTCGCCTTGAAGGATTTCTTTAGGGGCTCTCATTTTTGGATCTTCAATAGGTACCGCAGTTAGAAGAGCCTCTGTATATGGGTGGAGCCTATGTGCAAAAACCTCTTCTGCCGGCCCTGTTTCCACCAATTTACCCACATACATGACCGCAATATAGTCAGAAAGATAGTAGACAACTCGAATATCATGAGAGATAAATAAATAAGTCAAATTTAATTTTTTTTGAAGATCTTTTAGCAGATTTAAGATTTGAGCTCTAACCGATACATCTAAAGCAGAAATAGGCTCATCAGCCACAACGAAAGTCGGATTAAGCGCTAAAGAACGAGCTATACCGACACATTGCTTTTGGCCGCTTGATAGGGTGTGAGGATATTCTTTAGCAATCTCTGGCTTAAGCCCTACTAACTTTAGCAAATCATCGACCTTTTCTTTAAGCTCCTTACCCTGAGCTATGCCGTGAACTAAAAGAGGTTCGCCGACTATACTTTCTACATTTTTTCTTATGTCAAAAGAGCTGAAGGCGTCCTGAAAAATGATCTGGGCATTTCTACGGAATTCCTTTTCCTTCCAAAATTTTTCATCATAAATATTTTTACTGTTAAAAATCACTTCTCCACTAGTAGGTTCAATAAGTTTAAGAACAAGCCGGCCTACTGTTGTTTTGCCACAGCCGCTTTCACCTACGAGACCCAAAGTTTGTCCCCTCTTTATATTAAAACTTACATCATCTACGGCATGGACCCAAGAAGTGGGCTGCCCCAATAAGCCGCCTCGCAGCGGAAAGTATTTTACTAAATTTTTTACTTCAATGATATTATCATTATTCTCAGTCAATCCATACCCCTCCTCAATGGCGGCCTTTTTGCAGAGGATCAAATTCTTCTCTGACCCAGTTGCCTACTAAATTTAAGCACAAAACAGTAAGAGCGATTATTAAGCCCGGGAATACCACTATCCACCAAGCACTGGTTATATATTGCCGCCCTTCGCCAATCATCAAGCCCCAAGATGAAGCCGGAGGCTGAATTCCGTAACCGAGGAAACTCATATTAGCTTCAGCGCTTATCATGTGGGCCATTTCAAGAACAAAAGTGGTTATCAATGGAGAAATTACATTAGGGAGAATATGATTAAATAAGATGCGCGGCATACTGCAACCTATAGCCCTTGAAGCTTCAACCATAGTAGATTCGCGAGCGGTCAAAACTTGACTTCGCGCCATTCTAGCATATATCATCCATCCTACTAAAAGCAAAGCTATTGTTAAGTTTGCCTGACCGGGCCCTAATACCATAACGAAAGTTAAGGCGATAAGAAGTCCGGGAAATGACGATGCCACGTCAACGATACGCATTATTATTAAATCTGTCCAACCACCGAAATATCCTGCAATAAGACCCAACAATGTTCCTATAGTGCCGCCAATAGCAACTACCGTAAAACCAACACTCATAGAAACCCTACCGCCGTATATAAGCCTAGATAGTACATCCCTGCCCTGCTGATCCGTTCCGAGAATATGGGGGAAACTGCCATCTGCAGGCCTTTCAAAGGTAGGAGGCTTCAGCCTGTTGACTATATTGCCCTTTGCCGGGTTATAAGGCGCTATAAAGGGTGCAAATATGCTAATAGCAATAATTAAAATGAGTAATATAAAAGCAACTAGCGCTAAGCTGTTTCCCGAAAAGTGCTGCAAAAATCTTTGGAATGCATTCTTCTTGACTTCGGATTTGCTATTTTTCTCATCAATTCCTTGCTGTGTATTATTAGACATTTGCAGCCCTCCCTAATATTTTATTCTTGGATCTAAATAGGCATATGATATATCCACAATTAAGTTAATCAAACAAATTACGACTGCTACAAAGAATACTTCAGCCTGCAAAAGAGGAAAATCCTGCCTGCCTATTGTATCTACAATAAGGGTACCAAAACCAGGCCAGCCAAAAACCACCTCAACGGCAGCGGTTTCGCCGGCAAGGAGTCTTCCAAAATCCGATCCGCCCATTGTAACAATAGAGGTTGCAGCGTTTTTCAATGCGTGACCGAAAAGCACAGCAGTTTCGCTTGCTCCCTTAGCTCTAGCAGTTATGGCATATTGAGCGTTCAATTGCTCTGCCATGGAAAATCTAACTATTTGGGCCAGGTGCCCCATAGGCACTACTGCAAGAGTAATGGTGGGAAGAATCAAATGACGCAATGTACCATAGCCCGATGTAAAAAACCAACCCAATCTTACTGCGAAAAATAGAACAAGCATAAGGCCAAGCCAAAACGGAGGCAGACACAATCCGATAAGTGAAGCGGAAGTGAGAAATCTGTCTAAAAAAGTTCCGGGCTTATAAGCGGCTAAAATCCCCAATGGAATAGCAACTACAATTGATAGAATCATTGCTGCGCTCACGAGCATAAAAGTAGCAGGCATTTTATTTATCACAATTCCTAAAGCCGGTATTTGTTGCCACCAGGATATTCCAAAATCCAGTTTTACCATACTGCCTAAGAATGTGGTCAATTGTTCAAAAAGAGGCTTGTCAAGGCCAAGCTGATGACGTAGAGCGGCTCTTTCAGCTTCAGTTGCTTGAAGCGGCAGCATTGTATTTACCGGATTGCCTACCATGTGGGTTACAACAAAAACTAGTATTGAAACACCTAAAATTACTACAATTGTATACAGAAGGCGCACTATAATGTATCTTTTCATTAGCCTAACCTCCAAAAATAAATGGCAGGGAAGGCTTTTAGGCCCTCCCTATAATATCTCTAATATCTCTATTTCAACTTCATCTCAAATACAGTGATTCTGGAGTCCTGTCTCGGCTCCCATTCAAGGTTTGGCGACATGCCATAGATATCCTTTAAGTTTAAAAGAGGCAGCCCGAATGGATCTTCATATACGATTTTTGCAAGATCTTTATATAGCTGAAGTCGCTTTTCGGTATCCATTTCGCTTCTTGCAGCATCAATCATTTTGTCGACCTCAGGATTTGAGTAAGCAGACTGAGGTCCGCCGGTCTTGATTAAAGCCTGATAAAATCTGTCCATATCAAAGAGCTCATTTCCATTTGAACTAAACATCATATCCGGAGCCTTGTCTAAATTAAATAATGTGTCTAGCCATTCCTGCCAGCTTAAAAAGGTAAGCTTGATGTTAAATCCTGCATCGGTAAGCATGCCTGCAACAGCTTCAGTTAGTTCTCCATCTTTAAGCCATCTGCCGCGCTCAGATACAAGCTCTATAACCTCGCCATTATAACCTGCCTCTTTAAGCAGTGCCTTGGCCTTTTCGGGATCATACGGATAGGCTTTAATTTCGTCATTGTAGCCAAAATATCCGGGTTTTGCCAGTTGTCCCTGTGCCACGTTTGCATAACCTAGATAAAGGCTGTCTGCAAGGGCTTTCTTATCTACAGCATAACAGGCGGCTTGCCTCATAAGCTTGCTTTTCATCGGTCCCCTCAAAGTGTTGAACCGAATAAAAGTAAATTCAATACCGTCCGAAGTCTTATAAGCTGGTAGTTCGGACACATACTCAGGCAGCATGTTTACAGCTAAGTCGATTTCTCCTGCTTTTAAAGCTGAAAGTCTTGTAGAACTTTCTTGAATAAATCTATATGTTGCACCTTTTATTTGAGGCTTATTACCCCAATAATCCTCATTTCGCTCGATGGTTATATCGACACCTCTGTTCCATTTGGTTACCTTGTATGGTCCTGTGCCTATAGGCTCTGTTGCTACTTTATCCGGATTGCTTTCTATATACTTTTTATCAACTATATCTAATCTTGTAAGACGCTTTGGAAGTATCGGGTCAGGTCCGTCTGTTACAATCTGTATGGTTTTGTCGTCAATAACTTTTGCATCTTTTATTGTATTGAAATTGCCTGCGATTTGTGACTTATAGGCAGGATCCGTTACTCTTTTTATAGAGAATACAGCATCTTCTGCCGTAAAAGGATCTCCATTGTGGAATTTTACTCCTTCTCTGAGAGTAAGCTGCCATGTAACATCATCTATACTCTTTATATCTGTAGCAAGGCCGTTTATTGGTTCAAGAGTCTTGCCGTCAAGCTCTAACAATCGTTCAAAAACATTGTCAGTAACTGCTCTCATATTACCGTCATCAGCAAACTGAGGATCTAAAGTCGACGGTTCGCCTTGAAGAGCTATTATGATAGTATCTTTTGTGGCCGTGGAAGTTGTGCCTTCTTTTCCGGGCTGCTGGGTGGGCTGAGAACTTGAGCCTCCACATCCTGCTATTAAAGTTACAACAAGTGATAAAATAAGCAAAAATTGTAATCCCTTTCTCATACTTACAGTTCCCCCTTATCAAATTTTGTTATTTTTTACCTTGAAATTTCTCACTTTATATCTTTACAACAACGGAAAGTGGCACTTTACCCAACGACCTGAATTTTCAATTACTTCCTTGTATTCGGGTGTAGTGGTACGACATATGTCTTGGACATATTCGCATCTTGGAGCAAACCTACATCCCGGCGGGGGATTCAAGAGGCTGGGCGGATCTCCTGGTATCACCTCCAGTCTTTTGTTTTTGTTCTTTAAATCCATTACAGTATTTACAATACCTTTAGTATACGGATGCGCAGGGCTGTGGAATATACTAAAAACATCAGCATTTTCCATTATTTGGCCCGCATACATTATAGAAACTCTGTCAGCCATCTCTGCGACAACGCCAAGGTCATGAGTTATCAGGACAAGTGTCATGCCAATTTCAGTCTTTAACTGTTTTATCAATTCGAGTATTTGAGCTTGTATTGTAACATCTAAAGAGGTTGTAGGCTCATCTGCTATAAGGACTTTTGGCCTGCATGCTAAAGCTATAGCTATCATGACACGCTGTTTCATACCTCCGGAAAGCTCGTGAGGATAGTTTTCCATTCTACTTTCAGGCGCAGGGATTCTTACAAGTCTTAGCATTTCAAGGGCTTTTTCTCGTGCCTCTTTTCCTTTTAAACCCTGATTTAATTCCACCGCCTCCATAATTTGGCGCCCTATTGTCCAAGAAGGATTAAGTGAAGACATAGGCTCCTGAAGTATTAATGCAATTCCCTTGCCTCTAATATTTCTAAGCTGGGCAGAACTCATCTTTAATATGTCCTTGCCCTCGAAAAAAACACTCCCTGCCAGTATCTTTCCCGGCGGTGAAGGAATTAGTCGAAGCATGGAAAGGGCAGCAACTGATTTACCACAGCCAGATTCACCAACTATAGCCACGGTTTCGCCCTTTTTTACATGGAGGCTTATGCCTTCAACAGCGCTTATTTCCCCATCTCTTACGAAAAAATGTGTTACAAGGTTTCTTACAGAAAGTATAGCGTCTTCATTAGCTCTTTCCGATGCGCCCTGAACTGTAGACAAAATAATCCCTCCTAGTTAACTTTACAAAATTTTATGGTATTTTATTAATACATTCCTAAAAGTTTATAAAGGCATTTTACTTTTTATTATATAGCAAATGCAATAAAAAGAATAACAAAAAATATTATAAATTGTTTTGCTTATCATCAAAGATGAGCAGCTAGTCTCGCAAAAAAAAACTTTATTTTTATATAAGGATACTTAAAAGGATACTTAAATAGAATAAGAATAGAATAAAATAAGAAAGGCATATAACTAAATTACTTATTTTCGGCAATTTAGAAAAAGTGCTTAAAATTAAGGGAGGAATTGTATAAACTTTTTGCGGCTCACTCATTTACAAGTTTAACTACTTGGTAATTTGCAAGAAATAAAAATAAATTTTTTACATAAAATTATGATAATTCTTTCCGCAATAAGCTTTTATCAACCCCTGTAAACTGACTTGTTTTATAAAATAAATATATATTCGACAAAAATAAGTAAATTCCTCTTTTTTCAAAATTATTTTTATTTTTGATATCAATTTTCATTCTCATGGAAAAGGCGGCATTATAAATTTTACATACTTTATTTTGTATACATTTCCCCGTTGACAGTGATATTAAACTTTGATAAACTTTGAGACAATACAATAATGAAGTAAATATTGTTGGGGGCGATTTTTTGGATAAATTTTCCAAAGAGGGCTTAAGCTTTGACGATGTTTTGGTAATACCTGCCAAGTCTGAGATATTGCCAAGAGAAGTAGACATTTCTACAAGGCTTACAAATAAAATAAAACTAAATATACCTATTATAAGTGCCGGAATGGACACGGTAACCGAAGCCAGACTCGCTATTGCAATAGCACGTGAAGGCGGCATCGGTATAATCCACAAAAATATGTCAATTGAGATGCAGGCAACGGAAGTAGACAAGGTTAAAAGGTCTGAACATGGTGTTATCGTTGATCCTTTCTATTTATCGCCGGACAATGTCATAGGAGACGCCTTAGAACTCATGGAGCGATATAAAATATCGGGCGTTCCCATAACAGAAGGCACAAAACTTGTTGGCATCCTTACAAATAGAGATCTAAGGTTTGAAGATGATCCGACGAAGAAAATAAGCGAAGTAATGACAAAAGAAAACCTTGTTACAGCACCGGTAGGCACTACTCTTGAAGAAGCCATGCAGATTCTTAAAAAACATAAGATAGAAAAGCTTCCTTTAGTAGATGAAAACTATAATCTAAAAGGGCTTATCACTATAAAAGATATAGAAAAAGCAATTAAATATCCAAACTCTGCAAAAGATAAGACAGGAAGACTTTTAGTTGGGGCAGCCGTCGGGGTAACAGACGACATGAAAGAACGACTAAAAGCTCTTGTGGAAGCTAAAGTAGATGTTATAGTAGTTGATACTGCACACGGCCATTCAAAGGGTGTTCTAGATGCAGTGTATGAAATTAAAAAGATGTATCCCGACCTTCAACTTATAGCAGGCAATGTCGCAACACCCGAAGCCACAAGAGACCTTATAAACGCAGGAGCTGATGCGGTAAAGGTGGGAATGGGACCCGGCTCTATTTGCACGACACGAGTAGTAGCAGGCATAGGAGTGCCTCAGGTTACTGCAATTTATGACTGTTCACAGGAAGCTGCAAAATATGGCATTCCCATCATAGCTGATGGTGGTATAAAATACTCAGGAGACATAGTAAAAGCAATAGCTGCAGGGGCAGACAGCGTAATGCTGGGAAGCCTTTTTGCGGGAACAGAAGAAAGCCCGGGAGAAATTGAAATATACAGTGGTCGAAGCTTTAAAGTATACCGGGGCATGGGTTCTATAGGGGCTATGGAGCATGGCAGCAAAGATAGATACTTCCAGGAACATATGAAAAAGTTGGTGCCTGAAGGTATTGAAGGCCGCGTGCCTTATAAAGGACCTCTTTCTGAGACAGTATATCAATTACTTGGAGGGCTTAGGGCAGGTATGGGGTATTGCGGTGCAAAGAATATAGAGGAACTTAAGAAAGCAAAGTTTATCAGAATAACGGAATCCGGACTAAAAGAGAGCCATCCCCATGATGTTTATATAACAAAGGAGGCTCCCAATTACTCACAAATATAAAATCCGGGAATTATTTATATGACAGGATCGACAAGTATCGGTCCTGTTTGACTATATAAATATAACTTTTGCATTGCTCAAGATGCCGGACTATGATATTATTTTTATTAGCAGACATTTTTGTAAAAGCACAAGCAGGAATTAAATTATCAAAATAGAATTATACAATTAAACAATGTTTATATTTTCAGCAATTAACTATTTCACTATTTACTAAGAGGAGGAGATACGGTTGAAAAGCTACAAAAGCGACATGATAAGGAACATAGGCCTGATTGGTCATAGCGGCTCCGGAAAGACATCTTTAGCTGAAGCAATGCTGTATAACTCAGGCGCAATCGATCGATTAGGGAGAATCGATGAAGGTACTACGGTATGTGATTATGATCCGGAGGAAATTAAACGGAAAATTTCCATAAATAATGCGATTGCTCCCTGTGAATGGAAAGGCACAAAAATAAATATTGTCGACACCCCCGGATACTTTGACTTTGTAGGCGAGGTTAAAAGTGCCCTTAGAGTAGTTGAGAATGCAGTTATAGCTGTTTGCGCCGTATCTGGCGTTGAAGTTGGAACTGAGCAAGTATTTGAATATGCAGAAAAGGAAAATCTTCCGCGCATATTCTTTATAAATAAGATGGATCGGGAAAATGCCAATTTTTATAAAGTTGCCGACCAAATAAAAGAATTTTTTGGCCCAAAAGCAGTTCTAGTGCAGCTTCCCATTGGCTCGGAAGCAAATTTCAGCGGTATAGTTGATATAATATCTCAAAAAGCATTTGCCTTTGATGACAAAAAACTGAAAGAGTGCCCAATTCCAGAGGATTTAAATGATGCTGTTGAAGAAAACAGAACAGCACTGCTTGAAGCCATTGCTGAAACAGATGATGAGATTTTGGCAAAATACCTCGAGGGAGAAGAACTGACTGAAGAAGAAATCCAAAAAGGCTTACATAAAGGTATAGTATCAGGTCTCATATACCCGGTGCTTTGCGGCTCGTCCCTTACAAACAAAGGAATCGATTTACTACTGGATATGATTTGCAAATATGCCGCATCTCCGGAAGAAAGACCGGCAGAAAAAGGAGTAAAACCGGGCACAAATGAAGAAATCACCATAAAGTGCAGCACGTCCGAACCATTCTCAGCGCTTGTGTTCAAGACTATGGCAGATCCATATGTAGGAAAACTAACCTTGTTTAAGGTATTTTCAGGCAGCATAAAATCTGACAGCGTGGTATACAATGTTACCCAAAATCAAACTGAAAAGTTCGGGCAAATTTATATATTAAAAGGTAAAAAACAAGAAAATACGTCTGAAGTAGTAGCCGGCGACATAGCCGCAGTGGCAAAATTGCAGTATACTACAACAAATGATACCCTTGCAGACAAGGATCACCCTGTTTTGCTAAAGCCCATAGAATTTCCAAAACCCGTGCTTACACTTGCGGCACAGCCCAAATCATCAGGAGATGAAGACAAGATATCATCAGGCCTTGCAAGACTTATGGAAGAAGATAAGACTTTTGAAGTTACAAAAGATCCGGAAACAGGTCAGCTTCTTGTATCAGGAATGGGAGAAATACACTTAGAGGTTTTAGCGGCAAGACTTGCCAATAAGTTTGGTTCCGAAGTAGTTTTAGAACTTCCTAAAATCCCTTATCGCGAGACGATTCGCGAAAGCGTAAAAGTTGAAGGCAAACATAAAAAGCAAAGCGGCGGCCGAGGCCAGTACGGCCATGTTTGGATTGAGTTACAGCCTACTGACTTAAACGAAGAATTTCAATTTGAAGATAAAATTTTTGGCGGCGCTGTTCCGAAACAATATATCCCAGCAGTTGAAAAGGGTATCCGCGAAGCACTAAAAGAAGGCGTAGTTGCAGGTTATCCGATGATAGGAATAAAGGCAATTTTGTATGATGGATCCTTTCACCCTGTAGATTCATCTGAAATGGCTTTTAAAATAGCGGCTTCGATGGCCTTTAAGAAAGGGGCCCTTCAGGCGAAACCTGTTCTGTTAGAGCCTATCATGGACTTAACTGTTGTAGTGCCGGAAAGCTATATGGGCGATATTATAGGGGATTTGAATAAGCGGCGGGGCAGAGTTTTAGGTATGGAGCAAAAAGATGGAATGCAGCATATCAAAGCTCAAGTGCCTATGTCTGAAATACTTCGCTATGCTACGGATTTGCGGTCAATGACCCAGGGAAGAGGGCATTTTACTGCAACCTTTAGCCATTATGAAGAAGTTCCTGCTCAGATCGCAGAGAAAATAATAGCAGAGGCCCAAAGCCAGAAAAATAACAAAGAATAGTTATTTGGCTTAATATGCAGGAGAAGGGACACGAACCTTCTCCTGCATTTTTTAATCACGTTTTTAATTCTGCTGTAATTCTGAGCGCAGCGAAGAATCTTACTGCATATTTACATTTAATCAGATAGTACTTGCATATTTTCACTAGTTGCAATATAATATAATCAAAGGTCAGAGAAAGTCAATTATCAAGCGGCAAAACTATCCGCGGGAAAGGGGGATATTATGGCGAATTTGTCAGATATAATCGAAGACTTCATTAAAGAAATGTTTGATAATATCCCGGAAGGAATCTTAGAAATACAAAGAAACGAAATGGCAAATCAGTTTCAATGCGCCCCATCCCAGATAAACTATGTATTGACAACGCGCTTTACGCTAGAGCGCGGATATTTCGTGGAAAGCCGCAGAGGCGGCGGAGGGTATATAAGAATAAAAAAACTTAAGATGTGTGAAAATGAATGTTTAAGAGACATACTGGATTTTATCGGCGATTCCCTTTCTGCCTCTGACGCAAAAGATATTGTAAACAGGCTGTGGGAGGAGAATGTGATAACGGAACGGGAGAAAGAAATATTGCGGGCGGTAATGAATGAATATAATCTGCCGGCAGAACCTTCAGACCGTGATTTAATTAGAGCAAAACTTATGAAAGCGATAATCGCAGTTATAATGGATTTTCAAGCTAGAAAAGGAGGCAAAAAGCAATGATGTGTGAAGAATGCCATGTAAGACCGGCGACGATTCATATTACAAAGATAGTAAATAACGAGAAAGTTCAAATGCATCTATGCGAAGTATGCGCAAAACAAAAGCACTTAGGATTTCCTATGGGCTTTAGCATATTTGGAATAGGCGATTTTGGAGATGCTGATTTTTCGATGGGTAAACTGCTTTCGAGTTTTTTTGAACCGGCAGGAGAGCAGTTTGATAATATATCTACAGGTGTTAAATGTGAGGGGTGTGGTCTTACCTTCGATGATTTTATCCAGACAGGAAGGTTTGGATGCAGCAAATGTTACACCACTTTCAAAGAGCAGATAAATCCGCTTCTTCGCAGAATACACGGCAAAACTTATCATGTAGGCAAGGTTCCAAGAAGAACCGGAGGACAGCTTAGAATTAAGCATGAAATAGATCGTCTTAAAGCCGAGCTGCAGGAAGCGGTTAATGCAGAAGAATATGAACGTGCTGCGGTAATAAGAGATAAAATAAAGCAGTTGGAAGAAATAAGAGAAACAAAGGAAGAGAATCCGAAAAGCGAATAGGAGATGAGAGCGATGGGCATAGAACAACTGATGGATCCTTCAAAAATCAAATGGATAAGCTCACCAGGCCCGGAAAGCGACATAATAGTAAGCAGCAGGATTAGGCTGGCACGCAACATAAGCGATGTGCCTTTTCCTCATCTTCTATCAGATGAAGCGGCTGAAACCATCATAAATAATGTCTACGAAACTTTAAAATCAGATCCAAATATGGGTGCAGATATTGAGTTATATAAAATGGCCGATCTTTCAGATGAGCAGAAGATATTGCTTTCTGAACTGCATTTAATAAGTCCCGACTTAGCATCTGCAGCAGATGGCGCAGTAGTTGTCAATCAAGACGAAACAATAAGTATTATGATAAACGAAGAAGACCATTTGAGGATTCAGGTGATGATGCCTGGCCTTCAATTAGATGAAGCCTTTCAAGAAATTGATAAAATAGACGATCTCTTAGAATCTAAGCTGGATTTTGCATTTGATGAGAAGATAGGGTATCTTACAGCATGTCCTACTAATGTAGGTACAGGTATGCGAGCTTCAGTAATGATGCACCTTCCTGTACTTACGATGATGAATCAAATGGGACAGATATTTGCCACAATAGCCCAAGTCGGACTTGTTGTTCGCGGAATTTATGGAGAAGGTTCACAAGCTAACGGCAACTTATATCAAATATCTAACCAAATAACCCTTGGAAAATCAGAAGCTGATATAATTCAAAATGTAATGGGTGTAGCTCGGCAGATATTAATGAGCGAACGCAAGATAAGAAAGAGTCTGTCCGGAGAGGCAAGGATACGCCTGGAAGATAAAATACTTCGATCATATGGGATACTCACAAATGCAAAAATTATATCATCCAGCGAGGCATTAAGCTATATATCCGATGTGAAATTAGGTGTAGATTTAGGCATTATAGAAGATGTAGATCCAGTTATTTTAAACAGTTTATTTATTATGACGGGGCCCGCCTATATTCAGGGAGTTTCAAACAATGAAATGTCACCGATTGAGCGAGACCTATACAGGGCGAACTTTATACGACAAAAAATAAAAAAATGAGGTGAGAATATGAACGGAAGGTTTACCGAACGAGCACAAAAAGTAATAGCACACGCCCAAGAAGAGGCAAGGCGACTTAACCATAATGTGGTAGGCACCGAACACCTTTTACTGGGGCTTTTGAGAGAAGATGAAGGAATCGCAGCTCGCGCTCTTAAAAACCTTGGCGTTGATGCGGATAAAGTCAGGAATCAAGTTGAAATGATGATAGGCGTAGGACCCTTTGCAGTGCAGGGACCCATCGGCTATACACCAAGGGCAAAAAGAGTAATGGAGCTTGCTATAGATGAATCAAGAAGATTAGGCCATAATTATGTAGGCACTGAGCATATCTTACTTGGACTTATTCGCGAAGGCGAAGGAGTCGCGGCCCAAGTGCTGACTAATTTAGGCGTAAGCCTTGATAAAGCACGAGAGGAGGTATTAAGTCTCTTGATGGATGCAAAAGGGCAGACTAATTTTAGGAAATCCTCCAGTACGCCTACACTGAATCAATTTGGCAGAGACTTGACAGAATTAGCTTCTGAGGGCAAATTAGATCCAGTAGTGGGACGAGAGAAAGAAATTGAACGAGTTATTCAGGTTTTAACCCGCCGTACCAAAAACAACCCATGCCTTATTGGAGAGCCTGGTGTGGGGAAAACGGCGGTGGTGGAAGGGCTCGCCCAGAAGATTATTGAGCAAGATGTCCCGGAGATTCTAAAGGATAAACGAGTGGTAAGTCTGGACATGGCATCTCTTGTAGCAGGCACTAAGTTCCGCGGAGAGTTTGAAGAGCGCTTGAAAAAAATAATGGCAGAGATAAAACAAGCAGGCAATGTTATCCTATTCATTGACGAAATGCATACAATTATAGGAGCCGGTGCCGCAGAAGGCGCTATCGACGCATCTAATATATTAAAGCCGGCTCTAGCCAGAGGGGAAATCCAGACAATAGGGGCTACTACAATTGATGAATATCGCAAGTATATCGAAAAGGATCCGGCTTTAGAACGCAGATTCCAGCCTATAATGATTGAAGAACCCACTGTGGAGGAAACTATTGAAATATTAAAAGGGCTCAGAGACAGATATGAGGCGCATCATCGCGTAAAAATCTCTGATGAGGCTATCGAAGCTGCAGCAAAGCTGTCGCATAGGTATATTACCGATAGGTTTTTGCCTGATAAGGCCATTGATTTAATTGATGAGGCAGCCTCAAGAGTTCGCTTAAAAACATTGACGGCGCCGCCGGAGCTTCGCGAGCTTGAAGAAGAATTAGAAGGTATTCGCAAAGAGAAAGATGCTGCTATAAGAGCTCAGGAATTTGAGAAAGCTGCTGCCTTAAGAGATAAAGAACAGGAAATAAAGCAGAAGATAGAGAAACTAAAAGAACTGTGGCAAAAAGACTACAACTTCGAAAATTCCACAGTTACAGCTGAAGATATCGCAAATATCGTAGGTATGTGGACTGGAATTCCTGTAAACCGGCTTACCGAAGAGGAGTCAGAACGTCTATTAAAACTTGAAGAAGTTTTGCACAATAGAGTTATAGGGCAAGATGAAGCGGTAAAAGCTGTTGCAAAAGCTATCAGAAGGGCATACGCAGGACTTAAAGATCCGGCAAGACCCATAGGTTCATTTATATTCTTAGGTCCTACCGGTGTCGGAAAGACAGAACTTGCCAGAGCCTTAGCTGATGCGATGTTTGGCGATGAAGATGCGCTAATCAGGCTTGATATGTCCGAGTATATGGAAAAATTTGCGGTCTCAAGAATTGTTGGAGCTCCTCCGGGATATGTAGGTTATGAAGAAGGCGGAGAATTAACCGAAAAAGTTCGCCGCAGACCATATTCTGTAATACTATTTGATGAAATAGAAAAGGCCCATCCCGATGTCTTTAACATCCTACTACAGATTTTGGAAGATGGAAGGCTTACTGATTCTAAAGGCAGAACTGTGGACTTCAGAAATACAATCCTGATCATGACTTCAAATGTTGGCGCAAACCTAATCCAAAAACCGAAGACCCTAGGTTTTGGACCGGCGCAGGAAGAAAGCAAAAACTATGAAGATATGAAGAGCATGGTGCTAGAAGAACTTAGAAAGACATTTAAGCCGGAATTTTTAAACCGAATTGACGAGATTATAGTTTTCCATCCATTAAGCGAGGAACATATCAGAGAAATAGTAACGCTGATGATAGACGAACTTAATAAGAGACTTGGTGAAAAACAAATTTCTATTGAAGTTACGGACAGAGCAAAAGATATGCTGGCAAAAGAAGGTTATGATCCGATGTATGGCGCAAGACCCCTTCGCCGAGTAATTCAAAAGAGGATAGAAGACAGGCTTTCAGAAGAACTGCTAAAAGGCAATATCTCCGAAGGCGATGTAGTGTCGATAGATGTAGACGAAAACGGTGATTATGTATTTAAAAGGAAAGAAGTTTTTACACCGCTTAGCTAAAACTTAAAAAAATCCTAATGCAGAAGGCAGCAAAGACAGGATAAAAGTCTTCAGCTGCCTTCTGTTTTACTTGAATAGAAGCTGGAGGGAGAAGTTTGAAGGAGAAAAAGCGCTTTATTTGTCAGCAGTGCGGTGCTGTTTTACCTAAATGGATGGGAAAGTGTCCGGAATGCAGCAGCTGGAACAGTATTGTAGAAGAGATGATAGTATCTCCCGCCGGCAGCACTCATAGAACTTACAAGCAGCCAGTAAGTCTAAATGATATTGTTTATTCTGAGGAAGAAAGGATACTGACATCTATAGGCGAGCTGGACCGAGTGCTTGGAGGCGGGATTGTTCCGGGAAGCCTCATTTTAGTAGGCGGGGATCCGGGAATCGGAAAATCCACTCTCATGCTGCAGATCTGCGGAAATTTAAGTAAAAACAGAAAAGTTTTATATATATCGGGCGAAGAATCAGAAAAACAAATAAAACTTCGAGCTGACAGACTTGGAATTAAAAATGGCACTATGTATATAATGGCTGAAAATAATATGGATGAGATTGAGGCTGTCATTAGCGAGATAAAACCTGATATAGCGATTATCGATTCAATTCAAACGGTATACTTTCCCCAGATTTCCTCAGGGCCGGGAAGCGTAAGCCAAATAAGAGAGGCTACCGTAAAATGTCTAAGGCTTGCAAAGGAAACGGGTTCAGCCATATTTATTGTAGGACATGTTACTAAAGAGGGAAGCCTTGCGGGTCCGAAACTCCTTGAACACATGGTAGATTGCGTGCTCTATTTTGAAGGCGAGCGATATTATTCCTATAGGTTGCTTAGAGCAGTTAAGAATCGCTTCGGCTCCACAAATGAAATAGGTATCTTCGAAATGAGGGATAAAGGGCTTGCCGAGGTGGACAGTCCTTCAAAGTATTTGCTTTCAGGCAAGCCAAACGGTACACCCGGATCCGCTGTTGTATGTATTTTAGAAGGAACCAGGCCTCTTTTAGTTGAAGTTCAGGCCCTTGTATCTAAATCAGGATTTACCCTTCCAAGGCGTCAGACCTCAGGAATAGATTATAATCGAGCAGTTCTCCTGACTGCCGTTTTAGAAAAGAAGCTGGGATTTATACTGGCACAGCAAGACATATTTGTAAATGTAGCCGGCGGCATAAAAATAAATGAACCAGGAGCGGATTTGGCAATAGTTCTTGCTATAGCATCCAGCTTTAAAAACCGTCCCGTGGCAGAAAATACAGTGATAATAGGCGAAGTAGGTCTTGCAGGAGAAGTAAGAGCGGTAAATCATATGGAAAAACGCATAAAAGAAGCAGCAAAACTTGGATTTTCAAGAGCCATAATTCCCAGTGAAAACGCTGCTGAGATATCAAATATCGTAGAAATAAAAATTGATGGAGTAAAAAATATACGAGAGGCTGTAGAGGCAGGATTGGAATGAAAATAAAAAGCCGAGCAAACTCAGTCGGCTTTTTAGGATAGATTGTATATACCTAATGTTGATAACTTTTCATTTTCCTCATACAGAATATCTTTGAGGCTAAGGTCTAAAAGATTACAAAGTGCAGCAATATAAAAAAGATGGTTTCCTATTTCCTGTTCGATTACTTCTCTGCAGTTTTCGCAAAGCTTCCCGTCAAGATGAGTTTCCATATATGAAGCCAATTCGCAAAGACTTATGTCAGCGGGGATCTGCTGCTTTTTTGCGTTTATCTGTATACAACCGCAGCTGGTAACTGACTTGGATATGGCACGGTTAACCCTTGCAGAAGTTTCATCAATTTTTGCAAGCACATCTATGATACTTTTATGTCTGACTAAACAATTTGTGACAGTATTCTGAAATTCTTCCAAGTCAAGATCTTTCACTTGGACTCCCCCTTGCAATAGTATATCTTTCTTCTATTATAGGCATCAGGCGCCTCTTTTGTCAAATGAAAAATTCCGCAAGATAGCAGAAAGGCATCGCACTCATAGCACAGAGGGACGGTTCTTTTGTGTTGTCAGACAACACAAAAGAACCGTCCCTTGTAATATGAGATAGAAGGGTTATCCATTTTTTAATGCAGCAAAACCCGAATATTAGCTTTCTAGTATAGTATAATGTTTTTGAAGGATATTAATGCAACCGTCCCAGGGAAGATTTTTTCTATACCCGGCACAAAGACTATTAATCCATTTCAAAAAGTATATACGTTTTGGCTGGTTGGGATTTGCTTATTCCCGCTTAACGTGCAAGGCTGTAAACTTTGGCAGCGAAATGGATAATCCTTCTACAATATTTGTTTGGGGGTTGGTTTTTATGAATAATGTTAACCCTGTAGTTGGTGTCGATGTAGCTAAAGATTTTTGCTACTACTGTGTTCTTTCTCCTGATGGCAAAAAATATTTGGAGCCATTTAAAGCATTTAACACAAAAGAGGGATTGGATTTTGTCTTAGAAAAATTAAAAAAGGTGGAGAAGGCTTTTAAAAATAGGCCAGTAATCGTCTTGGAATCCACCGGACACTATTCTACACGCCTAGTCCACTTATTTGGTAAGAATGAGTTTGAAGTATTTTTAGTTAATCCACTTCAATCTCATTCTATCAAAAATTCTTCGATTCGAAAAGTAAAAAATGATAAAGCAGATGCAGAAGAATTGGCCAGGCTTTATTTCGTTTGTGATTTACAGCAGCATCGCCCCTTTGATGATTCTATAGCAAATCTTAAGGTATTGTCCAGGGCTTACTTTTCATTGTCGGAACAAAGGATAAGTATGCTAAATCAGTTAACAGCTGCTGTTGATCAAGTTTTGCCGGGCTTTACAAGGATTTTTAACATTTCTTCCAAGACTTGTGTTGAACTGCTTGCAAGATATTCTTCTCCGGATGCGCTTTTAAGCTCGCCTTAGGAGGATGTTGCAAGCTTAATTCGTTCTTGCTCCAGAAGGTCTTTAAAATATGCTCTAGATAAGTACCAGTTGCTTATTCAATGCGCAAAAGATGCTAAAGAAACCGGAATAACTTTAAGTGCTCTGTATGATGTCATCTGTATTTACGCTCAAAACTTAAAGTATTTAAACGATAAGCTTACAGAGCTAGATGAGATGATTCAAAGGCTTGCAATTACCATACCTGAGGTTTCTTTAATCAGCAGTATTCCGGGCTTTGGTAAAAGGCTGTCATCTGTTATTGTAAGCGAGGTTGGCGATATCAGCCGGTTTAATAACGCTAAACAATTGGTGGCTTATTGCGGCATTGACCCAAGTGTCAAACAATCAGGTAATTTTGTTGGAACTAAAAATAAATTTACCAAGAGGGGCTCTGCCTATATACGCAAGGCTCTTTATATTGCGGCCACTATATCCGTTAGAAAAGATTCCAAAGCAAGATGCGTTAATCCGGTTATCTATGACTATTACCAAAAGAAGATCAAGTCTAAACCTAAAAAACAAGCTTTAGGCGCAGTAATGAATAAGCTGGTTAGAATAATATTTTCGGTTCTTAAAAACAAGCATCCGTTTGTTATGATTACTCCTGAAGAACAAATTAAGCTTTATCGTTCAAAAGCTGCTTAAATTATGATGTTAAATGCGAATATTTTTCCTTGCCTTTGTAAAAATGTTTGTTATTTTTAAAGGCTTCTTTGTTATACCTATTTTTCTTAGAATTTATTTTTAAAAAATGACTTGACTTTAGTTAGCTGGTCTCTGTGTTCATGTAGTTAGCTGGTCTCTGTGTACTTTCAGCGGTCTCGAACCGTCCCTGTGTTAGCTGGTCCTCTATGTTTTCTGTTATATAAAATTTAAAAAATGCATTAAAATTATATAAAAATAGTTATTGAATAATAAAAAGTAACGTGGTATTATTACAAATAATTATAATTTTTATTGTTGATAATGAATAATTGTCGCAACTTAAAGGAGGTTAAAGGTATGATAAAAGTAGTAGTAAGCGGCGCTGGGGGTAAAATGGGACAGGCCGTTACAGACCTTATAAACACATCAGATGATATAAAAGTTATAGGAGGATTCGATTTATTTGCAAAAGGCAGCGAGAATTTAAAAATTTATGATGACTTATATAAAATTCCTGAGGTACCTGATGTAATAATAGATTTTTCAAATCCTTCTGCTATAAAAAATCTTACAAAATATGCTGTAGAAAAAAATGCAGCACTTGTTATAGGGACTACCGGACTTACAGATGAGCATAAGGAGATGCTTCATAATGCCGCAAAATCCGTGCCGGTATTTGTTTCGCATAATATGTGCCTTGGAATAGCGCTACTTTCCAACATAACAAGGCAAATGACTGAAGTTCTCACAGACCACGATATTGAGATTATTGAAAAGCACCATAATCAAAAAATAGATGCGCCAAGCGGCACAGCACTTATGATTGCTGATTCTGTAAAAAAAGTGCGCAAAGATGCTTTTTATGTCTATAATAGAGCAGATGTCAGAAAAAAGCGTGACAAAAACGAAATCGGAATACATTCCATTCGCGGCGGTAATTTGGTCGGGGAACACACTGTTCTTTTTATAGGAGAAGATGAGACCATATCAATTTCACATAACTTGACATCTAGGAAAGTTTTGGCCTCCGGAGCTCTTAAAGCGATAAGGTTTACCGCAGCCCAAAAACCGGGATATTACTCTATGGATGATTTGGTTCAAAGCAGCTTTTGTCCGCAAAAAGGACAATAAGCAAAGCTTGGATTTATAAAGCTTCCACAATTCGGGCAAATATTTTTTGGTATTTTTATCTTTTTAAGACGGTTGAAATCTATTTCACCATCTCGCTTCAGCTCTTTGGCATAATCCGGGTCTACCATGAATATGGCTCCGCAGCACCTTAATTTAATGTAATACTGACGATTCCATTTAAAAATAGGTATAAAGAAAAAATGAAAGTATGTAAATGACTCCCAAAGTTCTGCCCTGGTGAGCTTACCACATTCAGGGCAAATTACATTATCAAATTCTTTAATTGTACGCTCTTTTTGTTGGATTCCAAAAATGCCAAAGAAAAACATAAAACTCCTCCTGAAATTTTGAGTATTTTGTTAGGCCTTTTTGAATAAATTATACAGTATTGAACCTTTAAAATAAAGAGCAGCTTGTATACATAAAATTATATACAAACGACCACTCGCAAAATGAGTGGCCGTTTGTGCAAGATAGCGTGAACTTTATATATCTTTTTATTTTGAAGAAACACCGGCTTCACTAAATGTAGCCATTTCCCTTAATATTTTCAGACTTGCATCTACTAAATTCATTGCAAGGGCGGCTCCGGTGCCTTCACCAAGCCTCATGTTCATAATCAAGATAGGTTTGATGCCTAGAAAGTCAAGTATCACTTTATGACCAGGTTCTTCAGAAAGGTGAGAACCCAACATATAATCTTTTGCAAGAGGCGCTATTTGTGCTGCAATAAGTGCCGCTGCGCCTGAGATAAATCCGTCGATGATGACCGGAACGCGGTTTGCCGCGCATCCAAGTATTACCCCTGCAAGACCTGCTATTTCAAGTCCGCCGACTTTAGACAGGACATCTAACGGATCGCTGGGGTCAGGATTATTTACAGATAGAGCTTTTTCGATGGCGGATATTTTTATTTTAAGTCTTTCGTCATCTACTCCAGTGCCTCTGCCTACCACTTCTCTAACCGGCATTTTACTATATGCCGCAACGATAGCAGAACTTGGGCTAGTATTTCCTATACCCATTTCACCTATAGCTGTCAAACCGGCACCCTCGTTTATAGCCATTTCAGCCACTTCTATGCCTACCTCGATTGCCTTGACGGCTTCTTGACGAGTCATTGCAGGACCTTCTGCCATGTTTCTTGTGCCATAGGCAACCTTTTTCTTTATAATATTAGGCACGTCCGGCAAATCTTGGGCAACTCCTACATCTACCACATATAATTTAGCGTTTTCGTGCCGCGTAAGGACACTCATGGCAGCTCCACCGTTTACAAAGTTAAACAGCATTTGGGATGTGACTTCCTGAGGAAAAGGAGCTACCCCCTCTTTTACGATTCCATGATCGCCTGCCATTAAAATTGCGGCTTTTTTTGGTAAATCAGGTATAGGAGTGCGCGTTATACCGGCTATCTGTTTTGCAATAGCTTCCAACATGCCTAAGCTTCCCTGGGGTTTTGTAAGATCATCTAATCGAGCTTGGGCTTTTTTCATAGCATCTTGGTCCAAAGGACCGATTTTTTGAATTGTTTCTTCAATCTTGTCCATTTCAAATTACCTCCTTAGGGTAAATAAATAATTTTGTAGTAAAATAAAAAGTCCTAAGATTGAAAGTTCAATCTTAGGACTTTGCCATCATCCTAAAGACTCATAAACATTTTTAGGCAGGTCTCCTGGCTTGCAGTTCAATGCTGATTCACGCCTTCCCGAAAGACTTGTATCTTCGGTGGCAATTGTGAAAGCTCCCTGCTTACAGTGGCGGGTCCGCTGCAGGATTTTCACCTGATTCCCTATTCTCCCGTAATATATTACAGGCACCTAAAAAGTTTATTATTTATTTTCTATAATATATATTCTCCAGAGATTTGGTTTTTCCTCTTTTTTATCTAGTTAAATTTTAAATTTAAAAAGGGATTTTAGACACCACCGAAGAAGTAAGGATTATAAGGCTTTTCATAAAATCTTAAGGAGTTATATAAATGCATCGTCCCTTTCAATTTTTTGTTACATATTTCTCCATAGGAATAATAGCAGCAGCTTATAGGGAGAAAATCAGTATTATAGCTACAGTTGTTATCATTTTGGCTTTAATAGTTTCTTTAACTATTGTGCAAAACAAAAACAATAGAAGGAAAGTCTTATCCGGCATCTTAATCTTTGTAATAGGGATTTGTTACTGCAATTTTAGGATTTTAGCATCTAAGGGCACGATAGCTGAATTTACAGGAAGTCAACAGACCGTAATAGGAACAGTAAACGATACGCCTACCATAAAAGGCGATCGCGCTATTTATAATGTAAAAGTGTCTTCTGTGCTGCAAAACAGGAAATACATACCTGCCAGCGGAAAAATCAGGCTTTCCACTATTATTAATCAAGACAAGAGTATATATAACTATGGTGATATAATAAAGTTTTCGGGAAAGCTTAAATTGCCCCAGCAAAGGAGAAATCCAAATGGCATAGATTACAGAGCATATCTTTTGCAAAAAGGCATCGGTGCCAAAATGTTTTCTGATAAAGTAGAAAAGATATCCGAGGCTCGGAAAAACCCATTTATGGCAGCGGCTTTTTCTTTAAGACAGCATCTTACAGCATTTTATAGCCTTCATCTTCCCGAGGACATTTCTCCGATAATGACGGGAATTACTCTTGGGATAAAAGATGAAATTCCAAAAGATACAATGAAAGCAGTAAAAAACGTTGGAGCAGCGCACATCTTGGCGGTTTCCGGCCTTCATGCCGGCATAGTTTATGGGGCTCTTGAATTCTTGACTTATAAATTAAAACTTCCACCTGTAATATCTTTTATGAGCAAAACCGGCGCACTGATATTTTATAGTGCAATGGCAGGACTTTCACCTTCTGCGGTTAGAGCTGCCATAATGATAATAACTTTGATGTTTTCAAAACTTGTTGGCAGAAAAAACGATTCAATAAACACATTGTGTTTTTCTGCGACAGTTTTATTAATTATAAATCCGTTAAATCTTTTTTCGATAAGTTTTCAACTTTCATATGCGGCGGTCAGCGGGATTGTCGTTTTATTTGAGAAACTAAAGGCACTTTTTGATAAAATCCCGGCTTTTTTAAAAGACCCATTGGCTGTAATGATTTCAGCCCAACTTGCAGTAGCGCCTTTTGCCGCCTACTATTTTAACAGCATATCGCTTACGGGATCTATTGCAAATCTTCTCGTAGTGCCGCTGGCAAGTGCTGCACTAATTACAGGACTTGTATCCGGGATTACAGGTCTCTTATTTCCTGCTGTCGGAGCCTTTTTTATCAAGGTTCCATATGTTTTACTAAAACTTATTGAAAAAATTGTAATGACAGCATCTAAATTTCCCTTTGCTTCCGTAATAATTTCTACACCTTCTCCTTTGATCATAGCCCTATATTTTTTGTTATTACTCCTTTTATTTGATATTCTGCAGATTGCCGGGATAAGCGAGAAAAATAATGTAAAATGGAAAAAGCCTATAGCACTGATTTTATTTGTTATAATTGCGATTTTTTCTGCTGGGCCTTTCAAGAGTTTCGAGGTGACTTTTGTAGATGTGGGACAGGGTGATTGCATTTTGATAAAAACAAGAGGAAATAAAACAATCTTAATTGATGGGGGAGGAGCTCCTCCGTATTATGAAGGGGACTTTGATACTGGAGAAGATATAGTGATTCCGTTTCTTTATTCAAAGGGAATTAAAGAAATTGACCTGGTGATATTTAGCCACTTTGATGACGACCATGCAAAAGGGTTGCTTTCTGTTTTGGATTCCATGAACGTTGGAGCTATTATGTATGGAGTACCTGAAGACGTTGACATATACAATGAGATGATAGAAATTGCACGAAAAAGAGGAATCAAAACGCTAAAAGTTCAAAGAGGGGATAGATTTAGTGTAGACGGTGCACATTTTAAAGTGTTAAATCCCGATCCGCTTGCACAAGGGAGCCAATCGAGTAACGACAACTCTGTTGTATTAAAAATGAAATACAATGATATAAGTTTTCTTTTTACCGGAGATCTTGAATACCAGGTAGAAAGAGAGCTTGTGGCATCGAGGCTTGACATAAAAGCAGATGTACTTAAAGTGGGCCATCACGGCAGCAGATCATCTACATCCAAGGAATTTCTTGAAAAAGTTCAGCCGACATGTGCGGTGATTTCGGTAGGAGAGGATAATAATTTTGGCCACCCGACGCCGGAAGTTTTAAATCGGTTGGACGAAAACAATGTAAGGATTTTTCGAACTGATATCAGCGGTGCTATAATCTTTAAAATTTCCGGTCAAAATGTTAAAATATATAAAACGATTAATGAAGGGCCGAAGTTCTTATGAAAAACCTTATTCTTTTTTTTGGCGAAGAAAAACTGCTAATCGATGAAGCAATAGTTAATTTAAAAAATAAAACTATCCCTCAGGGCTTACAAGCTATAAATTTCATCTCTTTCGACGGTAAAAACGCAAAGGAAGAAGACATACTCGATGCTTGTGACACTGTTCCTATGATGTCCGAAAAGAAAATTGTAGTTGTCTATGATGCATCATTTTTTAAAAATGAAGGCAAGATGAGCAGTGAAAGGCAAAAATGGTTTTTGGACAGGCTAAAAAGGGTGCCTGCACATACTTATCTGATATTTACCACATCTCAAGTCGATAAACGCAGTAAGATTTTTAAGTTTTTTCAAGCAAACGGCGTGGCTTATGAGTATAAACCCCTTTTGCAAAAAGATAAAGCATTTTGGATTCAAAAAAGAGCCAAGCTTTACAATAAAAGCATAGATTTGAGAACCGCTTACTTTATCGCCGAATATACCACAGATTTATATCAGGCAGATAATGAATTAAAGAAGATAGCGTCATTTGTAGGAGAGAGAGTAAAGATTGAACAAAACGATTTAGATGAAATTTTTTCTAAATCCCTTGAAGGTAATATATTTGAAATGATGGACTATATAGGTTCTAAAAGACCTGCAGAGGCTATTAAATCCTTGAATTACCTTATGGAGCGAGGAGAAAAGGGAGCGGTAATTTTATATATGATATCAAAACATATAATGAATTTGCTTACAGTAAAATCTATGAAAGGCATAGAGCGTGAAATGATTCAAAAAAAGACAGGAATGCATCCTTTTGTGCTTAAAAAAGCAATATCTCAAGCCGAAAATTTTTCAGCCGAGGAATTAGAAAAGGCATTAAAACTTTGTCAAGAAATAGATATTGCGATAAAAACCGGTAAAATCGATGAAAAAATTGGCATTGAACTTTTAGCGGCTAAAACAGCTATTTGAGATATATTGTAAGCTTTAATCTTTTATAAAGAAAAAATGCGTAAGCTTTGCTTACGCTAATTTAGCTGGCATTGTTTAATTGGGAAAGTTTCTTGTATAGACTTGATTTTTTGCGAGCAGCTGCATTTTTGTGAATAACGCCGTTGGATGCAGCTTTATCAATAGTCTTAATAGCTTCCCTCAGGCTTGCCTGTATTTGCTCGGAATCAGCTGTACTGATAGCTTCCGAAAATTTCTTTATGGAATATCTTACCTGTGATTTGATCTTGTTATTGTGAAGCGTCCGTTTAATTGTCTGACGTGCACGCTTCTTTGCCGATGCAATATTTGCCAAATGTGTTCACCCCCTTAAACGCTAGGGATATTTTATCACGTCATTTACCAAAATGCAAGGGAAGGCCAAATATTTAAACTGGACTTTTTCACTTTAATCACAGGGAAGAATCTTATCAACTTTTTCAAGGATCCTTTGCTGCGTTCAAGATAGCAAGCACTATTTTCCGGAAAAGAAATTATTTCAGCTTCCAAATAGCATTAACTGCTTTGATACATGGTATATTGCTAAAAAATGCTTAAAAATATATAATTAGATTTAAGTTGAGAAATTAAGAGGAGGAACATCATTGCCCATACCTCGTGAGAGAATAAGAAATTTTTGTATTATTGCCCATATAGATCATGGCAAATCAACACTTGCTGATAGGCTTTTAGAATATACAGGCACTATCTCTGAACGAAAAATGCAAGAGCAAGTAATGGATAAGATGGAACTTGAAAAAGAAAGAGGCATTACCATAAAGGCCAAAGCAGTGAGAATGATATACAAGGCTAAAGATGGTGAAGAATATCTTTTAAATCTGATAGATACACCGGGGCATGTAGACTTTAACTATGAAGTATCAAGAAGCCTTGCTGCCTGCGAAGGCGCCCTGCTTGTGGTAGATGCTACCCAAGGTATTGAAGCCCAGACTCTTGCAAATGTTTATCTTGCCTTAGAACACAATTTGGAGATTATTCCTGTAATAAATAAGATTGATCTTCCAAGCGCTGATCCTGATGAAACAAAGCGAGAGATTGAAGATATCATCGGCCTCGATGCCCAAGACGCTATATTGGCTTCGGCAAAAACCGGCGAAGGAATAGAAGAGATATTGGAGGCTGTAGTCAAACGCGTGCCTGCTCCGACAGGATCCGCTTCTTTACCTCTAAGAGCTTTAATATTTGATTCCCTTTATGATGCTTATAAAGGAGCGGTAGCTTTTGTCAGAGTTATAGATGGAACCATAAGGGCAAAACAAATGATAAAGATGATGTCTACCGGAAAAAATTTTGAAGTAGCAGAGGTAGGCATGTTCAATCCTGATATGCAGCCGGTAGATTTGCTTGAGGCAGGGGAAGTAGGATATGTGGCAGCCGGCATAAAAAATGTTATCGATACCCGAGTAGGAGATACAATAACCGATGCGGAAAAACCGGCAAAACAGCCTCTACCCGGCTACAAAAAAGCTGTACCGATGGTGTTTTGCGGCATATATCCGGCAGAAGGAGAAGAATATGAAGATTTAAAAGATGCTCTCGGCAAACTTCGACTCAGCGATGCTTCACTATTTTTTGAGCCCGAGATATCTGCTGCCCTAGGTTTTGGATTTAGATGCGGCTTTTTAGGCCTTTTGCATATGGATATTATTCAGGAAAGACTAGAGCGAGAATATGATCTTAATATTATAACAACAGCTCCAAGTGTTGTCTTTAAAGTTATTAAGACCGATGGAAGTATAGTAGAAATAGATAATCCTACAAATTTCCCTGATCCTTCTGAAATTGACTATATTGAAGAACCTTACGTACGAGCATCTATAATGCTGCCAACAGAATATGTAGGTGCTATTATGGAACTGTGCCAAGAAAGACGTGGGGAAATGAAGGATATGGAATACATCAATGAAAAGCGGGTTATTTTGAGATACGATATGCCACTTTCCGAGATTATATATGACTTTTTCGACCAGCTTAAGTCAAGAACTCGAGGCTATGCTTCACTAGATTATGAAATAACCGGATACAGAAAATCCGAGATGGTAAAACTTGATATTCTCATTAATGGTGAAATCGTCGATGCACTTTCTTTTATCGTACACAAAGATAAAGCATATATTCGCGGGCGCCAAATAGCAGAAAGATTAAAGGATGTTATTCCCAGACATTTATTCGAGATTCCTATACAAGCAGCTATAGGAGGCAAAATAATCGCCCGGGAGACAGTAAAGGCATTAAGGAAAAATGTGCTTGCAAAATGCTATGGCGGAGATATAACCCGTAAGAAAAAACTTTTAGAAAAGCAAAAAGAAGGCAAAAAGAGAATGCGGAAAATCGGCAACGTAGAACTTCCACAAGAAGCCTTTATGTCAGTATTGAAGATGGATTAAGATGAAACCAATAGGACTTTATATTCATATTCCTTTTTGTGTTAAAAAATGCAATTACTGTGATTTTAATTCATTTACAAAACCGGAACTCATATCTTCGTATATTTCTGCTTTAAAAAAAGAAATCGAAACTCTAAAAGACAAAGACTATATTGCACAGACTATATTTGTCGGCGGCGGGACGCCTACCATCCTCAGTCCCGAGGAACTGGAAGATGTTTTCCATACAGTTTACAAAAATATCCCGGTATCAGATAATGCTGAAATTACGATAGAAGCTAATCCTGGAACGCTGACAGAAGAAAAGCTTCTGGCTTTAAAATATGCTAAAGTAAATAGGCTAAGTATAGGCCTTCAGGCATCTCAAGACAGATTACTAAAAATAATTGGCAGAATTCATACCTTTAAAGATTTTAAAATAAATTTCGAAGCAGCTCGCCGCATCGGTTTTGATAATATTAACGTAGATTTGATTTTTGGCCTTCCTACACAATCTGTAAATGATTTTAAGGAAACCTTACAACAAGTTTTGGAATTAAATCCTGAGCATATATCGTGCTATTCCCTTTCTATTGAGGAAGGCACAATATTTTATCGCCTATTGCAAGAAGAAAAACTTAAATTGCCTTCAGAAGATGAAGAAAGACAAATGTATTATGAAGCGATTAAAATTCTTAATCAAAGCGGTTACGAACACTACGAGATTTCAAATTTTGCGGTGCCGAAAAGACAATCAGAGCATAATAAAATCTATTGGAGCTATAAGGAGTATCTTGGACTTGGAGCAGGAGCCCATTCTTTTATAGAAAATCAAAGATTTTACAATTATCCACTGATTGAAGACTATATTTATTCCATGAAAAACTTATCAAGTGCTGTGGCCGAAAGAGAAGATATAAGCATTAGAGAACAAGAAGCAGAATTTTGTTTTTTGGGGTTGCGTCTTTTGGAAGGTATAGATAAAAAAGTTTTTAAACAGAGATTTGGTACAGAATTTATGCAGGTTTACAAAAATGCTGTTGAAAATATGAAAAAAGAAGCACTTATTGAAGAAAAAGGCGATAAAGTCAGATTAACCAAAAAGGGATTGGATTTTGCCAATATAGTTTTTGCAGAATTTTTACCTTAAATTCTTGACAAAAAGTAATGTAAGTGGTATTTATATATTAGGTTTAGCACTCTAAAGATGAGAGTGCTAAAGGAGGTGGAACAGGGTGCTTGATGAGAGGAAACTAAAGATACTAGCGGCAGTGATTGAGGAATATATTGCAACTGTCGAACCTGTCAGCTCTAGAACGATAGCCAGGAAATATAATCTAGGTATAAGTCCTGCGACTATACGCAATGAAATGGCGGATTTAGAAGAATTAGGTTATTTATTCCAGCCACATACATCGGCAGGACGAGTTCCATCACATAAGGGATATAGATATTATGTGGATTTTTTGCTGCCTTCGCGAAAACTTAATGAGATGGAACAGCAGTTAATAAGACGTGTTTTTGAAAAAAGATTAAATGATCTAGAAGAAATTACTAAGCAGGCTGCCCGAGTGATTTCAAGACTTACAAGCTATACTGCAGTAATAATGGGGCCACAACTTGAAAGCAGCTCCTTAAAACACATACAAGTCAGCAGAGTTGATGAAGAAAAAGGATTACTGCTTATTGTTACAAATTATGGCAACATCAGCCACCATATTATAGATCTGCCTAAGAACTTTACAGATTCTGATCTTACCAGAATATCAAATATACTAAACGACAATCTTACAGGAAAAACTTTCTCAGAAATTACGGGAGAATTGATGAATGCTATAAGAAATGAAATGATCGAATATGATGAGCTGCTGAATATATTGTTGGAAATATTACTAAACAATCTTGAAGAAATGCAGCAAAATGCGCCGCTTATTTCCGCGGGCAGTTCAAAAATGCTGGAATATCCGGAATTTCAAGATGTAGAAAAGGTAAAAACTTTCCTCTCATTGTTAGAACATCATGAGTTGATTACAAGAGCCCTAAAGGAAGTATCAAGACCCAATACAATTACCGTAACTATCGGCAATGAAAACAGGCTTGTTGAACTGCAAGATTTCAGCATAATAACGGCCGATGTTTCTATAAACAAAAAGAACGTGGGAATATTTAGTATAATGGGTCCTACGCGCATGGAATATTCAAGAGCGATATCGATACTTGAACAAGTTACAGATTATATTATTAAAACAATAGCCGAAATGCTATGATATTTAAGGCTTATAAAGCAACAAGATCACAAGCAGCTTGAGTAAAAAGGAAAGGGGGAAGGAGATACCATGACTGCGGATAACTTCTGTAGTAACGGTAATGATAAAGAAGGTAATATAGAGCCTAAAGGAAAGGCTTACGATAGCATGCAAAAAAATGGGCCGGATGGTGAGGCTCAAGGAGAAAATAAAGGAGAAATAACTGATAATATGGAACAAAATCTTGATATGAGCCAGATTATTGAGGCTAAAGAAAAGGAAATTGATAACTATAAAAATAAATGGTTAAGAACCCAGGCCGATTTAGAAAATTACAGAAAACGGGTTGAAAGAGATATCCAGGAAATTCACAAATATGCAGGTGAAAAATTAGTAAAAGACATCCTACCCATTCTTGACAACTTTGAAAGAGCTTTGTCTGCAATTGAAGATAAGGAAAGCGACCTTTATCGAGGCGTAGAAATGATATATGAAGAATTTAAAAGAATGCTGGAAAAACATGGTGTTAAAGAGATCGAAGCACTTGGAAAACCTTTTGATCCGTACTACCATGAGGCTATAATGACTGTAGAAAGTAATGAACATGAACCAGGTATAGTTGTTGAGGTTGTAAGAAAAGGATATATGTATAATTCTAAAGTAATAAGACCTAGCATGGTTAAAGTTTCTAAGAATAATTAAAAGGGGTGATTTGATATGACTAAAGCAATAGGAATAGATCTTGGAACAACTAACTCAGTAGTAGCATACATGGAAGGTGGCAAACCTGTAATAATACCGAATGCGGAAGGCTCTAGACTTACCCCATCGGTAGTTGCATTTACAAAAGATGGTCAACTTTTAGTCGGCCAATTGGCAAAAAGGCAAGCTATAACCAATCCCGAAAGAACTATTCAATCAATAAAAAGATATATGGGAACAGATTATAGGGTTCATATAGATGATAAAACTTATACTCCGCAAGAAATATCCGCGATGATTCTGCGAAAACTGAAACAAGATGCGGAGAGCTATCTTGGAGAAAAAATTACGAAAGCAGTTATAACGGTGCCTGCTTATTTTTCAGACAGTCAGCGGCAGGCTACAAAAGATGCAGGTACAATAGCCGGTCTTGAAGTGCTCAGAATAATAAATGAGCCTACAGCTGCAGCACTTGCTTACGGCCTTGATAAAACCGGAGATCATACGATTTTGGTCTTTGACTTAGGTGGTGGAACCTTCGACGTCTCTATCCTTGAAGTTGGCGATGGAGTATTTGAAGTAAAAGCTACCAGTGGAAACACTAGACTTGGCGGCGATGATTTCGATCAACGCATTATCGATTATATAGCAGAAGAGTTCAAAAAAGAGCACGGTATTGATTTAAGAAAAGATCGTATAGCTCTACAGAGATTGAAAGAAGCAGCTGAAAGAGCCAAGATAGAATTGTCAAGTGTTTTAAGCACTGAGATAAATCTGCCTTTTATTACAGCAGACGCGAATGGTCCCAAACACTTAGAGATGACCTTAACTAGAGCAAAATTCGAAGAACTTACAAGAGATCTGGTAGAGGCTACTTTAGGTCCTACAAAGAGGGCATTATCAGATGCCGGTTTAGAGCCTAAGGACATTGATAAAGTAATATTAGTGGGCGGTTCAACGAGAATTCCGGCAGTACAAGAAGCAATCAAAAAATTAATGGGTAAAGAACCTCAAAAAGATCTTAATCCGGATGAAGTTGTAGCCCTTGGAGCTGCAATTCAAGCCGGGGTTTTAATGGGAGAAATAGATGACGTGGTTCTCCTTGATGTAACACCACTGTCTCTTGGAATTGAAACTTTAGGCGGCGTATTTACGAAGATAATTGATAGGAATACAACTATTCCCACATCCAAGAGTCAAATATTTACAACTGCAGCAGATGGTCAAACAAGTGTTGAAATCCATGTGCTTCAAGGCGAACGTCCGATGGCTGCAGACAATATTACGCTTGGAAGGTTCCAGCTTACCGGAATTCCGCCGGCTCCAAGAGGAGTGCCGCAAATTCAAGTTACTTTCGATATAGATGCTAATGGTATTGTAAGCGTAAGCGCTAAAGACCTCGGAACAGGTAAAGAACAGAAGATTACAATTTCTGCGACTTCAACCCTCAGCCAAGATGAAATTGAACGAATGATAAAAGATGCAGAAAGATTTGCCGAGGAAGACAAGAAGAAGAGAGAAAAAATCGAGGCAAAAAATAAAGCTGACTCGTTAGTATACGAATCAGAAAAAATGCTGTCTGATTTAAAAGATAAGATTAGCAAAGAAGATGAAGAGAAAGTCAGAAATAAGATTGCAGATGTGAAAGCTGCTATCGAATCTGATGATATCAATAGAATCAAAAGTGCAACAGACGAACTTACAAAAGTATTCTATGATATTTCTTCCAAATTGTACCAGAGCGGAGCTCAAGCTGGTTCTACTCCTCATGATTTTTCAGGTTCTAGCCAAGAGGATGCGGGAGCCGGCGCTGCAAGCGATGAGAAAGTTGTAGATGCTGATTATAAAGTGGTGGATGATGATAATTAACGGCTCTTTTCGGGCTGACTTAGATGAGGTGATGCCGATTGGCACAAAAAAGAGATTATTATGAAGTGTTGGGCGTCAGCAGAGATGCAACCGAAGAAGAAATAAAAAAAGCATATAGAAAGCTAGCCCGTAAATATCATCCTGATGTAAACAAAGAGGATAAGGATGCTACTGAAAAATTCAAGGAAATAAATGAAGCTTACGAAGTTCTTAGCGATCCCGAAAAGAGAGCGCAATATGATCGATTCGGTCATGCAGGAATGGGTGAAGGTGGTTTTAGCACAAGCGGTACCGGTGGATTTGGCAATTTTGGTGGATTTAGCAATTTCGGTGGTTTTACTGATTTTGGTGATTTTGGCGGCGGTAGTATCTTTGATGATATATTTGATATATTCGGCGGAGGTTTCGGAAGCACAGGTTCCAGAAGGAGCCAAAGCAGAAGAAAGGCCCCTATGCGGGGAGCCGATCTTCAATATGAATTAGAGATAACTCTTGAAGAAGCCGCCTTTGGTGCGGAAAAGGAAATTGAACTTTACCGTATGGAAAATTGCGAGGCTTGCGCCGGCACTGGAGCCAAAGCCGGCACCGGCGCAAAGACATGTCCCACATGCCAAGGCACTGGTCAGGTAAGGCAAGCTCAAACAGTAGGTAATATACACTTTACCAATGTAACTACATGTCCAAAATGTGGTGGCAGTGGTCGTATTATCGAGGAAGTATGTCCTGAGTGCAACGGCCTTGGGAAAAAAAGAGTTGCTCGCAAAATTAAAGTAAATATTCCCCCCGGAGTAGATAGCGGTTCTAAATTGCGTATTGCAGGTGAAGGTGAAGCGGGAGAAAACGGCGGACCTCCAGGAGATCTGTATATTGTGGTTCGGGTAAAGCCCCACAAGCTTTTTGTAAGAGAAGGAGACGATCTTGTTTATAAAGTCCCGATTTCCTTTGTCCAGGCAGCTCTGGGAACCGAAATAGAAGTTCCTACTTTAGACGGCAAAGTTAAGCTTAAAATACCGGAAGGAACACAGCCGGGAACTCGATTCCGCTTAAGATCAAAAGGCATGCCGCGCAGTAAAGGCCGTGGCAGAGGGGATATGTATGTGGAAGCAGAAGTGATAATACCTAAGAATCTAACTGAGGAACAGCGAGAGCTTTTGGAGCAGTTTGCTAAAATCAGCGGAGAAGATGTAAAATCCTCATCAAAAGGTTTTTTTGGTAAAATGAAAGGCGCCTTTGGCGTATAATATCAAGCAGGAGGGTTTAAATGAACTGGGTAGAAATAAGAGTAAAGACTACAACAGAGGCCATTGAAGCGGTTTCGAACATTTTTTACGAAGCCGGCGTAGCCGGAGTTGTTATCGAGGATCCAAAAATCTATCTTCGCCCTCATGATACAGAGGAATGGGATTATATAGAAATCCCGGAAGGATTAGATTTTGAAGTAGCTCAAGTGACAGGGTATTTAGTAGAAGACAGCAGCCTTGCCGAGAGGGCGGAAACGATCCGAAAACGAATAAATGAACTTCCGAATTATGGTCTTAACATCGGTAAGGGTGAAATAATTCTAACAACTATTTCTGAAACCGATTGGAGTACCGCATGGAAAAAATATTACAAACCTACCCATATAGGAAATAGAATTGTAATTAAACCTTCCTGGGAGACATATACTCCAAAACCCGAAGAAATTGTTATAGAACTGGATCCGGGTATGGCCTTCGGCACAGGCACACATGAAACTACAGTTTTATGCCTTGAAATTTTAGAGAAATACGTAAAACAAGGAATGACAGTAATTGATGTGGGGTGCGGTTCCGGCATATTGTCCATAGCAAGCGGGAAGCTGGGAGCAAGCCAAGTGTTAGCAATTGATACAGATGAAAACGCTGTACGTATTACCCAAGAAAATGCCGAAAGGAACGGACTGGATACAGTTATTCAGGCTATAAAAAATGATAAATTAAAAGACATTGATTTTAAAGCCGATATAATAGTTGCCAATATAATAGCCGACGTTATAATCGATTTGAGTAAAGAAGCAGCATTATGCTTAAAAGATGGCGGCATATTTATAGCGTCCGGAATTATAAAAGACCGAAAACTTTCTGTAATTGAAGCTTTAGAAAGGAACGGTTTCGACTTGGTTGAACAATTTGAAAAGGGCGAATGGGTTGCTCTTGTGTCAACTCAGACCCCCATCGGCAAGTAGGATGGGGGTGTTTTGTTTTATGCCAAGATTCTTTATATTTAAAGATTTGAATATAGGTGAACACACTGGGATTTCGGGAGAAGAAGCCCACCACATTGCCCGAGTGCTTAGGTATAAAAAAGGCGATATTATAAGTATTTCTGATGGCAAAAATATAGAGTATACAGGCTTAATTTTAGATATCGACATTAAAGGTCCTATAATCGAAATTGAAATTATAGATAAGAAAAATGCAGATCCAATTCGACCTTATATTACATTATATTGCGGCTTGCCTAAGGGTGAAAAGTTTGAATGGATACTCCAGAAAAACACAGAAATAGGTGTAAGCGAATTCGTACCCATGATAACTGAGCGAACAGTAGCTAATATCATGCCTTCTAAATCTGAATTTAAATTAGCGCGATGGAGCAAAATCGTTCAGGAGGCCGCAAAACAATGTATGAGGATTAATATACCAGAAGTAAGAGAGATATGCGACTTTGACACGGCTCTTAGCAAAACTGGCGACTGCCAGCTAACCATAATTCCCTGGGAAAATGAACGTGAGACTTCATTAAAAGATGTATTAAAATATAAAGGTAGAGGTGCTTCGAAAGTTGCGGTATTTATAGGTCCTGAGGGCGGTTTTTCCGAAAAAGAGATAGAAAAGGCAGTGGCTATAGGAGCAACGCCTGTAAGCTTGGGCCCTAGGATTTTGAGAACAGAGACTGCTTCATTTGCAGTATCCAGCATTATTATGTATGAAATAGGCGACATAGGAGGAAGATAATGCCTAAAGTAGCTTTTTACACATTAGGGTGTAAAGTTAACCAATACGAGTCGGCAGCGATGGCCGAACTTTTTGAAAATAGAGGCTATACCATAGTGGATTTTGATAGCGAAGCAGATGTCTATATTATAAATACTTGCAATGTTACAAACGAAAGCGCCAGGAAATCGCGCCAAATCATCCGAAAAGCTATTCGCAGCAATCCGACGGCAAAGGTTGCGGTAGTCGGCTGCTATGCTCAGACAAATGCCGACGAAATCCTTAAGATACCAGGCGTATCAGTTATTCTAGGGACTAAAGACAGACAAAAAATTGTAGATTTACTGCAGCAGTCAGATAAAACCGAGGCCCCTGTAGTCGATATTAAAAATGTAATGAAAGAGGAGACATTTGAGGAAATAGCAGTAAAGGGACATCGCCAAAAAACAAGGGCTTTTTTAAAGATAGAAGATGGCTGCAATATGTTCTGCTCTTATTGTATAATCCCATATGCAAGAGGACCGGTTAGAAGCCGCATGCTTAATAACATTCTAAACGAAGCCGAGAATTTGGCTAAGGATGGCTTTAAAGAAATAGTGCTTACCGGCATTCATCTTGGCTTGTATGGGACCGACTTAAAAGATAAAACAAGTCTGCTGGATGTAATCTCTGAAATTGCAAAAATTCAAGGCATCGAAAGAATAAGGTTAAGCTCTATAGAAATCATAGAACTTACTGACGAATTTCTATTAGGACTTTCAAAAATAGATAAATTCTGCCATCATTTTCACGTGCCGCTGCAAAGCGGATGTGATAGCGTTCTACAAAGGATGAATCGCCGTTATACTACAGCTGAATTTGCAGAAAGGGTAAGCCGCATAAGAGAATTATTGCCGGATGCATCCATTACTACAGATGTAATTGTAGGATTTCCGGGAGAAACTGATGAAGAATTCGAACAAACCAAAAACTTTATAAAAGCAATCGATTTTTCAAAACTACATGTGTTCCCCTTTTCTCCCCGCAAAGGAACACCGGCAGCCGCTATGACAAATCAAGTTGAAAAAGATATTAAAAGTACAAGATGCCATGAACTCTTAAAACTGAGCGAAAAACTCGAGGGAAACTTTCGAAATAAATTTTTAAATTCTTCACAAAAAGTACTCTTTGAGGATAAAACAAGTAACGGCCTCTATGAAGGTTTTACTGAAAACTATATTAAAGTTGTAGCACCCTCGACTTCAAATGCCGATCTTCACAATAAAATAGCTTGCGTTAAGTTAATAAAGAACCTAAACGATTGTGTTTATGGCGAAATAGCAGAACCATAAAAAATATTTGCCGAAAAGAAGGAAATTGATAAGTCGATGTTGAATAAATTTAAATAAGCTTTTATTTAATTACGAAATAGTAAGGAGGTGGAATTTCGATGGACTGTGTATTTTGCAAGATAATAAACAAAGAAATCCCGGCTAAAATTGTTTACGAAGATGAAGATCTAATTGCTATTAACGACGCCAATCCCCAAGCACCCATCCATCTCCTTTTGATTCCAAAGCAGCATCTAAAGTCAATCATGGAAATAAACGACGAGAACGCACAAATACTTGAGCAAATTATCAAACTTGCACAAAAACTTGCAGGAGAATTTGGGATAGATGAAAAGGGTTTCAGGCTAGTAGTAAACACAGGTAATGATGGAGGCCAAACTGTCCCTCATTTGCATTTTCATTTACTGGGCGGCAGATTTATGAAATGGCCCCCGGGTTGATATTGACGATAACAAAATGAAGGCATATAATAAGCTATAATCCCAGCGTATTATATAATTAAAGCAATGTTTAAGGCAGAAAGTGCAGCGGAGGGAGGGAATAAAGAATGTCAGAAGAAGTAAGAGTGGGAGAAAATGAGTCGCTTGATAGCGCGCTTCGCAGATTTAAAAGAAAATGTCAAAGGTCAGGAGTACTTTCCGAAGTGAGGAAACGCGAACATTATGAAAAACCCAGCGTTAAACGCAAGAAAAAATCCGAAGCAGCCCGTAAAAGAAAAACCCGTAAGTTTTAAGGAGCGTATGCGGCATGTCGCTAAAAGATATGTTGAATGAAGATATGAAAGTTGCTCTAAAATCAGGAGATAAAGACAGGCTTTCCGTTATTCGGATGGCAAAGTCCGCTATTGTCTATGCTGAAAAAGAAAAATGCCACGAGCTAAATGATGAAGAAGTGGTAGAGGTTCTTTTAAAGGAAATAAAAAAACGCAAAAACGATATTAGCGAATATGAGCGATTAGGTAAATCCGAAGTTGTAGAAAGTCTGGAAAAGGAAATAGAAGTTCTATCAAAATATCTCCCTCAGCAATTAACTGCAGAAGAACTTGAAGAAATAGTGCGTCAAAGTATTCGTGAGGTTGGCGCGACAAGTATAAAAGATATGGGCAAGGTTATGGGTGCGGTAATGCCCAAAATAAAAGGCAGAGCTGACGGCAGCTTAGTCAGTGAGACTGTAAAAAAGTTTTTACAGCAGTAAATATAATTTAAGAGCTTGGTGTCTTGTGATACCAGGCTCTTTTAACAATTAGGCAAGAAAGCACATACACAGATTGAGAATTTAAGGAGAAAAGCATGAGATATAAAAAAGCTTTAATCACATTTGTTTCGATTTGCTTGATATTTACTTTTCTTCAGATATGCAAAGCTGAAAACAATTCGGATGGCAAGACATATATATATGTTATTCCGGTAGAAGGGGTAATAGATAACGGCGTTGCTGTATTTACTGAAAGAGCTATAAATGAGGCTGAAAAAACTCAGGCAAAGGCCCTGATTTTTGAAATAGATACACCTGGTGGCGAAGTCAATTCGGCTATAAAAATTAGCAACAATATTCTTCGCACATCTATCCCTACAGTTGCATTCATAAATAAAGAAGCTACTTCGGCTGGCGTTATTATCGCGATATCTTGCGAGAAAATCATGGCAGTTCCGGCAGCGACCATAGGGGCCGCTGAAACTCGCCCGAATGAGGAGAAATATATTTCTTATTGGTCTTCGGCCCTAAGAGCAGTAGCGGAAGCAAGAGGCAGAGATCCACAGCTGGTTGCGGCGATGGCAGATTCAGATATAGTTATCGAAGGGGTAAAAGAAAAGGGCAAGATTTTATCTCTTACTACCAAAGAAGCCCTAAAACTGGGGCTCATAGATGAGCAAGTGGAAAATTTAGACGAAGTTATACAAAAAATCTTGCCAGAAAACAAAGGCAATGCCCAGATTATTAGAGCAAAGATGAACCTTCCGGAACAAATTGCGCACGTAGCCTCAAATCCCTACATAGCACCGATTTTATTAATGATTGGGATAGTAGGCATTGTGACCGAGATACTCTCACCGGGTTTTGGAATTCCCGGAGTAATCGGACTTATAGCCTTTGGTCTGTTTTTTGGCGGAAGCTTCATGGCAGGGGCTGCGCCTGCTTGGGTTCTCGGCCTGTTTATATTGGGAATGGCACTTCTTTTAATAGAAATATTTATGCCTGGTTTCGGAGTTTTCGGAGTAACAGGGATTTTATCAATAATTGCAGCTATAATAATGGCTTTTCCAAATCTTGAGCAGGCACTGATATCTGTCATTTTTGCTATAGCAGCAAGTAGCATCATAATATACTTTTTGATGAAGAGAATTACCGTAAACCCGATCTTTAACCGTATAATATTAGGCACAAAACAAGAAAAAGCCAAAGGTTATGTAGCAACAAGCAAAGATGCAAGTGAATTTCTCGGAGCTAAAGGTAAAACAATTACCCCATTAAGACCTACTGGTGCAGCGGTAATAAATGGAGAAAAGGTCGATGTTTTGGCAGAAGGAGAATTTATACCAAAAAATTCAGAAATCGTAGTTATAAAAGTTGAGGGAAGCAAGATTATAGTAAGAAATGCTAACAATAAGGAGAGTGAATAATTTATGGGATTCACGATAGGAATGCTTTTAATTGTTGCTGTAGTTTTTATTTTCTTAGCAGTTGTTTTAAGCTTTGTCCCCTTGGGCCTTTGGATTTCGGCCTTAGCTGCGGGAGTAAAAATAGGGATATTCAATTTGATAGGCATGAGACTTCGCCGCGTCCCTCCACATAAGATCGTAAATCCATTGATAAAAGCAGTGAAGGCCGGATTAGATGTGGGAGTTGACAAACTTGAAGCTCATTATCTTGCAGGCGGTAATGTAGACAGAGTGGTAAATGCTTTAATAGCAGCTCAGAGAGCTGAAATTCCACTTACCTTCGAAAGAGCCGCAGCTATAGATTTGGCAGGTAGAAATGTTCTAGAAGCTGTCCAAATGAGCGTAAATCCTAAGGTAATCGAAACCCCTGTGGTAGCAGCAGTAGCCAAAGATGGCATTGAGGTGAAAGCGAAAGCCCGGGTTACCGTAAGAGCTAATATTGACAGACTGGTAGGAGGCGCAGGCGAAGAAACAATTATTGCAAGAGTTGGAGAAGGAATAGTTACAACAGTAGGCTCAGCGGAAAGCCATAAAGCCGTTTTAGAAAACCCTGATTCCATATCACGGACAGTTTTAAATAAAGGCCTTGATTCAGGAACAGCCTTCGAAATCCTTTCAATAGACATAGCAGATGTTGATGTAGGCAGAAACATAGGCGCACAACTTCAAACAGATCAAGCCGAAGCAGATAAGCGCATTGCCCAGGCGCGAGCCGAAGAACGCAGGGCAATGGCAGTAGCAAAAGAACAAGAAATGAAAGCTATGGTACAAGAAATGCGGGCAAAAGTTGTTGAAGCAGAAGCGGAAGTTCCAAAGGCTTTAGCTGAGGCCCTAAGACAGGGAAAGCTTGGAGTTCTGGATTATTATAATATGAAAAATATCATTGCAGATACACAAATGAGGGATTCTATATCAAAACTTGCACCTAAAACCGACGATGATTCTCAACATAACAAAGAGTAGGTGATTTGGTGGAAGATCTAATTGTAATAATTCTTCTTGCAGTGCTTGGCATGATAGCCAAAGGGCGAGAACGATCTCAAAAATCAAAAAAGCCGGATATAAAGCCGATTCCAAAGAAAGAAGTCATTGCTCAAAAAAGCACCCCTCCCCTTCCTACAGCTGATGTTTATAATCCAGTAGGAGAAGCTGCCTTGGCTTTTGAAGAGTCTGTAGGAGTTGAAGAGAAACCTAATTTATTACATGCTCAAATTAAAACGAGACTTCCGGAAAAACAAACAGAGGTGAAAAATGAGCAAAAACCTAAGGAGGGCATAGATCTTTCCGATGCTTTTGATCGTGAAGGCATTCTTAAAGGGATAATAGTGCATGAAATACTTTCACCACCGAGAGCACTGGATAATAAAAGGCGCTGACTAATAAATGTTTGATTATTAAACCTTATAGCTTAACTGCTGTAAGGTTTTTTACTATAAAATATGGAATTCTACTCAATACTATGGTATATTAAAAGTACAAAGAGAACAAAACAGAATGTTCTCGAAGTAATTTATTAATCTATATCAGGGAGGAAAGAATTTGAGAGATAACACAGCAGAAGCCAGGGTTGCCGTAGATAATATAAATAAAATGACATCCTTGTTTGGCAACCGCGATATAAATGCAAAATATATCGAAGAGCAATTCGATGTGAGAATAGTAACTCGCAATGACGAGATTTCAATAATCGGAGAGGAAAAGGATGTTAAAACCGTAGAGCAGCTTTTAAATCAGATGGTTGAAATGCTGCAAAAAGATGATGCTCCTACGGCAAATGATGTAAAATATTTTGTAAGACTTGCAAAGAATGGAGAGGGAGAAAAGATAAACGAATTATATGATGACGTGGTATGCTATACCCACCGTGGAAAACCGATAAAGCCAAAGACAATTGGCCAAAAGCTTTACACACTTGCAATGAAGAAAAACGATATAGTTTTTGGAATAGGCCCCGCTGGAACCGGTAAAACCTATCTTGCTATGGCGATGGCAGTTACAGCATTTAAAGAGAAAGAAGTCAACAGAATTATCTTGACAAGACCTGCTGTTGAAGCTGGCGAGAAACTCGGATTTTTGCCGGGAGACCTTCAAGATAAAGTTGACCCGTATTTAAGGCCGCTGTATGATGCTTTATATGATATTTTAGGGGTAGAAGCTTTCCGCCGTTACATGGAAAAGGGATTGATTGAAGTGGCTCCCCTTGCCTACATGCGCGGACGAACTTTAGATGATTCCTTTGTTATACTTGACGAAGCCCAGAACACTACATCGGAGCAAATGAAGATGTTTTTGACGCGCCTTGGCTTTGGGTCAAAAGCAGTGGTTACCGGTGACTTAACGCAAGTTGACTTGCCTAAAGGGGTTTATTCAGGCCTTGAAGAAGTGAGAGAGATATTAAAAGATATAAAAGGAATACAGTTTGTATACCTTGATGATAAAGATGTAGTAAGACACGAAGTTGTTCAGCGAATAATTAAGGCTTATGAAAGGTTTGACGAAAAGCGCCTTAAAAAGAACGTGGAGTGATATATAACCGTGGCAAAGCTTGCTTTTCCCAAGAGATTTATAGAATCAGTCCTTACTAGTTCAATGTTCCAGAAGGTGGCGCTGGGGCTTTTTTTCTTTATAGCACTGACAGCAATGATATTTTTTTCTGCAATTCCTCCAAAATACGATGTAAGAATTGGCGAGGTTCTCCAAGAAAATATTATAGCAAAGAAGGATACAATAAATTCAATTGAAACAACTAAACTTCGACAGGCCGCAGCCGATGCTGTCCCCAAAAAATATACCTTAAATCAAACCGTTACTGCTGAAGTAAAAAACCAAACTGATAATATATTCAATTACATTAAAGAAATTAGAAACAAAGATTTCCTGACTGATGAAGAAAAAATTAAGTCATTAAGAGAAGAAATCTCAACCGAGATATCCGATGAATCATACAACAAACTTGTTGCGATAAGCGACACATCTCTAAAAGAACTTGAGACAATAGTAAAGGCCGTAATTGAAGAAGTTATGGAGGAAGGCGTTAAAGAAGATTCATTAGAAAGGACAAAAAAATATGTAATAGATGAGTTTAAAGACCTAAAACTGCCTGCAGAATATAAAAATATAGGCGAAGAAATTGCCTTATTTACGATTAAGCCTAATATGATATATGACAGAGAAGCAACCGAGGAACAGCAGCGGGAGGCCATGGAAGCCGTAGCCCCAGTAAAAGTTGTTGCAAATCAGGTACTAATTGAAAAAGGAACAGTTATAACAAAAGAGCATAAAGAAATGCTAAAGGAATTAGGATTACTTGTGGGAGAGCCGTGGGCAGATTTAGGCTTGATTGCCGGAGCTTGCATAATATCGGCTCTCCTTACAGGTATGTTAGGCTACTCCATATATACTTTTCATAAAAATGTATACGCCAACAATGTATATTTAGCTCTATTTGTGACGATAATACTCGCTACTCTGGTTATTTCAGTAGGGATAAAACCTATTTCAAAATATCTGGTGCCTTTGGCAGCGGGCAGCATGCTTATATCTATTCTCATCAATCCCAATATAGCGATACTTTCAAGTTTTGCCATGAGTGCGGTATGTGGGATAATGTTTGAAAATGACTTTTCATTTATATTAGTTGCGCTTGCAGGGGCGCTTGCAGGAGTTTTTTGCTCAACAAAAGTGTCGCTAAGATCTGATCTTACAAAGGCTGGAGTGATAATTAGCACAATAAATGTTTTTAGTATAACGGGCCTTCTGCTTTTGAATAATAGCAGCACGTTTTTGGAAGTAGCAAGGCAAAGTGCCTGGGGACTCGTCAATGGGATTTTATCTTCCATACTTGCAATTGGCATGCTTCCTTTTTTAGAAACTGCCTTTGGAATTACAAGCGCCATAAAACTGCTAGAACTTTCAAATCCGAACCAGCCACTGCTTAGAAAATTAATGCTGGATGCACCGGGCACCTACCATCATTCCGTAATAGTCGGCAACTTGGCAGAGGCAGGCGCCGAAGCCGTTGGTGCAGATGCCTTACTTGCCCGGGTGGGGGCAGATTATCACGATATTGGTAAATTAAAACGCCCATATTTTTTTATAGAAAACCAATTTATGTCGGATAATCCTCATGATAAATTAACCCCTGCTCTTAGTGCGTTAATTATTACATCGCATGTAAAAGATGGGATTGAATCGGCGGATAAATACCATCTTCCATCCTGTATTAAGGATTTCATTCAGCAGCATCATGGGACTACCTTACTATCATTTTTTTACAATAAGGCTTTAGAAGAAAACGGTGACAATAAAGATAAAAAAGTAGATAAGGAAATATATCGTTATGAAGGCCCTAGGCCTCAGAAAAAAGAAGTTGCAATAGTAATGCTGGCAGACTGCGTTGAAGCTGCAGTTAGGTCTATGCCAAATCCTACTCCCGGCAAGATCGAGGGATTGATTCGCCAGATAATCAAAGATAAACTTTCCGACGGACAATTAGATGAGTGCGATTTAACCTTAAAAGACCTTGATAAAATAGCAATCGCTTTTTCTAAAGTGCTTACGGGAATTTTTCATACGCGTATCGAATATCCCGAAAAACTGAGGGAATTACAAGGAAAGGACTTGGAATGATGGCAGATGTAATAATAAACAATATGCAAAACAAAATTGAGGTTTCAAAAGAACTGGAAGATCTTATAGCGAAGGTGATTAATGCTGCACTACTAGCTGAAAACGTGTCAGGTGATGTGGAAGTCAGTATTGTGCTTGTAGATGATGAATATATTCAAAATCTTAATAAAAACTACAGATCAATCGATGCGCCGACAGATGTACTTTCTTTTGCTATGCGGGAAAGCGTGGATGAATCGGATATCAGCTTTGAATGTGAAGAAGAAGAGTTATTGGGAGATGTGGTCATTTCATTGGAAAGGGCTAGGAGTCAAGCTGAGGAATATGGTCATTCGATAGAACGGGAGATCGGATTTTTAGTAACTCACGGCATATTACATCTTTTGGGTTATGACCATGAGACTGAAAGCGAAAGAGCAGTTATGAGAAATAAAGAAGAGAAGATTTTAGAATCCATAGGTTTAACAAGATAACAAAAGAGGTTGGCTAAGATGAAAAAAACCCGAAGCCTGGGAGAAAGTTTTTTATGCGCTTTAGCAGGGGTGGTTTACGCATTTAAAACTCAACGCAATATAAAAATTCATTTTTTTGCTGCAATAATAGTCGTATTGCTAAGTTTTTTACTCAAACTTAGCATATCTGAAATCTTAGCGATTTCCTTGACGGTTACAATGGTATTAGTTGCAGAAATGATTAATACAGCAATTGAGACAGTTGTTGATATGTATACCACAGAATATCATCCGCTAGCTAAAGCTGCTAAAAATGTAGCGGCCGGCGCTGTGCTCATATCTGCAGTAAATGCAGTAATAGTCGGATACATAGTTTTCTTTAAAAAAATAATTATGTTTTTAAATATGTAAAATACTGATTGTATTAATGAAGGAGTAAACTTTAAATGGCTCTTTATAGAACTGATGCCGTAGTCTTAGGCCACAGAAATTTAGGCGAAGCAGATAAAGTGCTTACGCTTTTTTCGCCTGACAAGGGCAAAATCCATGTTGTGGCAAGAGGAGTTAGACGGCCTCGCAGTCCCATTTTAGCCGGTACTCAGCTTTTTTGCTACAGCAATTTTTTGATTTTAGAGAACAAAAGTCTGGATTCTGTAAGCCAATGCGAAATCAAGGAATCTTTTTTTAGAATACGCCAGAGCCTAGAGGCTGTAGCATATGGATTGTATTTTGCAGAGCTTCTGAGAGCATCGACGCCCTTAGAAGATAAAAATAAACAGCTTTTTGATTTCTTTTTAAAAACAATGTATCTATTGCAGGAATCAGAAAATCCGGAGGTACTAAGCAGGATTTATGAAATAAAGCTTTTAGCACTTAATGGTTTTACACCGGAACTTTTTAGGTGCGTGAACTGCGGCAAAAAAAATTTTAATATAATTTATTTTAGCCCTTCAATGGGAGGTATTCTCTGCAGAGATTGTATCGAAAAAGATAAAAAAGCGGTAAACATTACTACAGATACCTTAAATGTAATGAGAAAGATGCTGACAAAGACCTATGAAGAACTGGAAGACATTGAAATTAAAGAATATACTAAACAGCAGCTACAGGAGATATTAGAGCTTTTTATAGAATATCATATTGATAAAAAACTTAAAACAACCCAATTTATAAAAGACGTCCAAAGCTTTCACTCATAATGCCTAAAATAATTCTTTCTGTAAAAAAGAGGATTTTTGAAAGTTTTGTAGTATAATATTAGTTGGCATTTGCAGCCTGTGCGTTTTTGAAGGGAGTGAAAACTCATAAAATTATCACCAAGACAGGCTTTGATAGTGGATATAGTAAAAAAAAATGAGCCAATTACAAGCGAACAAATTGCGGAAAAACTTAATTTGACCCGATCGGCACTGCGACCGGATCTTGCAGTTTTGACTATGCTTGGTGTGCTGGAGGCAAGACCTAGAGTAGGCTATTTCTTTACCGGTAAAGCCGTAGATACTTTAATATCAGAGAAAATAACTGATATTAAAGTAGACGAAATCAAAGCAACTCCGGTAATCGTAAAAGAAAGCACTTCTGTATATGATGCAATAGTTACCTTATTCTTGACAGATGTGGGCACCTTATTTGTTTCAGACGATGAGGGGAATCTGCAGGGGATAGTTTCCCGAAAGGACTTGCTTAAAACAGCCATAGGGAATACTAATACGCATCAAATACCTATAGGTGTTGTTATGACTAGGATGCCCAATATAGTAACTGTAACTCCCGAGGAAAGCGCATATGAAGCCGCAAGAAAAATTGTAGATCATCAAGTCGATGCACTACCGGTGGTTAAAGCTGTAATAGAAAACGGTCAAGAAAAGTATAAAATAGTTGGCAAAGTGACTAAAACAACTATTACTAAACTTTTTGTTGAGCTTGGAAAGAACTGAAGGGAGGGATAATTATAAAAGAAGATAAAAACCAGCCGGTGGTTTTTGTTGTTTCAGATTCTATTGGAGAAACAGCAGAAATTGTAACCCGTGCAACAATGGTTCAATTTAACTCCGGAAAAGTAGAAATCCGTAAAATCCCTTATGTAACGGATAGTGAATATGTGACAGACATAATTGAAGAGGCAAAACATACGGACAACTGTATAATTGTTTGCACTATCGTCCTGCCTGAGGTAAGGCAGCTTCTTATAAATCTTGCAAACGAAAACAACATTCCAATTGTGGATTTAATGGGACCCATGATGGAAGCCTTCTCAAAAATAATTGATGTGAAACCTCATCTGCAGCCTGGCTTAGTTCATCGAACAGATGAAGATTACTTTAAAAAGGTAGAGGCAATAGAATTTGCCGTGCAGTATGATGACGGTAAAGACCCGAGAGGCCTTTCCCGTGCCGATGTAGTGCTTATCGGTGTTTCCAGGACTTCCAAGACTCCCTTAGCAATGTTCCTTGCTCATAAAAGACTTAAAGTGGCTAATTTAAGGCTCGTACCTGAAGTGGCGCCTCCGGATGAATTGTTCACTCTAGCGCCCAATAAAATTGTAGGTCTTACTATAACTGCGGAAAAATTATATGAAATAAGACGTGAAAGACTAAAGGCTATGGGACTTGACGAAAAAGCAAGCTATGCGCAACTTGACAGAATAAAAGAAGAACTTGAGTATGCTGAAAACATTATGAAAAAAATCGGATGTCCACAAATTGATGTTTCGAATAAAGCAGTAGAAGAGATAGCAAGTAATATATTGGAAATAATACAGAAAGGGGAAATGTAAAGATGGCAAAAAAATATGTTTACAATTTTCGCGAAGGCAATGCTCAAATGCGCAAGCTACTTGGAGGAAAAGGCGCAAATCTGGCAGAAATGACAAAAATAGGTTTGCCTGTACCTATGGGCTTTACAATTACCACGGAAGCTTGCTTGAACTATTATGAGGAAGGTGAAAAAATATCGGAGGATATTTTATCCCAGATTTTTCAAGCATTGGAAGAGCTAGAAAAAGAAATGGGCAAAAAGCTTGGAGATCCTAAAGATCCTCTCCTTGTGTCCGTAAGATCAGGCGCTGCTATATCTATGCCCGGTATGATGGACACGATACTTAACTTAGGCCTAAATGATGAGAGCGTAAAAGGGCTTGCAGAGAAAACCGGCAACGAGCGCTTTGCCTATGACAGCTACAGAAGATTTATTCAGATGTTTGGAAATGTAGTTATGGAAGTTCCTCATGAAAAGTTTGAAGAAATAATAAGTGAGGTCAAAAAGAAAAAGAATGCTACATATGATACAGAACTAGATGCTGAAGACTGGAAGGAAGTTATAGAGGGCTACAAAAAATTGATAAGAGAAGAGACTGGGCGAGATTTTCCCCAAGATCCAAAAGAACAGCTTCTAATGGCAGTAGAAGCGGTGTTTAAATCTTGGAACAATCAGAGGGCAAAAGTCTACCGCAGGATTAATAAGATACCTGATGATTTAGGAACTGCTGTGAATGTTCAGGCAATGGTATTCGGGAATAAGGGCAATGATTCAGGAACCGGTGTTGCATTTACAAGGAATCCCTCTACCGGCGAAAAAGAAGTTTATGGCGAATTTTTAATGAATGCTCAGGGCGAAGACGTAGTTGCAGGTATCAGGACACCTCAAGATATAAAACAGCTTAAAGAAGTAATGCCTGAGGTTTATGAGCAGTTTATAAATGTTTGCAACTTACTTGAAAAACATTATCGGGATATGCAGGATATAGAATTTACCATTGAAAACGGCAAACTATACATGCTGCAGACCCGCAGCGGCAAACGCACAGCACAAGCAGCCGTTAAAGTGGCAGTTGATATGGTAAAGGAAGGCCTCATAACTAAAGAGGAAGCAATTCTTAGGGTGCCGGCGGGCCAAGTAGAGACCCTACTACACCGCAGAATAGACCCAAATGCAAAAGTGCAGCCAATAGCCAAAGGATTGCCGGCTTCACCAGGTGCAGCCTGCGGCCGTGTGGTTTTTGATCCGGATGAGGCAGAAGCTCTTGGAAACAACGGCGAAAAAATAATCCTTGTCAGAACGGAAACTACTCCTGACGATATTCATGGTATTGTAGCGGCTCAAGGCGTACTTACAAGCCGTGGAGGCATGACAAGCCATGCTGCTGTTGTGGCAAGAGGAATGGGCAAACCATGTGTATCAGGTTGTGAAAGTATTCGAATCGACTATGAAAAACAAGAGTTTAAAGTCGGGCAGATTACAGTTAAAAAAGGTGATATAATTTCTATTGATGGTTCAACAGGAGAGGTTATGCTTGGCCAAGTTCCGTTAATTGATCCTGAGCTTTCTGAAGAATTTAATCAAATTCTTGCTTGGGCCGATGAAATACGCAAACTAAAAGTTAGAGCAAATGCTGATACACCATCTGATGCTCAAAAGGCATTGGAATTTGGCGCAGAGGGAATAGGCCTTTGCAGGACAGAGCATATGTTTATGGCTCAGGATCGGCTGCCGGTAGTTCAGCAGATGATTATGGCGGAGACCAAAGAAGAAAGGGAAGAAGCACTGAGTAAGATTCTTCCAATGCAGCAAAAAGATTTTGAAGGCATATTCCAAGCAATGGAAGGTCTGCCTGTTACCGTAAGATTATTGGACCCCCCGCTTCATGAATTTTTGCCTAATGAGGAAGAACTCATAGTTGAAATAATGGAACTTAAGGCGAAAGGCCCATCCAAAGAATTAGAAGAAAAACAAGAAATATTAAAGAAAGTTCGTGCGCTAAGCGAAATGAATCCAATGTTGGGACTTAGAGGATGCAGGCTTGGCCTCTTATATCCTGAAATATATACTATGCAAGTTAGAGCGATACTTACAGCAGCATGCAATCTTGCAAAGAAAGGCGTAAAAGTTCTTCCTGAGATCGAAATACCATTGGTAGGACATGAGGCCGAACTTAGAATTCTAAGAGAAGCCGTAGAAAAAACAGCAGAAGATGTGTTTGAAGAAGAAGGAATTAAAGTACACTACCTAATAGGTACAATGATTGAGCTGCCGAGAGCTTGCCTTACTGCTGATAAAATTGCAAATTATGCAGATTTCTTCTCTTTTGGAACAAATGATTTGACACAGACAACATTCGGCTTTAGCCGAGATGATGCTGAGGGCAAAATACTTCCACATTATATTGAAAACAAGATACTAAGCGATTCACCGTTTATTGTTTTAGATAGAGATGGAGTCGGCTTATTAATGAAGATGGCAGTAGAAAAAGGCCGCAGTGTAAAACCTGATCTTCTGATAGGTATTTGCGGTGAGCACGGCGGCGAACCCAGTTCGGTAGAGTTTTGTCATATGATAGGGCTTGATTTTGTAAGTTGTTCGCCCTTTAGAGTACCTATAGCACGACTTGCTGCGGCTCAAGCTCAGCTTACAAATCCCAGAGAGGATAATAATTAAGATAGGTTAAAAAGCTTATATTCGTAAATATAAAAACAAAAAAGCAAGAGTGCCAATTACATTGTGTTGCACTCTTGCTTTATCTATTTTTTAATAAATTAGAGGAAAAAGGGATCTTGATATCGAATATCATATATACGAGAATGACCAAAAGCTGATTCGGAAATCTTTAAGGAGTGGTGTCCTGTGAATTTTCGCGAAAGACAGGAGGACTTTGAAAGAAATTATCTTTCCCCTTATGCCTCTCTGAGCTGTAATACGAAAGGTAGATGCAGAGAGGAGGAAAAATGTAGTATAAGAACAGATTTTCAAAGAGACCGAGACAGAATAATTCACTCAAAAGCTTTCCGACGATTAAAACACAAAACCCAGGTATTTATTTCGCCTGAAGGCGACCATTACAGAACTCGTATCACTCATACACTAGAAGTATCTCAGATAGCACGGACGATATCTCGAAGTTTAAGATTAAACGAAGACCTAACAGAAGCTATTGCATTAGGGCACGATCTAGGACACACACCTTTTGGGCATACGGGCGAACAAGTGCTAAATGAGCTTTTAGACGAGGGCTTCAGACATGAAGAGCAAAGCCTTAGAGTCGTAGATTTTTTGGAAAAAGGCACAGGGCTTAATCTTACATGGGAAGTGCGAGATGGGATTAGAAACCATACCACAAGGGGAAAACCTGCAACATTAGAAGGATATGTGGTAAGGCTATCTGATTGGATTGCATATATAAATCATGATATTGATGATGCTGAAAGAGCAGGAATACTTAAAGAAGAGGACCTGCCGCGAAAATCAGTTGCCATTTTAGGCAAAAAGCACGGAGAGCGTATTGATACAATGATTAAGGATGTTATCGAGACAAGCTATGAAAAAGCCGAAGTAAAAATGAGTGATAATGTTTTTAATGCAACTTGGGAACTGAGAACATTCCTCTTTGAAAAGGTTTATATAGGTTCATCTGCAAAGACCCAGGAAAACAAAGTCAGAGAAATGATCAAACTCTTATTCGAACATTATATTAATAACCCGGATCTTATGCCTTTAGAATTTGTAAAAATATCCCAGGAGTCAGGAATTCAAAGAGCGGTGGCTGATTATATAGCAGGAATGACGGATATTTTTGCAATAAGCAAGTTCAAAGAGTTTTTTGTTCCATCATCATGGCCCTTGGAAATATAAAAAATTTTGCTCGTAGATTTGTAAAAATAAAAGAAGGAATAATGGGTATTAACGTAGAATAATGTTTTATGTAAATTTGAAAAGAGGAGAGATAAATCAATAAACCAAAAAAGAACTACTTTATTAATGATTGAGGAAGTTTTTGAGGTTTGGTGAAGAAAATGGGGTTTTATCCTGAAGATATTATCAAAGAAGTGCAAAACGCAGCTGATATAGTGGTTGTTGTTTCAGAATATGTTTCTCTCAAAAAGCAGGGTGAGAATTACAAGGGTCTATGCCCTTTTCACGATGAAAAAACTCCTTCATTTAGTGTAAATGGAGAGAAGCAGCTGTTTTATTGCTTTGGGTGCGGCGCAGGTGGAAATGTTTTTAACTTTGTAATGAAAAAAGAAAATCTTAGCTTTCCTGAGGCCGTCAGGTATCTTGCAGATAAATTTAATGTAAGACTTCCGCATGATATGAATCAGGAGTTTTCCGAGGAATTTCGAACAAAACGTGAATATTTTTCAATAAATAGGTTAGCGGCAAAATACTATAACTACTGCTTACTTCATACAAGCGAAGGTAAAAACGCGATAAATTATTTGAAAAAACGCGGTATAAGAGACGAGACAATAGAAAAGTTTTGCATTGGTTATGCTCCAAAATCCTGGGATTCGCTTATCAAATTTTACAAAAGTAAAGGTATAAGCGCTGAAGCCTTGGAGAAAATAGGTCTTGCCATACCGCGAAAGGATAAAAAAGGTTTTTATGACAGGTTTAGGAACAGGATAATTTTTCCTATAGAGGATATTACAAGAAACATAATAGGGTTTGGAGGGCGCGCCCTTGATGAATCCCTTCCGAAATATTTAAATTCTCCTGAAACGCCGCTGTTTTCAAAAGGCGATAATTTGTACGCTCTTTCAAAAATAAAAAAAGATCCGTCTTTAGACGTTATTATAGTCGAAGGTTATATGGACTGCATAATGCTGCACCAACACGGCTTTGAAAATACCGTAGCTTCTTTGGGCACTGCCCTTACAAAAAACCAGGCAAAGCTGCTTAAAAAATATACAAATAGTGTTATTCTCTCATATGATGGAGATGCAGCCGGAGAAGCTGCTACTGTAAGAGGAATGGAAGTATTGGCTCAAGAAGGACTTTACGTAAAGGTTCTAGCTTTGCCTGAAGGCAAAGACCCTGACGAAATAGTAAGCATATACGGTCCGGATTATTTCCGAGGTCTTCTAAATAATGCAGAAGATCTAATAAATTATAAATTGACTTTAGCAAAAAAAGGTATTAATATAAATAATTCGGAGGAGAAATTAAAATTTATTGAGCAAGCTATAGAGATCCTCAGTGCTGTGGACAGCGAACCGGAACTAGAGATATATGCTAAGAAACTAGCTTCAGAAATTGGCATTTCTGCCGGTTCTATAATAAAGGAAGCAAAGGAAAAAAGAAAAAAATCAGCTCAAGCAATGCCGCGAGCCGGTTCTAGAGAAAGTTTAACCGGTTCGAATAATTTTGTCTTATCTAAAGCGCCCGCAATCAGCGGAGTTCATAAGGCTGAGCGTAAGCTGCTAAAATTTATGCTTGAAAGTGATAACCGTATGTGGAAAAACTTGGGAGAAAAAATTGAACCTCGATTTTTTACAAATAAAAACACAAAAAAAATTGCTGAAATTATATTTGAAATGGTCAATAAAAATCAAGAGGTAAATGCCTCTGACATTTTTAATTATTTAGATGAAGAAGAAGGCGCAGAACTTTCAGCGATACTTCTTGAAAATCTAATTTCAGACGACAAAGAAATTATAAATTCTCTTGTTGTCAAGATAAAACAAGGATATCTTAAGAAAGCCATATCTCAAGTGAGACGAGAGATAAAGGAAGCTGAAATGCTAGGTCAAAGAGAGGAGATCAACAGTCTTTTGAATACCTATCAACAACTTAAGACTGAAATGAATGGATTAAAGACTTACACTAATCCGGGGAAGGAGGGGGCATAATGGCAGAAAAAGAACAGATGGAAAAGAAAAACAGCAAAAAAGCAACGCAGGACAAAATGCAGGATAAAATGAAAATTGTAAAGGACCTAATAGAAAAGGGCAAGAAAAATGGGTCACTTTCTTACGGAGAAATTATGAATGCCTTAGAAGATTTGGAGGATCTTGATGCTGATCAAATTGATAAAATATATGAATCCCTGGAAGAAATGGGGATTGAAATTATAGACGATAGCGAAGAAGCTTCTACAGAAGAAGATCTTGAACTTGAAGAGGTTCCTCCGGAAGAAATAGATCTTTCCGCTCCAGAGGGAGTGGCCATCGATGACCCGGTAAGGATGTATTTAAAAGAAATAGGAAAAGTTCCACTTCTTTCGGCTGAAGAAGAAATAATGCTTGCAAAGCGCATTGAAGCAGGAGATAAAGAGGCAAAACGCCGATTAGCAGAAGCAAACCTGAGATTAGTGGTCAGCATTGCAAAAAAATATGTAGGCAGAGGTATGCTCTTTCTTGACCTGATTCAAGAAGGCAACCTGGGTTTGATGAAAGCAGTAGAAAAATTCGATTATAAAAAGGGATATAAGTTCAGCACTTATGCTACATGGTGGATAAGACAGGCAATTACCAGGGCCATAGCCGATCAAGCAAGGACCATAAGAATACCTGTGCATATGGTCGAAACAATAAATAAGCTCATTCGGGTTCAGCGGCAGCTACTGCAAGAACTTGGCAGGGACCCTACCCCGGAAGAGATTGCGGAGGAAATGGAACTACCTGTTGAAAAAGTAAGAGAAATAATGAAAATAGCACAAGAACCTGTTTCCCTTGCAACTCCCATAGGTGAAGAAGAGGATAGCTTTTTAGGAGATTTTATCCCTGATGACGAAGCATTAGCCCCTGCAGATGCAGCAGCTTATCTTTTACTAAAAGAACAGCTGGAAGATGTATTGGAAACCTTGACACCTAGAGAAGAAAAGGTGCTGCGCTTGAGATTTGGTCTTGATGACGGGCGCCCTAGAACATTAGAAGAAGTCGGACAGGAATTTGGAGTAACCCGGGAAAGAATTAGACAAATTGAAGCTAAGGCCTTGAGAAAACTGCGTCATCCCAGCAGGAGCAAAAGGCTTAAAGATTTCTTGGAATAAGGCGAAAACAGTGGGGAATTTTCTCCGCTGTTTTGCTTACTTTGGCAGAGGTAGAAATGAGAATCAAAAAGAGATTACAACTTATAGCGTCAAAAATCCCTAAAGGTTCAAAAGTAGCCGATATAGGAACAGATCATGCTTATTTACCCATATATCTTGTGACTGAAGGCATCTGTCCTAAAGTTATAGCAACTGAAGTGCTGCCCGGACCATATCTAAAAGCAAAGGAAAACATTGAAAGATTCGGATTTATGGATCGCATTGAACTGCGATATGGTTCTGGATTTAAACCTTTAACATCAAAAGAAAGCGATGTAGCTGTGATTTCCGGAATGGGAGCCATGACAATTATCGACATTTTCGAAGAATCAAAACAAATTGCATCTTCATTTCAAACTATTATATTGCAGCCAATGAAAAATGTTGCCGAACTTCGAAAATATCTTCTGACTCATTGCTACAAAATAATAGATGAGGATGTTTGCAAGGAAGACGGAAAATTTTATGAGGTGTTAACGATAAAAAGCGTAGGAACTCTAGCTTTTGTTGAGGCAGATGTGCTGTTTGGTCCTATACTGCGGCACAAAAAGGATCCAATTACTGTATCATACATGAAATATCAAGAAAAACATCTTAAGATGATTATTGAAAGCCTAAAAGACTCTCGAAGGACAGACAGCAAACAGATGATTTTTGAATATAAAAAAAGGCTTGATGTGTTAAAGGAGGCCATAAAATGATTTCTTGCAAAATGTTAATTCAAATATTAGAAAAATGGGCAATGACGAACCTTGCATTAGACTGGGACAATCCCGGTTTAGCAGTAGGCGATCCGTCCAAAGATATATCAAAAGTCTTGCTGACTCTCACGGTAACCCAGGAGACAGTTGATTTTGCCTCAAAAAATGATTTTGATATGATAATTTCGCATCATCCGCTTTTTTTTAAACCTTTCAAATCATTAAGAACAGATACCCCCATTGGAAGGCTAGTTTCTACTGCAGTTAAAAATGATATAATTATTTATTCGGCTCATACCAATATGGATATAGCTTATGGAGGCATCAACGATATTTTAGCCAATACCCTCGGGCTTGAACAAGTTGAAATTTTGAAACAAACCTATGAAGAAAAATTAAAGAAAATAGTTGTTTTTGTGCCCAAGGGATATGAAGATACGGTAAGAGATGCGATGTGTGATGCAGGGGCAGGCCATATTGGAAATTACAGTCACTGCACCTTTAATATAAACGGCACAGGCACCTTTAAACCATTAAGCGGTACCCATCCATTTATCGGGGAAGAAGGTAAGCTGGAAAAAGTTGATGAAGTGCGTATAGAAACTATTATTCCGGAAAGTTTGCAAACTAAAGTTATAGATGCAATGCTAAAAGTTCATCCGTATGAAGAAGTTGCTTTTGATATATATCCAGTTGAAAATCAAGGCAAAATTTATGGAATAGGAAGAATGGGCTATATAAATGAATCCATGCCCTTAAAAGAATTTTGTGAAGTTGTAAAGCAAAAACTTAAGACCCCTTATGTTAGAGCTGTCGGCGACTTAAACAAAGAAATTAGAAAGGTGGCCATATGTGGCGGAGCAGGAGCAGACTTATTGCAGACCGCTGCCTTAAACGGTGCTGACGTTATGGTTACCGGCGACTTGAAATATCATGAAGCTGTTGATGCAGGTGAGATTGGCATAGCGGTTATTGACGCCGGACATTTTCCAACGGAGAACATTCTACTTTTGGCTCTTAAAAACTATTTAGACAATGAAAGTAAACAGCAAAACAAAGAAATAGATTTTCATATATTTGAAAATAAGGATCCTTTTATTATTATATGAGAACAGGAGTTATCCCGTTCTCTTTTTATTTTGAAAGAGGTGCATAAAATGGCTAGTGTAAAAGAAGAACTAATTTTACTGTATGAATATCAAACGTTGGAAAAGCAATCTAAGATACTTGAGGCATCATTGAATAATCATATGGCCTTAAAAGAATTAGGAAAACTAAAAAGGGAAATGAGCGAGGAAAAGTCTTCTATCGATAGTAAAAGAGAGCGCTTTTTATTTTTAGACAAAGAGCTAAAAAAAGTAGAAAAGAAGATAAATGAATTTACCGATGAAATAGGACAGTTTGAAGAAAGGATTTATGGCGGAGAAGTGACTACAATAAAGGAATTAAACGCTTTAAAAGACAAGCAGGAATTGTTGCAAGACAGGACTAAAAAAAGTGAAGAAAGTGCCATTGAGATGATGGAAGAAATTGAAATACTTAGCAAGGAAATCGAAAAGTCTCAGGAAATTATTGATACTATCAAGAAAGAATATAGCGAAAAACGATTGAAAACTTGTCAAGAACTTGGTAAAATAAAAGAGGGGCTTGAATCAATTGAAGTACGAAAAACTAAATTAGAAAATACGATTTCTCCCGAGCTGCTTAATATATACAAAAGAATAAAGAAAAATAAACCCAATCCGGTTGCTCCGGTGATAGAAAACTCTACGTGTGGAGGATGTATGACCGAATTATCTATTATGATAGCCGATGAGGTAATGCGCTCAGAAAAAATAGTTTACTGCGAGCACTGTGGTCGTATATTGGTTAAACAGTGAAGAAAAATACTAAATAAATTCGTAAAAATATAAGCAATGGGAGGATTTATGAGTAAACTTACAGTTTATACAGATGGGGCTTCTCGAGGCAATCCGGGAAGCGCGGGTATAGGCATAGTTTTCGTAGACGAAAATAATAATGTCATAAAAGAAATCAATGATTACATAGGCGAGACCACAAATAACATTGCAGAGTATACGGCACTTGTTACCGCTTTGAGAGAAGCTCTTGAGATGCAGTGTGATGAAATTGAGGTATTTTCAGACAGCGAACTTATGGTAAAGCAGATAAATAAAGAATATCAGGTAAAAAATGCCGGACTCAAGCCGTTGTATGAAGAAGTATGTTCTTTGATAAATGAATTCAAAAATTTTACTATAAGGCATATAAGAAGAGAATATAATAAGAGAGCAGATGAGCTGGCTAATCAAGGAATTGATGAAGCTATTGATGAAGAAGATATAGAATTTGATTAAAAGCTATAAAATGTAACTGATTTTACATAAAATAACACATACATAAATGAGTAAGTCAGATGGTCGCGGACACTTTGTGTTCGAGGAAAGTCCGAGCTCCATAGGGCAAGGTGCTGGGTAATACCCAGTGAGGGCGACCTCAAGGATAGTGCAACAGAAATATACCGCCCGGTATTTCCCGTGGGATGATACCGGGTAAGGGTGGAAAGGTAAGGTAAGAGCTTACCGGCGGGATGGTGACTTCCCGGCCCTGTAAACCCCACCTGGAGCAAGACCAAATAGAGGAGCTTATGCAGTGGCCCGCTGCGCTCCCGGGTATGGTCGCTTGAGGTGTCAGGCAACTGACATCCTAGATAGATGACCATCTAAAACAGAACTCGGCTTATAGACTTGCTCATTTTGCCAATAAACTCGCGTGCAAAAACATGCGAGTTTTTTGCATATCAATATGTCATTGTTATATTGCTTCTGCTTTTCTTTTTGCGTTTATTAATGTCGCACAAAGCAATGGTGAATGATCTTTACTAAAACTTTATACTAAAGGGAGAGATGAATATGTTTGATTTAACTGGAAGAGTAGCCGCCGTAACAGGGGCTTCAGCAGGCCTTGGGAGACAATTTGCCTTAGCACTGGCCAAACAAGGGGCAGATATTGCTATTATGGCAAGAAGAAAGAATAAACTTGAGGAAGTGGCACAAGAGATACGAACAACGGGAGTAAAGTGCCTTGTTGTTCCCTGCGATGTCACAAAACTTGATCAAGTAAAAGATTCTGTAGCAACAATCATAAATAAATTTGGTAAAGTTGATATCTTAGTTAATAATGCAGGTGGCGGCGGGTCTGCACCTTTAGAGGAAATGACCAATGAAATCTGGCAGCACAATATAGATCTAGAACTTACAGGAACATTTCAATGTACTCGAGAATTCGGGAGAGAAATGCTAAAAAGAGGTTATGGTAGAATTATTAATATAGCTTCGATCTTTGGCCTTGTAGGTAACGCAGATGTTCCAGTGGCAGGATATCATGCCTCGAAAGGAGGGGTAGTCAATTTTACAAGGGCTGCAGCAGCTGAGTGGGCAACAAGAGGAGTGACAGTAAACGCGCTTTGCCCTGGCTTTTTCCCGTCCGAAGCAAATAATCCTGAAGCCATGGCAGCAATGGATTCATTTATAAGAAGGTGCACACCGATGAAACGTCCAGGCAAAGAAGGAGAGCTGGATTCAGCCATCATTTTCCTTGCAGCAGACGAATCTACATATGTAACGGGATCTGTTGTAACATGCGACGGCGGTTGGACTTGCATATAAGGCTTAAACTTTTAAAAAAAGGAAAGGACTGGTAATATGGAAAATAAGTATGCAAAGTTGTTTGAACCTATGAAAATAGGTAACATGAATTTAAGGAATCGCTTAGTAATGTCTCCTATGGGCACATTTACACCTATGCAAGATGGAACTGAAAGCGAAGAAGGCATGATGTATTACGAAGAGCGGGCAAGAGGTGGATTTGGCCTAATTATCATCGGTGCCCAGTTTATAAATGAAAAACTAGCACAAGGAGGACCCACTATAGCATTTAACAATAATCGTGCCATTCCTAAAACTACTGTTTTATGTGAAAGAGTCCACAGATGGGGTGCAAAAATTTGTGCTCAGTTAAGCCCGGGCACAGGCCGTAATGGGATGCCTGACATCGGAGAAGAAGTTCCGGTTTCCTCCTCTGAAAACCCGTCCTTTTATGATCCAAATGTAATTTGCCGTCCTTTGACAGTTGAAGAAATTAAAGAGATAATTAAAGATTTTTCTAAAGCCGCAACTTTTGCTAAAAATGCCGGTTTTGATGCAATCGAAATTCATGGCCATGCAGGTTATCTTATTGATCAATTTTTCTCGCCTATTTGGAATAAGAGAACCGATGAATACGGGGGAAGCGTTGAAAATCGCGCCCGCTTTGCAGTTGAAATTGTTCAAGCTGTAAGAAACGCAGTGGGTCAAGATATGCCTATAATTTTTAGAATAGCTCTTGACCATAGATTTCCTGGCGGACGCACTTTAGAGGATAGTATGCCTATCCTTGAAATATTGGAGAGGGCAGGAGTTGATGCTTTTGATGTTGATGCTGGGGCATATGAAACTATGGACTATATATTCCCTACAGCATATGTCGGAGATGCATGTATGGCTTATGTGTGCAAAGAGGCAAAAAAATATGTAAAAGTCCCGCTAATAAATGCTGGAAATCATACACCTGAAACAGCACTTGAGCTTGTAAATTCCGGCGATTGCGATTTTATAATGTTCGGCCGCCAATCTATAGCAGATCCGGAATTCCCGAAAAAGCTAATGGAAAACCGCAGAGAAGATATGAGACCATGTCTTGTTTGCAATGAAGAGTGTATTGGACGGATTTTTGGCAGGCTTACACAACTAAGTTGTTCAGTAAATATCCAGGTGTGCATGGAAAAGTATTTTCAAATTACAAAAACAGATAACCCAAAAGATATTGTAATAATCGGAGCAGGTCCCAGCGGTCTTGAAGCAGCGAGAGTTGCGGCGCTAAAAGGGCATCATGTAACTATTTATGAAAAGACTAATGATATAGGTGGCATCTTGAAAATTATTGCAACGGCACCTTTTAAAAAACGTATAAGAGAATTAATAGATTGGTACGATGTTCAGCTTAAAAAACTTGGTGTTAAAATAAAATTCAATACTGAAATAAAAGCAGATGATACTATATTAGACTATGCTGATAAAATTTTTGTTGCTACGGGCTCTGTTCCACTTGTTCCGAATATTCCTGGCATTACTGGCAAAAATGTAATAGGTGTTATTGACGCTCATAAAAATGGTGTATTTGGTGAAAGGATTGCGATTTGCGGTGGCGGCCTTAGCGGATGTGATACTGCATTAGAACTTGCCATGCAGGGCAAAAAGGTAACTGTCATCGAAATGTTGAGCGAATGCGCTCAAGATGCAATGCCGATAAATAAGATAAGCTTAATGAGGATGCTGGCAGAAAACGATGTAACATTACTTACAGACAGCAAAGTTGTAGCTATTGAGCCCAACGGCGTTGTTATAGAAAAGAAAGACGGAAGCAGGGAGACAGTGGAAGCTGATACTGTAATTACTGCATTTGGACAAAAAGCAGATACAACTCTTTCTAATGCTATAAAAGCAAAATATAATATAAAGACTACTGTAGTCGGTGATGCCGAAAAAGTGGCAAAAGTCGGAGAAGCTATACGGACAGGCTTTTATGCAGCAATGGCAGTAGAATAAATTATTTAAACCTACAGAAAGTACGGCAACAGATTTTTAAAATTAAAATCGCTGTTGCCGTACTTTCTATTTACTTTCAGGTTCTTCACTGACAAACATAACTAGAAATCCTCCTAATACTGATATAGCTGCAGCCACATAATACGCAGCAACCAGTGAGCCTGTAACATCCTTAATAAATCCTGTAATTATCGGTGCAACTACTGCCGACATCATACCGGAAAAGTTAAATATGCCCATAGCTGTGCCGAGCGCTTTTTTGTCCATTGCAAAGGCATGACTCCCGGTCCAAGCAACTGCTATCGGATCCCAGGAAGATTTGCCTACTACGCCATAAGCTATGAGCGAAAGAATTATGGCAGCTTTGGAGCGGGCATAGGCCATGAGAAAAATAGTAAGGCTTCCGAGGGGAAAAAGAACAAGAGCCATTTTCTTCCTTCCGATTTTATCTGAGATACTACCCATTACCAGGCTCGGAATTATGGCGCTTATTCCTACGATTGCAACAAAAAGACCTGCAAACTCCATACTTATACCTCTTTCCTCATAGAAAAAAGTGGCACCCCATGTAACCGCAGTCCAATAACCATATAGTGCACAAAATTGAGAAAGATTTATAAATAATAGATTTTTATTTTTAAGCACCTCTAAAACCTTAAAGTTTTCCTGCTGGCCGGCTATGCTTTTTTCTATATTCGGTATTGCTTTATTTAAAATAAATGCGGACAGTAAAGTAAGAATTGCAAGCAGAAGAAATATTGCAGAATAATTACCAAAATGTATGTATAAAGGGCCGCTTGCAGCAAGACCTATAATAAGCCCTAATGACATTCCAAGATTTACAATAGCAGCACCCCTACCCCAAGAGTCAGAATCCACTATTTTTAGCATTATTCCATATGCACAAGGATAGAAAAATCCTGCGCCGAATCCGTGAAATACAGTAAATAAAAGCAAAGATAAATAACTTTTAGCAAATAAAGCAAATCCAATAAGAGCAAATCCTACAATTATAAAAGTTGATATCAAAAGCCTTTTCTGTCCGATTTTATCGGCAAATATTCCGGATGGTATCTGCATTGCTACATAGATGAGGAAATAACTGCCGGTAATTGTCCCTATTTGAGTGTTTGTTAAGTGAAAATTATCTCCTATTACCGAAAGAAGAGGATACATTGCAGTTCTATCTGCGTAGATAAGTGTCCATCCGAGACATAAGGCGATTAAAGGCCATAATATCTTGCTGTCTATTTTGGATTTTGACAATTTGACACCTCCGGAATAGATTTTTCTAATACCTTTTTAATATTATAACAGAAATATCATATATATAGTTAAAACAAAAATTAGTTAGAACAAAGATCTTTTATAAAAATCAAGAAATTTACTGGAAATTTTGTGAAAAATATTGTAAAATAATAGTATAAAATGTAGATTAGTATGAATAGTAGTAATAATTGTAAAACCTAGAGGAGCTTTACTGTGGTTACTATCGTACTAAGGCGGTGAAAAATAGTGCAATGGAAAAAAAGTTTATTCGGAAAATCTATGTTTTCCTTTAACAGCTGCACCTTGTCGATACTTCTCTTTTCACTTTATTCCGGTTGGTTGCTTGCTTTTCCCTTTGAAGGACAAATTTTTTATGCTTTAGGGGAAAGCAACAATATTTCTGTACAAAATATGCTTTTTTCTGGAATAGCAGCACATTCCGCAGGACTTATTTCCTGCGGCTTATTAATAAAAAATATTCATGAGGCAAAACGGGTTTTTTCAATTTCAGCCTTAGTATGTATAGCCGGCAGCAGCATTTTCTTCACTCCTTATTCTGCAGCATGGCATGTTTCAATAATAGTTATTTCATTTTCGGCAGGTTTTGCGATAGCATCTTGGGGTTTTTATCTTAAGAATTTTACACCCCCCGAAAAAAGAATAAAAACTGTTGCAGATGCACTTATTTTCTCTAATATTTTAATGATAATTTTTAATATAATTGCAGTAAACTTTTCTCCATTTACAGCTCTTGCAATATCAATCTTTTCTCTTGTCCTTTCCTTTTTTTTAAATATTAAACTAGATGTTGATGGAGCACCGGAAATAAACCAGCAAAATCCGGCGCTAGAAAAAGAGGTAAAAGTTCCATTATTGTTTTTATGCATTTTCATAATTATTATAACTATTAATTCTGGCCTTATGTATCGCATCATAAATCCTGCATTTTACGAGCATCGGTTTCTTGTCAGCTGGTTTTGGGCGGTTCCTTATATTGCAACAATACTTGTTTTGCGAAATATACCATTAGAAACCAACAGAACTTATGCGTTGATTGTCGGCATTGCCATGATAGGATTTTCCTTTCTGCTCTTTGCTTATTTAGATCGTTCCGCAGGAAGCTATATAATAATAGATTCGTTGATGCTAGGGGCATGTGGCATTTTTGATTTATTTTGGTGGAGTATCCTTGGCGAAATGGTAGATTACAGCCAAAATGCTGCAAAGATATTTGGCACAGGTCTTGCAGCAAATGTATTAGGGGTATTTATAGGAGAAATTACAGCAAGCAGAATTTACGCCGCAAATCCGAATACCTCAAGCTCAACAGTAGTAGCCCTTGCTATTGTATTTGTGATAATGTTGATGCTACCTGTCTTAAATAACCAACTTATAAGATTGCTGAAAGAACACGCTTTTCTTACTAATTTTTTTAACATGACTCATCCGGAACAAGATAAGGCAATTTATAATCTTATGACTAGCCGAGGACTTACTGAGCGAGAGAAAGGGATTACAGCGTTACTGTTAAAAGGATTAACATACAAAATGATTGCAGAGGAGCTGCATCTTAGCGAAAATACGGTTAAAACTCATATAAAAAATATTTATTCAAAATGCGAAGTCCAGAACAAGTCCCAGCTTATTAAGTTTTTTGATGAAGACAGTACTACAAATACTAAAACATGAAGAGACGAAAATTGTATAAAAATATAGCTCTATAGCTAAATTACTTGTAAAAATCCCTATCACCCTATTAATGTGATAGGGATTTTTACAAATCACCCTTTTTAGGTGGCGACTTTTTTACATTATTATATTACTATAAAATAAAAGAACGGGACAACATATATAAAAGGGTGTGTCTATTTTGAATATTATAAAATTACGGCTAAAATTTATCCTCGCCTCAATATGCTTATTTACTGGTGCAGCCCTTTTACTGACTATAAGCATGAAGGATTGGCCCTATGCCAGTTTTCTTTTTCTTGCTTTAGCCGGCATTATACTAATACTTATTATCTTGCTCATAGCTGAATACAAAGAATACAGTGATGCGAAACTGATTTTGGAAAATGAAATATTGCATATTCAAATAGTTGGAATCGAAGAAAGGGATGCAAAAGTTGTACCGAAGGTAACAAAATTAAATCCTGAATTTGTGACAATATCATGCTTTGGCATACTTTCAGACTCGAAGATGGTCAAATTTAACAAAGATAAAATATTTTTAGACAGCATAGAGATAACTCAGCACAAAATCTCTTTTACCTACAATATAGGAGGTGCAAACAAGAAGGTTATTATTCTCCACGACAAACTGGCCGATGAGCAGATTCAAAATATAGTTCAAAAATTTAAGTACGAGACCGGTGTTCTCGCCAAAATCTTAGACATGTAATTTGGCATTGCGCAGATAAAGGAATTTTTAGATATTATATAAAATAGATAGATATAAAAATATGGGGATGGGGTTGCTTAAAACTTATATAGGAGGGTAAATCATGATAGATAATTTCGCAGAGAGGGTTAATGGCCCGCCTAAAAAAGTACCAAAAGATTTTTTCGAATTGGACCTTGAGTTCTTACAAATGTTAGAAAATATGGACTATCAAAGTGTCGCAAATGCCCTTTTATTAGTATCAAAAGCTAACTGCGTATTTGTTAATTTGCTTGATGTTTCCGGCGAAAAATTCGTGATTAAAGTTGCATGCGGCCCGAACTTTAACATAAGTGAGGCTAGATCGCTTTCGGAGTACTGTACACTGTTTTGCAGAAGGCTTACTGACTACACAAAATGCAAAAGCGAACAAATTTCGGATGATATAATTATTTTCTCTTCACTTGACGAACTGCTTGGCGAAGAATTTATACAGTCTGAGATTTCAAAAATGATGAACGGACTTGACATAGGCCAGATAGCTGTTGCAAATATCACAAAAGATGGCATTCTTTTGGGAAATGTAATTTTTCTGATGCCAAAAGGCAAAAATTTCAGCAAACATAATAGGATTAGATTTTACCTTAAACATTTGGGTTTATCCATAATACGAAAAAAAGCTGAACAACTTGCAAGACAGAACATTGAGCTGAGCGAAAGCTTAATAAAAATACTCCAGCAAGATTTTAATAGCATAGAGGAATTAATTTATTTCACATTAAATGAGGCGCTAAAGATAACAGAAAGCAAATTGGCATATGCTTTCATTTATAATGAGGACAGTAATGAAATTGAACTTGCTTGTATTTCTGACAACATATTGAACGAGTGCAAATTAGAAAAAAATAATATTAAAGTAGATTTTGAAAAGGCAGGCTTCTGGGCAAATGTTATAAAGGAAAAACAATCGATAGTTATAAATTGTTTCGACAATCTTGATTTTCAAAACAATTATGTCAATCTATCCAGATACTTATCGGTGCCGATATTTGACAAAGGTAAAATTGTTATGGTGACAGCCGTTGCAAACAAAGACTCAGATTATACCAAATATGATGAGTCAAGTCTTACTATCTTGTTTAGTAATGCATGGATTCGAATTATTCGCAAGAGAAATGAAGAAATGCTGATAAATGAAAAAGAGCTTCTCGAAGCTACATTAAAATCAATAGAGTATTTAAGCTACCATGATCAATTAACCGGCCTTTATAACCGCAGATTTTTTGAAGAGGAGTTGCGCAGGCTTGATACTGATAGAAATTTGCCTATTGCTGTAATTATGGCAGATATAAACGGTCTAAAGCTGGCAAATGATGCCTTTGGACATGAATTTGGAGATGAAATACTAAAAAAAGCGGCAGATGCTTTAAGACTTTCCTGTAGAAGAGATGATATAATTGCTAGAATTGGCGGTGACGAATTTGCGGTCTTGCTTCCAAAAACTTCAGAAGAAGGTGTAAAGCAAGTCATCGACCGAATAGTAATTGCAGCTGCCAATACCAAGGTAGGCTCAATAAATTTATCTATTTCTTGCGGGTGGGAAGTTAAGAAATCCGCAGAAGAAGACATAAATGAAATCATAAAAAGAGCGGAAAATCTTATGTATAAAAATAAGTTGTTCGAAAGTTCTAGCATGCGAAATATGACTATTTCAACAATTGTTAAAACTTTATATGAAGCTCATCCTTTAGAAGAAAAACATTCGAAACGAGTAAGCGATCTATGCGTAGCCATAGGAAAGGAGATACTTTTAAGCTCAAGAGAGTTAAGTGAGCTTAAAACAATAGGCCTCCTTCACGATATTGGCAAAGTTGCAATAGACAAATCAATTATAAATAAAACCGGTCCATTGACAGAGGAAGAAATAGCAGAAATGAGACGGCACCCAGAAATAGGCTATCGAATATTGAGCTGCGTAGGTGATTTTTCAGAAATTGCACAATACGTACTTGCGCATCACGAAAACTGGGATGGTTCCGGATACCCAAAGGGTTTAAAGGGCGAAGAAATACCACTGAAAGCAAGAATTGCAGCAATTGCTGATGCATACGATTTTATGACCAATTATAAACCTTACCCAAGAACATTGTCGCAAAATGAAGCAGTGGAAGAACTTAAGAAGGGTGCGGGAAAGGAATATGATCCTGATCTTGTAGCTGTTTTTATAGAAAAAGTTCTTATAAAGTATCACTTTTAAATGTTATAATTAAAATAGAGATAAAAAGACAATCAGACTAAGAAGAAAATGGGTTTTAAAGGGGGGTGTCGGTTTGACTATAAAGATTAATACATTTGGTAATTTCGACATAAAACTTGACGATGAGTCAATTTTAAAAAAAAGCAAACGAAACAATAAGAATCTGGAATTGTTAAAGTATTTTATTACTTATTACAATAAGAAATTAGTTCCGGAAGATATAATAGAGAGTTTATGGCCTGATTCAGATTTTATAGATCCGAAAAATGCCCTTAGAACTCAAATATTTCGTCTTAGAAAAGGCCTTGAGTCTGTCGGACTTATAAATAGCGAGGAGACGAAGCACTACTTTGATATAATTTTCGAAAACGGATTTTATATATTCGATCCCGGCGATTCTTGCACAATTGATTTTGTTCAGTTCGAGGAAAAGGTAAAAGAAGCTGATAGTTTAAGAGTGGATAATCCTGAAAAGGCGAAAAAGGCTTACTTAGAAGCAATAGATATATATAAGGGAGAGTTTCTTGCAGAAAATCCCTATAGCGAATGGGCGTTTCTTTTTCGGAGCCGCTATCATCGTATTTTCGTCCAGTCCGTGTTAAGACTTTTTGAGTTGTTAAAGGAAAATAATGAATATCTGGATATAATAGACATATATGAGAGAGTAGTCAATTATGAACCTTTCGAAGAATCATTCCATGTATACTTTCTCGATGCACTAATCGAATTACATGAGTATAAAAATGCCTTGAATCATTATAATTATATAACTGCAAGACTGTATAAAGAAATGTCTGTAAGACCAACGCCTGAGCTTAAAGCCATATACCGCAAAATTACTGCCGGCAGCGAAGATGACCCTGAAAAGAATCTTACACAGATAAGCTATACCATAATAAATGAAGATGTTATTAACGGAGCGCTATTTTGCGAGCCGGATTATTTCAAAGCCATATATAACTTTGAGCGCCGCAAGATACTTAGATCCGGGGATAAAGAATTTTTAGGCTTGATTTCAATTATTGAAACTGGCAGTAATTGTTCTGACAAAGATATAGATGTAGCAAAAAATATCTTACACGAAATCTTGGCCCGGTTTCTACGCAAAGGAGATGTATTTAGCTGGTGGAACAAATCTCGAGTAGTTGTTTTGCTTACTGATATAGCGGAAGAAAATCTCCAAAATATAGGAAATAGGATTAATGAAGAATTTAAAAAAAGGCTCCTTACGCCGCAAATTTCTCTGGAAATTTCATTTCAGCCCGTAGGTGCCAAAGAATCTTTTATCCAATAAATCTTAAATTAATAATATAATTAATTGATTTTTTCCGGCTTTCTAAGCTTTCTAAGCCGGATTTTTTTGTTACTATAAACTTGCCATCCTAACAAGCAAATATCATTTCATATTCTACCCCTCTTCGTGTCCTGCTGGCCAATCTCGTCGTCCCATATTTTTCTCTTTTATTGCAAGATATGTTAGTCTCACCCCGCTATGTTTTCTCCTTTTCTTTCTATTGTATCTTACTGTTATTGTGCAAACATGAAACCATCTATTGCAAGTCAAATTAGCTCCATAAAGATCTAGCCCTCTATGAGCCTATACTTATTTTGAAGGATAACGAGGTCTTTTTTTATGTCTAAATCATTTTTTCTGCAAAAATCTATAAATATTTATATTATCTGCCATTTTAAATGCAGTAAAGAATCCTGTTATCTGTAATTCAATTGTGCCTGTAATGAAATTTAAATAAAATTAAGAAAAAATTGTAATAACATTCAAATGAAAGTCTAATAAAACACCTCCCTGATACAATAAAAATAGAAAAACTACTAGAAGTGCAGGGGGCATCATAATGAACAAGGAACTGATTACAAATGATGATAAAAGCATAAAACAAACTGCTTCCACAACGACATTTGTAATCAAAGTGCTGTATTGTGAGAACGCAAGTGTTCAGGGATATACTCAGTGGCTGGAAGACGAAAAGACAGTCCCTTTCAGAAGTTTAATGGAACTTATTCATTTAATGGAAGAAGCTTTAGAAAAAGAAGGGAAGGGGTTGGTGAAATTTCGTTCGTGGGAAGCTGATGAAGCATGACTTTTGTTACAAGGAGGTGAAAATTAAATATGATAAGTACCTCAAAGAAAGTTTTAGCCACAATTCTTATGATATTGCTTATCTTCACACCGGCAATTACTGTAGTTTCTGCCGATGAATCTGGCACAGATGCTACACCTTCAATTAACGAATTGGTAAATACGGATACGCAGTCAATAGATTCTGTAAGTTCTGAAGTTCCCGGTGAAATAACTCAAGATCAGGGCACGGGTAATTCTGAAGAAGGCGGTTCTCCCGAAACAGAGGACCCGGTAGCAGGTGATGAAGAAGTGCAGCCGGAAGGTCCGTCAGATCAAACACCTGATGAGGCTCAACCGGAAGAACCTACAAATCCGGATACCGAAATCCCAGGACAAGTTACTAATCCTGAAGATGAAATACTACCTGATGATCAAGAGGCAAATCCTTCAGAAGAAGGTGGTTCTCCCGAGATAGAAGGTCCGTCAGATCAAACACCTGATGAAGATCTACCAGAAGAACCTACAGATCCAGATACTGAACTTCCGGGACAGGTTACTAATCCTGAAGATGAAACAGCGCCGGAAGAGCCGGCAACCACTGAAGAAGATACAAATGGTGAACCTTCTGAAGACACAGGAGAGACAGGTTCTAACGAGGAAACCGTACCTACTGATCCGACAACTCCAGAAAATCCTGACGGACAGCCCCAAGAACCGGAATCTCCCGAGGGAGAGATACCTGCCGAAGAAGGTGGAGAAGTCATACCACCAGAAGTTGTGCTGCCTGAGGAAGTATTAGATCCTTTAGTGCCTGTAGAAGAATTGCCAATTATTCCACCAGTAGTTTACAATCCCGCTTTAAGTATCTCAATTTCTACAGACAATGATTTTTATAATGTAGGCGAAAGCATTAATTACCATGTTGTAGTTTTAAATACAGGTGATGTTCAACTTCAAAATATATCAGTGGATGTAAACAGCAGCCTTAAAAGCTCAAATGAGACAATATCAGAACTTACACCAGGCGGAGAATATCATATTGATGGTGAAATTCCCATAGATCCATACTTTGTTGAGTCGTCACTTGTAATTCAGGCAAAAGCACAATGCCAGTTTGAAGCAAATCTTGTAGAAGCTTCAACTTCTTATGAAGTCTCAATAGAAAACGATCCGTTTCTTGAGTTACTACCACGGCCCGCAGGCATGGATTCAGCAACTTCGCTGAAAGCATTTAGGAGTTTGCAAACTGATACCGTTCTAGATTATGGGGCTCCTAAATCAGTCATAATGCCGGAACTTGTAGCAGCCACATCAGGCACTGATACGATACAAGTTAACAAAACAGCAACTACTGCTACACCGTGCAGAAATTACACTGTAAAACTTCAGATAACAGGCACACCTGCTCCGGCTCCTGTAGATGTAGTTTTAGTAATAGATAGATCAGGCAGTATGAATGATAGAGTATCAGGCAGCCATACTGTACTTTACTATGCCAAACAAGCCGCGAAAGAATTTACAGACACAATTTTAGCTGACAGCAATAATCGCATTTCAGTAGTTTCTTTTGCAGGTCCTTTGTATCTTGGAGATCTAGGCTCGGCTTCTAATGCGACACAAAATATTGGGCTTTCAAGCAATGCTACATCGGTAAAAAATGCAATTGACGGAATTACTGCAAATGGTGGAACAAATATAGAAGCAGGATTTTTAAAAGCCAAAAGCATTTTACAAACCAACGGCCGACAAAACGCTAATAAAGTAATAGTCTTGCTTACGGATGGTGTGGCAACAGCTAGTATAGGAAATCCATCAGGACCAAATGAACCTACAGGGCACAATGTGCATACCATAGCGGCATATACGGCAGGACAGGGTTGTTGGAGCATGGCAATGGTCTTTACAGTTGGGATTATAAGTCAAGTGCCTACCCAAAGCAGAACTGTTGCAAGGGAAACTCTTCAATGGGCTCAGAACTCCGGTTATTACGAAGCTAGCGGAGCACCGGATTTATCAGGGATTTACGATACAATATCCGGACTACTCGGATATTCAGCAATCGATGCTGTAGTAACCGATGTAATTAATGAGAACTTTGAGCTGGTTGACGGAAGCATTACGACAAATCCAAATGCTACAGTAACATACAATCCGTCAACACGGACAATAACCTGGAGTCCCGGCACAATAACTACATTAGCTGAGTTAAGCTATAAGATTAAAGCAAAAGACGGGGTGATGGGCAATAATTTACCGACAAATACAAGCGCTGTGCTTCACTATACTGATATAAACGGTACCCCCAATGTAGAAAAAATTTTCCCGATACCAACAGTAAATGTAATAGGTGTGGAAGCCGGGCCTGACTCTATAATAGTTGTGGGAGATACCATTAATATAGGCCAAAACTTGCAGGTGTATGGTTATTCGCCATTCACATACCTTTGGACAAGCAGCGCTGATTCTACATGGACTTCAACGAGTGCAAATCCTTCACTTGTGCCGGAAGAGGATGCTGTCTATACAATTCAAATAACAGATGCTAATGGATGCAAAGCGACTGATAGCATATCAGTTACAGTAAAAAAGGGAAAGATAATTGTAAAGAAGTTTGTTGAAAACGGTGATTATGGAATAGATACTGTAAAAGAGTTCGCTATACATGTGAATGGCCCTTCAGGGAAAAAATGGAATACACTTGTAAAACACAATGATCAACAGATAATCGACGGATTGTGGCCGGGAAACTATACTGCAAGCGAAACAGTTCCTATGGATTACAGTTTAACAAATTTAACAAACCAAAGTTTTACAATTACAAGAGATATGATTTTAAATAATGTTGCAGTAACTGTAACAGCAACCAACAAAAAAGTCAATGATTCCTGGTTTAGAGACGAGACAGAAAAAAACAACTCCTTTACAATTGCAGTGTCTTACAGCGGTTCAAGCACTGCAGGACAAAAGAGCAGTGCAGAAGTATTACTGAGCTCGATGGATCTGAAAGCTGTTTTACCTGATAAAGAAAAACTTTTAGCATCAACAGAAGAATCTGAAGAGTAAAGAGATGGCAGCATGAAAAAGAACACGGTTTGCAAAGTAAAAGGTTTTCTATCAAATACAATATTGATTCTGCTTACCTGCGCGGTTATAGTGCTCCTGATTTTTGTAGTGCAGAGCAAAATTACAGGAAAGGCTCCGTCGATAGGAGGCTACCAAATGTATATAGTTATGAGCGGAAGCATGAATCCCACTATCAAAACAGGAAGCCTTGTGATAGTAAAACCGGCAGGTCCAAAAGAAATAAAGGCTCAAGATGTTATTACTTTTAGAGGAAAGCAGGACGGTGAAAATACTACCACACACCGGGTAATCGATATATATGAAAAGGACGGGCTCTTTTTCAAGACAAAGGGCGATGCCAATGAAGTCGAAGACCCAATGCCGGTAAGCGCCAATCACTTAATAGGAAAAGTTGTTTTTACAATACCCTACATCGGTTACGCATTTTACTTTGCAAGATCAAGAGGCGGAATTCTGATTTTACTTGCTACATGGACCCTCTTTCTCGCAGTAGAACTGGCGAAAATCATAGTAAGTGAAAGAAAAGGGGACAAAAATAAGAGCGAACGGAAAATAAACGAGGGGGAGATTACAAAAGAAGAAGCATAGAGGGGTAAACGGGAAGAATTAGGGATTGCGGGTTAAAATTATTAAAAACTGCAGTATTAGAGTTAGAGAAGAAAGATAAAACCTTAAAAACCTGAGGAGGGTTTAGAATGAAAAAAAGTTTTCTCATAGGCCTGCTTGTATTTTCACTTGTCGCCCTCCTAGTGGTAGGCGGAACCATGGCTTGGTTTACGGATACAAAAGAAGCTAGTAATAAATTTACTGCAGGAACAGTAAAAATTCAAATACTAGAAAATGGCCAAACAAATCCTGTGGTAAAAGAAAATGTAAATCCCGGCGACATATACGACAAAGAAGTGAAGGTTGAGAGCCTAGGATCAAAACGGACATATGTAAGAGTAAGTATAAATCCTGTATGGGAGGGAAATCTTCCAATAAACAATGTAAATCTTATCTTTGCTGATGGAGAGTTAGGAACGCATTGGGTAGACGGCGGAGACGGATGGTACTATTACAAACATATATTAGCCGCAGGAGCTGTTACCGAACCACTTCTTTCAAAAGTTGAGATTATAGGAAGTTTGACAGGAGATGATTATCAAGGCAAAAAACTTACCGTAAATGTCAAAGCTGAAGCTGTTCAGGCATCTCATGAAGCATATAAAGATGCATGGGGGCTAAGTAATATGCCGACGGGTATAGAGCCGTGGACAGAATAGAGAATATTCCTCTATGCAATATTTAAACAATCAAAGACAAAGCGTGTTTAGTTTAAAACGAAAATAAAAATTTTAAGGAGGATTTTAAGATGAGAAAGAATTTGTTAATAGGTTTACTAGTATTTTCACTGGCTGCTCTTCTCGTGGTAGGCGGAACTATGGCTTGGTTTACGGACAGTCAGACAGCCGATAATAAATTTACAGCAGGAACTGTTGCAATTGAAATTAATGAGCATGACTTTCAAGACATAACAAATTGGAACCCCGGAGATACAACAAATAAGGATGTAAGTATTAAAAGCACAGGTTCAAAAGGAACATATGTCAGGGTCAAATTAACGCCGGTTTGGGGCGCCCTTGACGGAGAAGAGTTTATACCAGATAATACACTTTCAACAACAAATGTTACACTAAATATAATCAATTCTGATAAATGGATCGCCTCTGGCGGGTACTACTATTACTACAAGATAATGAATCAGGGCGTTGAAACAGAATTACTTTTGGACAGTGTGACAATTGCAGGACCAACTACAGGCAATGAATATCAAGGAAAAACCCTTAAAGTTGACGTCGAAGCTGAAGCCGTTCAAGCATCTCATGAGGCGTATAAAGATGCGTTCGGAATTACCTCTTTGCCAGACGGCGTTGAAGCATGGAGCGAAAGCACACCTGAATAAGACCTAAAATCAAGCAGCATAACCTCCAAGGCATGCAGTCTTGCATGCCTTGGCCACCACCTTAGAGGTGAATAAAATTCACCCCCCGACAAAGGAGGGTAGTGAAGGTGAATAAAAATATAAAAAAATATCTCATAGTGCTTTTGGTCTCGTTTTTTGCAGCTAGTGTTTTTACGATGTATGGTGCAGAAGGAGTTTTTGCTGCCGACGATGTGGAACTTAGAGGCGATTCTTCAGGACTTGTCTTAGTGCCGGAAGGCGGAAAACTTTTTGACCTAGGGCGCATGAATCCGGGCGATGCAATAACACGAACGCTGAAGATAACAAATAATTACAGCAGGCCCTTCACTCTCTATATGCGCGCTGAAAGAATCGGAGATGAGCCTACAGGCGCCGATTTGTTAAAACAACTAAGACTTACTATTTCATATCAAGGTGAAGTTATTTACCGGGGTCCTGCTACCGGAGCAAACAGCGAAAGTTCTGGTGGTATTGGAGATATAAGCAGCAATATAAGCCTTGGAAGGTTTGCCTCGTCAGAAAGTAGAAATCTAATTGCAACTATTGAACTTCCGGGTCCTGAAACAGGAAATGAGTTTCAAAATGCTACGGCAGAAGTGAGATGGATTTTTACCGCAGAAACTAGCGGCGGAGGAGGAGGCGGCGGAGGCGGTAAAAAAGAAGAACCGATAGAAGAACCTCCGGTTGAAGTGGAAGAGGAGCCCGTTCCGGAAGGAGAGCCAATACCTCCTGAAATAGAAATTCCTGAGGAGGCCCCTCAAGAAGCTGCCCCTATTGAAATACCTATTGAAGAAGTTCCTATGGGAGCACCGGCAATGCCGAAAACAGGCGAAGAACTTCCATATATATATTATATAGCAGGCATTGTAGCGATTGTTGCAGGAGCCAGCTTGACCATAAGAAGAAAGTGAAGTGCTTAACTTGTTATAACCAACATCCCCTATATATTGCCTGGAATATATTTTACAATATAATCCAGGCAAATTTTTAAAGATGGTGAGGATTATGAAAAGGTTTATTGCTGTAATACTAATTTTGTCCGGCATATTTTTAATATCTTATCCGAAACTAAAAGAAGCCTACTTCGATTATCAACAGAAAAAGCTTATTGAAACATGGAACAAGACAATGGAAGATCTGGGAGATTATCCAGACGAAGCACCGAAAGAAGATACTTCTGCGCCGCTTGCAAGCAAAAAAAATGATTATCTTATAGAATATATAAACTCTCATATGGAAGGCATGCTAAAAATTGATAAAATAAATATTTTCTTGCCCATATTAAAAGGCGCAACAAAAACCAATCTTGATATTTCGGCAGCTTCAGTATCCGGCACGGGTAATCCTGGAGATATAGGCAACTACTGCATTTCGGCACATCGGAGCCGGAGTTACGGCAGGCAGTTTAACAGATTAAATGAACTTAAAAAAGGAGATAAAATCGAGATTATAGTAAAGGATAAAACATGTACTTATGTAGTATCCGAGACATTTCTTGTTGAGGCAGAAGATACCTGGGTGATGCTGCCGCAAAAGGACAAAAAACTCTTAACTCTTATTACGTGCGATTACAGCAGGAAACCTTACCCAAGATTAATAGTAAGAGCTAACCTTTTGGAATCAGGTGAGAATATATAGCCTGGTTTTTTTTGTGCTTGAAAATCTATGTAAATTATGGTAAAATTAGCCTAAATTGAATATTTGATTCGAGAGAATTTTTTTTAGTTAAACTTTCAAACGATAAAGGCAAACTCGTGGAAACGCGGGGACGCAAAGCTAGAGGGCCTTCGCAAGATGGCAGCCAGCTACCGAAAGGAGAGTTTTATTTTGCTTAAACTAAAGAGGATACTCTGCCTTTTGATGTGTTTTTTGTTTATGCTTCCAATTTTAAACAAACCTCTTGCAAGCCAGGCAGATGTATTTGATTTAAGCGATGCAGAACTTGGAATAGTAAAGGTAAATCAGGCGCTGAAAGATAAAAAAATAAAGGTAATGATTCAAAAGAACAATGTAAGTTATTTTTACGATGTAAATAATGTTGGGCAAACACTTCCGCTTCAGATGGGTTCAGGCACATACAAACTGACGCTGTTGGAGTATATTGACAGCAACAAGTACATGCCTAAAGACAGCAAAGATATAGAGGTTAAATTAGCAGACGAAAAATTGCCTTTTTTACAGTCAGCATCTCCGATTTACTGGGATAAAAACGGGGAAGCGGCTAAGATGGCTGCAAAGCTTTCAGAAAACTTAAGCACCGATGAGCAAAAAGCATATGCCATATATGATTACATAGTAAAAAACTTTGAGTATGACAAAGATAAGGTCAAAAGCCTTAACAGTAATTACATACCCTCAGTGGAAGAAACGCTTTCCACAAAAAAAGGTATATGTTTTGACTATGCGGCACTTTATGCTGCAATGCTTAGGAGTATTAACATACCGGCAAAACTTGTCAAGGGCTATAAAAATGACGTAAGCGAGTATCATGCATGGAATGAAGTATATCTTCAAAATCAAGGCTGGATTACAGTTGATGCATGTTATGATTCCATAATGTCAAAAAGCGGTAAAGCAGTTTCATTTAAGAAAAATGCAAATGAATTTAAAAAAGAGAAAGAATATTAGCTAGAGGGGTTTAATAAGGGTAATTATATACATAGAAAAACAATAAGCACTTTGTGGTGTAAAAACCGCAAAGTGCTTATTTTTTATACGACATCAAAATCAAACTTTAAACCAAAAAGGTTTTATGTTAAAATTAGGAGAAACTTAATCAGTTAAAAGCAAAAAACAGTAGGAGAGGATGTATTTGGCAGGCCAGATTCATAAATTTAGAGTATTTGACAAAAATCTAGTCTTGGATGTAAACAGCGGCTCGATTTTTGAGGTAGATAATATAACGTATGATGTACTGGATTATTATAACACTTTGAGTAATAATGATATAATCGCAAAGCTTAAAACCAAGTATTCAAAGCTTGAGATAGAGGAAGCCTTAAAAGAAATTAAGGCAATGGAAACCGAAGGATATCTTTTTAGCAACTTGGATACAAATGCTATTCTAGACAAACTAGATACAAGGCAGTACGTAAAAGCTCTTTGTTTTAACGTTGCCCATGACTGCAATTTACGCTGCAAATATTGCTTTGCGTCAAAGGGAGATTATCACGGCAAAAGAGAAATAATGAGCAGCGAAGTAGGTAAAAAAGCCCTAGAATTTCTTGCAGAAAATTCGGGAGACATGGAAGATGTGGAAGTTGACTTTTTTGGCGGTGAGCCATTGCTTGCTATGGACACTATAAGAGAAGTTATTTCTTATGCGCGTATACTCAAAAAAACATGGGGTAAAAGATTTCATTTCACAATAACAACAAATGCAGTGCTGCTAGACGATGAAACCATTGAATATCTCCATGAGAATATGGACAACATAGTTTTAAGCCTTGATGGCAGAAAAGAAGTAAACGATTTTATTCGAGTGAGGGCAGACGGCAGTGGCAGTTATGATAAAATAGTGCCTAATATAAAAAGGGTTGTGGAACTTAGAGAAAAGGATAACAAAGAATATTATGTAAGAGGTACTTTTACAAAGCACAATCTTGATTTTGCAAAAGATGTTTTTCATATTGCAAACCTTGGGATTCGTGAAATATCTCTCGAACCGGTTGTTGGAAAAGAAGGGGATTATCTTTTAGAAGATAAAGATTTAGATACTTTATGGAAACAGTACGATGAAATTGCCAAGGAATACATGAACCGTAAAAAAACCGGTAAATTACCCTTTAAATTCTATCATTTTAACATAGATATATATAATGGGCCATGTGTATATAAAAGAGTATGGGCCTGTGGAGCAGGCAGAGATTACCTTGCGGTAACTCCTTCGGGAGACATATACCCATGCCACCAGTTTGTAGGGCAAGATGAGTTTTTAATGGGAAATGTGGCTGACGGAAAGCTTGACCAAAAAATTGTGGATATACTGAAGGATACACATGTCTTTGCAAAAGAAGAATGTTCCAAGTGCTGGGCCAGATACTTTTGCAGCGGAGGATGCAATGCTAACAATTTACTAATTTGCGGCGATATGAAAAAACCCTATCATATTACTTGCGAACTCCAGAAAAAGCGAATTGAATACGCAATCTATTTAAATTTGTTTTCATCTGAATAGAGACGAATAAAAACAGCCATGTAGGCTGTTTTATAATCAATGAAGGCTTCTTTACTTTATATTATTTATGGTCGGGGCGGCGGGATTTGAACCCACGGCCTTTCGGACCCGAACCGAACGCGCTACCAAACTGCGCTACGCCCCGACGCACCTATTATACTATAATTTATATTTTATTTCAAACCCTTTTTTACTTTTATGAATCTCGCTTATTTTTACCGAGATTAAAGCAGGAATTTTGCGTTTTAAAGGCGAAGATTACTTAATGCTTATAAGATAAGACAAGCAAGACAAGGAGGCTTATTAATTGGGGAACTTATTTAAACAAAAAGCTTTAGAGAATAATATAAATATCCATATTTACCCTACTTCAAAATTTAAAACCATTAATTTTTATTTATTCGTTCATCAGGAATTAAAGAAAGAAATTGCGACAAAAACCGCACTTTTGCCCTTTGTATTAAAAAGAGGCAGTCAGAATTTCCCTACTCAAAGGAGTATGAATCTATTTCTTGAAAATCTTTATGGGACAAGCACCGACAGCGATATATTAAAACGTGGCGAAGTGCATGTCTTGGAATTTTACATGGAAATACCTAATCCAAAATTTATAGGAGAAGAAAACCTGATTGAAGAAGGATTAAAAGTCTTTCAGGACGTGGTGCAAAATCCTCTTACAGAAAATGGCAGCTTTAAAAAAGAATACGTAGATCAAGAAAAAGAAATCCTAAAAAGAAACATCGAATCTCTCTATAATGATAAGTTTAATTATGTAATCGAAAGATGTATTCAGGAAATGTGCGAAGGCGAACCATTCAGCATTTACAAATACGGTAGTGTAGAGGATTTACAGACTATAGACAGTAATAATTTATACAGCTATTATAATGAATGCATTACTACCTGCCCCATGGATCTTTTTATACTAGGTGATATCGATGAAAATAAAATAGAAAAACTGATAAAAGAAATGTTTTTTATCCAGAGAAAAGACATCAAGAAGATAAATACCGAGTTTTCTGAGAAAATTGTGGAAAAACCTAAATATGTTGAAGAAAAGCAAGATGTAAATCAAGGAAAACTTGCTCTGGGATTTAGGACAAATACAAAGTATGGCGATTCGGATTATTATGCTTTAGCGGTCTATAATAGCATATTAGGCGGAGGCCCGTATTCTAAGCTTTTCCAAAATGTAAGGGAAAAGGAAAGCCTGGCTTATTATGCATTTTCCAAGCTTGAAAAAAATAAGGGCTTGATGCTTATAAGCTCCGGAATAGAGTTTAGCAAAAAAGACAAGGCGCTGGATATAATAGGTAAGCAAGTTGAAGATATGGAAAAAGGCAATATTTCGGCTTATGAGTTTGACAGTGCGGTAAAAAGCCTTGTAAATGCCTTTAAGGAAGCGGCAGACAGCCCCTCTGCAATCATCCAGTCTCGCCTTGACGGTATAATAAACGGCGTAGATGAAACGACAGATGAAATTGTAGATAAACTGCAAAAGGTGACAAAAGATGATGTCGTAAATGTTGCACAAAAAATTAAGTTAGATACTATCTTCTTCTTAAATAAAATCGACTGAAGGGTGGAAAATAATGGACGCATATTTAGGAGAACGCCTAGTTTCCAAAAACTTAAAAGATGGTCTTAAAGTATTTGTAGTGCCAAAGATGGATTATAATAAAGTTTTCGCAATGTATTCTACACACTATGGTTCCGTAGACAACGAATTTGTTGTGCCGGATACAGGTGAGCAGATAAAAGTTCCTGAAGGCATAGCACATTTTTTAGAACATAAAATGTTTGATATGGAATATGGCAACGTTTTTGATAAGTTTTCAGAGCTGGGAGCCTCGACAAATGCTTTTACCAGCTATAATTACACCACATACCTGTTTTCTTCTACATCAAAATTCGAAGAAAATCTAAAATTGCTTCTGGAATTTGTAGAAACTCCTTACTTTACCAAGGAAAGTGTAGAGAAAGAAAGAGGCATTATAGCCCAAGAACTTGAGATGTATGAGGACGAGCCTGATTGGCAGCTTTTACTTAACCTTTTAAAATGCCTTTACCATAAACATCCGGTTAGGATAGATATAGGGGGAACACTGGAGTCTATACAGAAAATTGATGTAGATACATTATATAAATGTTATAACACCTTTTATCATCCAAGCAATATGGTATTATTCGTAAGCGGTTGCATACAGCCTGAGACGGTTTTTGAGATAGTGGAAAAAAGCAGACAGGCAAAAGCTTCTCCTCTTAAAGCAGAGATAAAGAGAATTTACCCCGATGAGCCTCCTACAATATATAAACCTTCTCATACCACATACCTTGACACTGCAGAGCCGCTTTTTCTGATGGGCTTTAAAGACATAGACGTGGGATACGACGGCAGACCGCTTTTGAAAAAGGAAATAGCTACTGATATACTGCTTGAAATTTTACTAGGACGCAGTTCAAAATCCTATGAAAAGCTTTATGAAGAGGGACTCATAGATGATAGATTCAGCTTCAATTATGAAGGGCAAAAAGATTATGGTTTTTGCACAATAGGCGGCGAAACCCCTGACCCTGAAAGACTTCATAAAGAACTTGAACAAATTATCTCAGATAGTCTCAGCAAAGGAATTTCATCTGATGATTTTGAAAGAGTAAAGAAAAAACACATCGGTGAATTTATTCAAGGATTTAATTCATTAGAGTTTATAAGCAGCGCATTTGTTGCATATCATCACAAAAATGTAAATATATTCGATTACTTAAATATCTTAGAAGAAATTAGCTTTGAGGATGTTACAAAGAGACTCAACACATTTTTCAATCTTTCACGACATGCTGTCTCGGTAGTTATGCCAAAAGAAATTATGAAATAGTATAATAGGAAATTAGTTTAACTTTTCACAAATATTGGTGCTGCAGGGCAATAGAAAATACTGCCCTGCAGCACCAATATTTTAGTGGGATATTTTTTTGTCAAAAGCAGGAATTCTCAAATAAACGTAGAATATGGTATGGTAAGTGGTATTTTATGGGTGATTGTGGGGAATTTATTATAATTACAAGTGACACGTTGGAGTGAAGGCTATGTTTATGGGTCAGTTTCAACATTCTCTCGATCATAAGGGCAGACTTATAATGCCTGCCAAGTTTCGTGAGATATTAGGGCCGGTTTTTGTTTTGACAAAAGGCCTTGACTCATGCCTGTTTGCTTACTCCAATGATGAATGGACATTACTGGAACAAAAATTAAAATCTTTGCCTTTTACCCACAAAGACTCCAGAGCCTTTATTCGCCTGTTTTTTTCCGGAGCTGTAGAAGCAGAACTTGACAAGCAGGGCAGAATATTAATTCCGTCTCATCTTAGAGAACATGCTCACATCGACAAAGATGTAATGGTTTTGGGAGTGTCGAACCGAGTGGAAATATGGAGCCTGGAGCAGTGGGAGTCTTACAGTAAAGAGGCTGCTCAATCTTACGAAGAAATAGCGGAAAAACTAGACTTAGATATTTAGGGGATGTAAATTTGTGAAATATCATCACGTGCCAATACTGCTTAAAGAAAGTATTGACATTTTGAATCCAAAGCCAGGTGGAGTTTATGTAGATGCTACCCTGGGCGGAGGAGGACATTTTGAGAATATATTAAAGCATGCAGAGTATAAAGGAACATTTATCGGAATCGACCAAGATGAAGATGCTATTCTTGCTGCAAAAACAAACTTTTCAAAACTGGATTGCGACATACGTTTAGTACATGATAACTTTTGTAACCTGAAGAAGATTCTTCGGGAAAATAAAATAGATGTAATTGATGGTATAATATTTGACTTAGGAGTGTCTTCTCACCAATTAGATGAAGATGCGCGAGGTTTTTCGTACAATAAAGATGCACCATTGGATATGCGGATGAACCAAGAACAGGAATTAAGCGCAGAAGATGTTGTAAATAACCTGCCTCAGGAAGAATTAAAGAGGATAATAGCAGAGTATGGAGAAGAACCTTGGGCAAGCCGGATAGCTGATTTTATTTGTGAAGCGAGACAGAGAGAAAGAATTAGAACAACGGGTGAACTGGTTGAAATAATTAAAAATGCTATTCCTGCAAGAGCAAGGAGAAAAGGCGGACATCCGGCTCGAAAAACCTTTCAGGCACTGCGGATATATGTAAATAAAGAGCTGGATATATTGGAATCTAGTATAAAAGATGCAGTTGAAGTTTTAAGGCCGGGTGGAAGGATTTGTGTTATAACATTTCATTCCTTAGAAGATAGAATTATCAAAGACACCTTTAAACTGCTTTCAACAGACTGCATATGTCCAAAAGATTTACCCGTATGTGTCTGCAATCACAAAAAACTGATTAAGGTGCTTACACGTAAACCTATATATCCGTCAGAAGAAGAAGTAAAGTCGAACCCAAGGGCCCGAAGTGCGAAGCTGAGAGCCGCCGAAAGACTGTAAGTTTAAAAATCCTCGAAGAGGTGATTAAATCAATGGGGGTTGCTGAAAGGGAATTACAGCGAAGAAACTATTTACAAAATCAATACGACATTCCTGAAAAAAGCATAGAAAAACAAGAGAAGAAAAGTAAGGCGAATTACAAATTAAGATACATAATGAAATTGTTTTGTATAGTTCTTTTAGCGCTTTTGCCATTGTATAGATTTGCTGTAATTACCGAGGCTCAAGATAGAATTAACAAACTGCAAACTGAAGCAAAAAAATTAGAAGCGCAAAATGAGCAGCTAAAAGTTGAAGTGGCAAATTTAAAGTCTATCAAGAGAATAGAAGAGATAGCAAGGGGTAAGCTGAGCATGAAAGAACCCGAAAGTGACCAAATATTATATCTCAATACCGATTAACTGTGTAGGTGAAAAATGTGGACAGTTTACAAGCTGTTGTTAAAACAAGGCTATTTATCGTACGCCTGATTTTGACAGTATTAGGTTTTGCTATTTTAGGACGTGTTTTTTGGATACAGATTGTTCGAGGGGATGACTTAAAAGAGCAGGCGCTAAATCAGTGGACAAATGATATGCTCATTGAACCTGCCCGAGGTAATATATACGACAGGAATAATAACCCCCTCGCCATAAGCGCTAAGTCTGATACTGTAGTTGCCAGTATTCCTGATATCAAAGACGAGGATATAGAAAAAACGGCTGCATCATTGTCGGCCGTTTTGCATATTAAAGAGGAAGATTTGGAAAAATCTTTAAGAGATGCTAAAAAAGCAAAGAAGGGCGCTATTTATATTAAACGAAAGATAAGCGACGAAGAATCAGAGGCTTTAAAAAAGCTAAATTTAAAAGGAATATATTTTATAAAAGAAACCAAGCGTTTTTATCCTGAGAAAAATCTATGTTCTCAAGTTTTAGGTTTTACGGGGATAGACGGAGAGGGGCTTAATGGAGTAGAATTAAGTTATGAAAATTACCTTAAAGGAACTCCCGGCAGAACGGTCTTTGAGAAAGACGTTTGGAGCAGAAAACTGCCATTCGGACAAGACCAATATACTCCGCCAAAAGACGGGCTGAATTTAGTGCTTACAATAGACAAAGTGATTCAAAATACTGCGGAAAGCGAATTGGAAAAAGCTCTTGTCGAACATAATGCCAAAAGAGGCACTATTATAGTAATGGACCCAAAAACCGGTGAAATACTGGCTATGGCAAGCAAACCTGATTATGATCCTAATTCATACAGCGAGTTTGATGAACAGCTGTGGAAAAACCCGGCTATATCTGATACGTATGAGCCCGGATCCACTTTTAAAATTATGACTGCACTAGCTTCTTTGGAAGAAGGTGTAGTAAGACCTGAAGATAAATTCTTCGATCCAGGGTATATTATGGTGTCTGGCGTAAAGATAAAATGCTGGTATCACAGTGGCCACGGCAGCCAAACCTTTGTGCAGGCCGTTGAAAATTCATGCAATCCGGTTTTTGTTGAGGTTGCAACAAAACTCGGTAAAGATCGCTTTATGGAGTATATAAATAAATTTGGTTTCGGAAAAGCAACAGGCATTGACCTACCGGGAGAGGCCAAGGGTTTATTACTGGATTCCTCTAAGATTGGTCCGGTAGAGCTGGCAACTATCTCTTTTGGCCAAGGGATATCGGTAACGCCTATACAAATGATTTCTGCGCTTACATGCGTGGCAAATGATGGGAAAATGGTAAAACCTCATATTGCAAAAGCTCTTACCGACAAAAACGGTAATGTGGTTAAGGAAGTTTTACCTGAATTTTCAGACCAGTTGGTCTCACCTAAAACAGCCCAAGAGATGAAAGGGATTTTAGAAAGCGTAGTCAGCAACGGAACAGGCGGAAAAGGGAAAATAGAAGGATACAGCGTGGCAGGTAAAACAGGTACCGCGGAAAAATATTCTCCCGGTAAGTATATTGTTTCATATATGGGATTTGCACCCTGCAAAGATCCAAAACTTGCAGCACTTGTAATCATTGATGAGCCAAAGGAAGATCTTATCTATGGAGGAACTATAGCCGGACCGGTTTTTCAAAAAGTAATGGCTGACTCTTTATCTTATCTTGGTATAAAGCCGGAGACTGCAGCAGTTGTAAATTCTGGCACTATCAAGTTACCAGATTTAAGGAATTTATTTATAGAAGATGCAAAAAAAATATTGACTCAAAATGATCTGGTTCCACAGATTGAAGGCAGCGGTTATGTAGTCGAAGAACAGACGCCGGCTCCGGGAGCCAAAGTTCAGAGAGACTCAAAAGTTATTTTAAAAGTTTCATCATCCAGTACAAACCGCGAACCTGTGATAATACCTGATTTAGAGGGTCGAACAGTTAAAGAAGCGACTGATATTTTAAATGCTATAGGCTTAAATATTGAAATTATCGGCAGCGGGTATGCAATAAAACAAAATCCTGCACCAAACTCCGAAGTAAATCTCGGAACTACGGTTAAAGTTGAATTTTCACAGACGCCGATAGAGGACTAAAAGAGGGATGATTTGTGAAATTAAAAGAAATAATAGAAGTAATTCCTGATGTTTCAGCAGTAAATGGAAATATAAATGTAGAAATAAAATCTGTAGCATATGATTCTAGAAAAACAGAAAAAGGAGCAGTTTTTATTGCGATCTCCGGATTCAATTTTGACGGTCATAAATTTATAGACGATGCATTAGAGCGTGGGGCTTGTGCTGTTGTCGGAGAAAAACCCATAAAACTTGAGGGCGTACCGTATATTCAAGTAAAAAACAGCCGGAGAGCGCTAGCTGCGATATCAGCAAAGTTTTATAACTATCCTGCAGAAAAATTGAAACTAGCAGGGGTTACCGGCACAAGCGGAAAAACAACAGTAACTCATTTAATTGGAAGAATGCTCAAGGGCTCAGGGGCCTCTGCAGGGATTATAGGCACCATTGAAAACACTATAAATAACAAGAAGATTGCTGCTACTCATACGACCCCGGAGTCTCTAGAACTGAATAAAATCTTTTCACAGATGGTGCAAGATAATGTAGAATATGTGGCGATGGAAGTATCTTCACATTCCCTAAAACTTGAACGGGTATATGGCTTAAAGTTTGAAGTAGGGGTTTTTACCAACCTTAGCCGCGATCATCTGGATTTTCATAAGAATTTTGAGGATTATTTTAGTTCAAAGAAAAAGCTTTTTGATAGCGTAAATCAAGCAGTAATTAATATAGATGATGAAAATGGAAGAAAACTGCTAAATATGCTAGCTGTGCCTCCTATTACTTATGGTAGAGATAAATCGGCCGATTTAAGGGCTGAAAATGTTAAAATATCTGCCACAGGCGTCTTGTATGATTTAGTTTTTAAAGGTAAAATTTATCCTGTGTCTTATTCTACACCTGGTATGTTTAGTGTATATAATTCGCTGGCAGCTATAGGAGCGTGCCTTGCCTTAGGATTTCCGGTTGAACAGCTAATAAGCGTTCTTAAAGATGCCGGAGGCGTTCGAGGCAGATTTGAGCTGGTAGAAAACCCGCTGGGCATAAATGTAATAGTGGATTATGCCCACAAACCTGATGGGCTGAAAAATGTATTAGAAACAATAAGAGGATTTTGCTCAAGGAGGATAATTACCGTTTTTGGCTGCGGCGGAGACAGAGACAGGGGTAAAAGACCGCAAATGGGCAAAATTGCCTCTGAGCTTTCTGACTATGTTATAATCACGTCCGACAATCCAAGAAGCGAGGATCCTGAAAGCATTATCAGGGAAATTGAAGCTGGGATTTATAAAAACAATTATGAAAAAATTGCCGACCGAAAAAAGGCTATTCAAAGAGCCATATCTCTTGCAAAAAAGGGAGATATAGTGCTTATCGCAGGTAAAGGTCACGAAACCTACCAAATATTTAAAGATAAGACAATTCACTTTGACGATAGAGAAGTTGCTAAAGAGTTTTTAACAAGGAGCTAAGTCGATGAAACCACTTATTATAAAAGAAATTGTTCATGCCACCGGTGGAGAATATACAGGAAAAAATCATGAAAAACAGATAAAGGGAGTTTCTACAGATTCCAGGACGATTATTGCCGAAAGCCTATTTGTTCCGATCATAGGACCAAATTTTGATGGTCATGATTTTATAGGTAATGCCATTAAAAAAGGTGCTGCAGCAGCACTTTGCAATAAATCTAAAAAGGAAAAACTTGAAGGGCTTTTATTCGATGATATTATATTTGTTGAAAACACAAGCACTGCTTTGCTCGAGCTTGCAAGCTACTACCGCAGCCTTTTTAGCATACCTTTTGTGGCGGTAACAGGCAGTGTAGGCAAGACAACTACAAAGGAAATGATCGCAGAAATATTAATGACAAGGTACGATGTTTTAAAAAGCCGAGGAAATTTTAACAATGAAATAGGTCTACCACTTACAATTTTTTGCCTTGAACAAAAGCATGAGGCAGGGGTAGTTGAGCTTGGCATGAGTGCCCTAGGCGAAATAAGCCGGATGGCAAATGTAGTAAAACCTCACATTGCTGTAATTACAAATATAGGAGTTACACATATAGAGCATTTGGGAAGCAAGGAGAATATAGCTCGTGCTAAGCTGGAAATTTTAGAGCCTCTAAAAAAAGATGATATAGCAATACTAAATGGCGACTGTGCTGAACTTTGGAATGCACGAAAAAATATCGTGCCGAAAACCGTGTTTTTTGGCGAAAAACGCGGTGATGTTTTAATAGACGAAATAAAAAATTTAGGTCCGAATGAATTAGAGTTTACAATCAGCGGCAAGTACGGAGAGGCAAAATTCAAATTACCTCTTTCCGGCAAACATAATGCAATAAATGCAGTTGCTGCTGTAGCTGTAGGTTTTGAAATGGGCTTTACAAAAGAAGAAATTCAGCAAGGGTTATCAAATCTTAAACTGCCGGGTATGAGGCAGGAGTTTAAAAAATCTAAATTTGGATCAGATATTATTGACGATGCTTATAATGCCAATCCGGATTCAATGAAAGCCGCCCTTGATTTAATAAAAGAACTTGCGCCTTATAAAATGAAGGCTGTAATACTTGGGGATATGTTAGAGCTAGGACCGCTTGCCAAAAAAGCTCATTTTGAAGTTGGGACATATGCGGCCTTATGCTCTGACATATGTGTTTTTATAGGCAGCTATGCTGACGCTTTAAAGGAAGGGGCAATAGCTTCAGGATTCAACCCGGCGCGGATTTATACATTTCCTACTGTGCAAGAAAGTGTGCAAGAGATAGAGAAACTTGTAAAAGATTGTGATATAATTTTAGTAAAAGCATCGCGAGGTATGAAATTCGAGCAAATTACGCAGAAGCTAGTCGGGGGATTGTGATAAATGCAAAATAATTTTTACGCAGCAGCTGCTTCATACGGCATGACTATCTTGTTGGGTTTATGGCTAATTCCTGTTTTACACAGGTTAAAATTTGGGCAAATAGTTAGGACTGACGGACCTCTACGGCACCTTGAAAAAACCGGAACCCCTACAATGGGGGGCATCATTTTTATTCTTCCAATAGCATTTTGCACATTGCTTTTTTCAGGTTTTTCTAAAGATGTTTTAGTAGTTATAGCATCCATGATATGCTTTGGAGCAATAGGTTTTATTGATGATTTTATTAAAGTTGCCAAAAGAAGATCTTTAGGCCTTGGAGCAAAACAGAAACTTGCACTTCAATTAATATTTTCGCTAGGTCTTACAAGTTATGTGATTACAAACTTTAAAGACCCATATAATATTTTAATGCCTTTTTCTCATGAGATGATAAACTTAGGATTTTGGTACATTCCGATAACAATGATTATCGTTATCATGGGAACAGTAAACAGCGTGAATTTAACTGATGGTTTGGACGGCCTTGTTGCCGGTGTAACTGCTATTTTAACCCTTATGTATACAATATTTTTAGTTAAAAACGGTTATAACAGTTTAACGGTACCTGCTTGTGCGATATGCGGTGCCTGCCTTGGGTTCTTGGTGTTCAATCGACACCCTGCAAAAGTATTTATGGGAGACACAGGCTCTCTAGGCTTAGGTGGTGCAATAGCCGCGATAGCGGTGCTTTCGCGAAGCCACTTTTATCTTGCGGTTTTTGGCATTATATTTGTAGTCGAAACTTTATCGGTTATACTGCAAGTTATTTCTTTTAAAACTACAGGTAAAAGGATATTTAAGATGAGTCCTATTCATCATCATTTTGAGCTATGCGGATGGAGCGAGGTTAAAGTAGTTCGCACATTTTGGGCTGCAACTTTTATAGCGGGCATTATAGCGCTTCTAATATAGATTGATTGCTACATAAAACTTTGCAAGAGGAGAAATACTGTTGAAAGAAATATATATGGATTTTAAAAACAAGTATGTACTGATATTGGGGCTGGCACGCAGCGGAAGTGCTGCAGCGATTAAATTATCAAATCTTGGAGCACATGTTACGATAAGCGATATAAAGCCAAGAGAGACTTTTGAAAATACGGATGTACTAGAGTCAAAGGGGATAAAGCTGGTATTTGAAGGCCATCCCTTGACACTTTTAGATAATTGCGATCTTCTTGTTTTAAGTCCAGGGATACCAAGCGATATTGAAATCGTGACAGAGGCAAAAAAACGCAATATACCTGTTATAAGCGAACTGGAGCTTGGATACAGATTTGCTGCATCACCGATAATTGCTATTACCGGCACGAATGGAAAGACAACTACAACTACACTAATAGGCGAAATATTGAAAAATGACGGGAAAAGGGTCGCAGTTGCAGGCAACATAGGAACACCATTGGTAAGCGAAGTAGAGAAAACTTTGGAGAACGATTATCTTGTAGTTGAGGTTAGCAGCTTTCAATTGGAAAATATTTTATATTTTAAGCCAAAAATTAGTATTATATTAAATATTACCGAAGATCACTTAAATCGCCATAAAACTTTCGAAAACTATGTTAACATCAAGGCAAGGATTTTTGAAAATCAAACAGAAGAAGATTATACAATATTAAACTATGATGATGCAGTAGTAAGGGAACTGGCAAGATACGCAAAATCCGATGTTTGGTTTTTTAGCCGGAAAGACGTAGTTCGTCATGGTGCCTGCATAGAAAACGACATGATTGTTATAAAAAACAAGGGAAAAACCTATCCTATAGCTAAAGTAGACGAAATAGGAATAAAAGGCAGCCACAACTTAGAAAATGCGCTGGCAGCTGCTTGTTCAACATATTTGGCAAATAGTAAGGTTTCTAGTATTGCTAAAACTCTGAAAAGTTTTCGCGGGATTGAGCATCGCCTGGAATTTGTTGCAGAAATCAATGGTATAAAGTTTATAAACGATTCAAAGGCCACAAATCCAGATGCTGCTCAGAAGGCAATTGAAGCGGTAGATGGACCTATCATCCTTATTGCAGGCGGATATGATAAAAAAAGTGATTATACAGATTTTGTAAAATCATTTGATGGTAAAGTGAAAAAACTTATATTGATAGGTGAGACTGCCGATGCCATAGAGAACGCCGCGATAAAGCAAGGTTTTTTAAACGTTGAAAAGGTAAATTCCCTTAAAGAAGCTGTTATGTGTGGGTACAGAGCGGCATCTTGTGAAGATACAGTTCTTTTATCGCCGGCTTGTGCCAGTTGGGATATGTTTGCAAATTTTGAAGAAAGAGGCCGGCTGTTTAAAGAAGCGGTAAACTCTTTAAAGAAATAAAGGAGCGATTATTATGCGCCTAAAACCGCCGGACTTTTACATATTATTTATAGTTTTACTTCTTTTAAGTATTGGAATTATAATGGTGTTTAGTTCCAGCAATGTAAGAGCATATTATGACTACGGCGACAGCTTCTATTTTTTAAAGCGCCAGTTGCTGTGGTGCTTTATAGGCATTATCGCGATGATATTTTTTATGAATTATGATTATCATCGCTTAAAACAATATGAAGAAATTATTGTGATAGGCATGATACTGCTTTTGATTTTAGTCCTTGTGCCAGGTATCGGAAAAATAGTAAATGATGCCCGCAGATGGATAGGCGTAGGTTCTCTTACGTTTCAGCCCTCAGAGCTTGCAAAGCTAGGCATGATTATTTACCTTGCTGCAGGGCTTGAAAGAAAAGGGGATAAAATCAAATCCTTTTCCATGGGTGTATTGCCGTTTTTGATAGTATTGGCAGTTGTATGCGCTTTGATACTTAAGGAACCCCATATGAGCGCGACTGTTATCATAGGTGCCACAACTTTTATAATGCTATTTATTGCTGGTGCCAGTATGGCCCATATACTTGGGCTTGGAGCAATAGGAGGAGCCGTTGCATTAGCTTTAATGATTAGCAAACCCTATAGGCTTCAAAGAATCACTTCTTTTTCTGATCCGTGGAAAAACTCCACTGAGGGAGGATACCACATTATTCAGTCTTTGTATGCACTAGGATCAGGTGGCTTTTGGGGTTTAGGGCTGGGAAAAAGCCGACAGAAGTTTTTTTATCTTCCTGAGCCGCAAACAGATTTTATCTTTTCGGTAATAGGCGAAGAATTGGGCTTTTTGGGAGCAGGCATAATTATAATACTTTTTATGGTATTTATCTGGCGAGGATATATAATTGCTGCAAATGCTCCTGACTTATTTGGAAAGTTAACGGCCGCAGGTATTACCACTATTATTGCTCTTCAATTTTTAATAAACGTGGCGGTTGTGACTGCATCAGTGCCGGTTACAGGCATGACCCTTCCATTTATAAGCTATGGTGGCTCGTCCTTAACTATTACATTAGTGGAAGTAGGCATTTTATTAAATATTTCAAGATTTGCGGAGGTCAAATAAATGCCACCGGAAAAAAACAAAAAATTTATCTTCGCAGGCGGCGGAACAGGAGGGCATATATACCCGGCAATAGCCATCGCCAGCGGATTAAAACGAAAATATCCAGATTCAGATATACTTTTTATAGGGACAGGAAAGCAACTTGAAAAAGATATTGTAGAAGAAGCGGGATTTCCCTTAAAGATAATTCACGCAAAAGGATTTGAAAGAAAGCTGTCAATAGATACGTTAAGATCTCTGCACCAACTTATACTTGGCGCAGCAGATTCGATTAAGATTTTAAAAGAAGAAAAACCTGATTTGGTAATCGGTACAGGAGGTTATACGGCAGGGCCGGTTGTATTTTTTGCATCACTTATGGGAATTCCTTGTGCAATACATGAGCAAAATGTTATTCCAGGTGTTACAAACAAAATACTGTCACAATTTGCAAAAAAAATTTTTATAAGCTTTCCGGAGTCAGCAAATTATTTTCCAAAAAACAAAGTGATCCTTGCCGGAAATCCCGTAAGGCCTGAAATTACAAAAGGCACGCGGCGGGAGGCTTTAGAAAAATTTGGGTTATCTCCCAATATGCCGACAGTTTTGAGCTTTGGCGGAAGTCAGGGAGCTATGAGCTTAAATAATGCGATTTACTATGTAATTAAAACTTTAATAAAGAGCAAAGAATTTCAACTGATACATGTTACCGGCAAAAACAACTATAGTAAAATTATGCAATCTCTCATGGATGACAAAATTGATCTGGGAAGTGCAAGTCATATTGTCATAAAACCATATATAAATGATATGGAAAATGCTTACGCTGCAGCTGATTTAATTATTTCAAGAGCCGGAGCTTTGACTATAGCGGAACTTAGCGCTTGCGGCAAACCGGCCATTCTAATTCCGCTTCCTTCAGCTGCGAACAGACATCAAGACTTTAATGCTGCTTTAATGGAAAAAAACGGTGCAGCAATAGTTATTTATGAAAAAGATCTCACAGGGGAAAAACTGTATAAGTCGATTTGCAACATTATTTTTGATAAAGAGTGTTTGCTTAAAATGTCTGCTTCAAGTAAAAAACTTGCACGCAACAATGCTCTTGATACAATACTTCAAGAAATAGAAAAGTTATTGAAATAGTGAAGGATTTACTTAAAGTACAGATTATGTTAATATTAATTAGGCCATATCTTTACAAGGCCGATTAGACACCGGACAAGACACATCGCAAACCTTTTTTGCATTAAATATAATCAGCATGAATTACTGCACAAATAATCGTGTAGTTTTATAGGAGGAGCGAATAATTTGAAAGGGAAGAACACTCGAATCCATTTCATAGGAATCGGCGGAACCGGAATGAGTGGTATCGCAAAAATATTGATAAATATGGGATATAAAATATCAGGATCTGATCTGAAAGCATCAGATGCGCTATTTCGACTTAAAGATGCAGGGGCACAAGTTTTTGTAGGCCATAACGCTTCAAATGTAGAGGGAGCTGATATGGTCGTGATTTCATCTGCAATTCCAAAAACTAATCCTGAGTATGTCAGGGCTATTGAATTAGGAATACCGGTAATGCATCGCGCCGATATGCTAAGCTTGCTTATGCTCTCAAAAAAAGGCATTGCAATAACCGGTGCTCACGGAAAAACTACGACTACCTCAATGATTTCCTTAATAATGGAAAAAAGCGGTCTTGATCCTACTGTCGTTATAGGTGGAGAACTTAATGATATTGGAGGAAATGCAACGCTGGGGACCGGCGAATATCTTGTAGCTGAAGCAGATGAAAGTGATGGTTCCTTTATGAAACTGTCACCTTATGCAGCGGTTGTAACAAATATCGAAAATGATCACATGGATTATTATAAAGATATGGTTTCAATGAAAAATGCCTTCAAAAAATTTGTCAGTAATGTAAAGAATGAAGGCTTCATTGTTTTTTGCAATGATAACGAATATGTTAGGGAACTTGCCCAAGAAACTGACAAAAAGTACTATACCGTAGGTCTAAATCAACCGGCTGATTTCATGCCGAAAAATATCAAGATGAACGGCCTAACAAGTGACTTCGAGATATGTTTTAAAGAAAAAACATTAGGACAAATTCAACTACAGGTACCTGGCATCCATAACATAATTAATGCAACCTGTGCCATAGCTTTAGGTATCGGACTAGGGATAGATATAAGGGTTATGGCAGATGCCATAAAAACTTTTAAGGGAGTGCAGCGCAGATTTCAATTGATTGATGAAATTGATGGAATTAAAATTATAGATGATTATGCTCATCATCCCACAGAAATAAAAGCAACATTAAGGGCTGCACGCAATTGCAATCCGAGAAAAATATACGCAATTTTTCAGCCTCACAGGTTTACAAGAACTCAATTGCTTTTTGAAGAGTTTGGCGCAGCATTTGAAGATGCTGATGAAGTTATAATAACTGACATATACAGTGCAGGCGAAGATCCGATAGATGGCGTTTCTTCAAATTTAATAGTAGATGCGTTGAAGAGAAACGGCAAAACACCTATTTTTCTGCCTAATAAAAGCGATATTGCAGATTGTGTGTTAAGTCAGGCTATGCCGGGAGATTATGTAATGACAATAGGAGCCGGAGACATTAACGACGTAGCATATGAAATGGCGGAGAAAATGAGATCTTACCACAGTGAAATCTTTAGCGAATGTCGCAGGGTAAATTAATATATAATACTGAAATACACTGGTTTAACATCAAAAAACCGGCAGAAAGCAGGGATTAAAGATAAATATTTGTAATATATAATAATTTATGATAAAACTGATTTTTTATTTACTGTAAGATTGTTAAATATTAAAGGGCAAGTGGTTGCAAATGCGGAAAAAAAATAATAATAGGCATATAAGACGCAACAACTATAATAAAGAGAAAAAGCCCTATCTTGTAAAGTTATTGTTATTAGGCGGATTTTTATGTATAATAATATCAATGTTTAATATCTCAAATTATATTTTCGCCATTGAAAATTTTGAAATAACAGGAAACGAGAGCATATCTTCTGAAGAAATATCTAATTTGATCCAAGGTTACATAGGTTTAAATTTATTAGAAATCAAGCCTTCGAACATCGAAAAGACTGTTAAAGATACTTTTCCAATAAAAAAAGTCGAAGTAAGCTATAAACTTCCGAACACTCTTATTCTCCGTGTAAAAGAAAGAGAGGCTCTGGCAGCTCTGAATTACTCCAAGGGTTTTGTTCTTATAGATTCAGAGGGTTATGTGGTAAAAATCATATCCAAGCTAGAGAGCTATTCTCTTCCTATAGTGACAGGATTTGATATAAAAAAAGCAGAGATTGCAAAAAAACCCACATTTGAAAAAAACTCAGATTGCTTTCAGACCTTACTTGAAACGATAAAATCAATTGAAGTTGTAAATATGGAACTTTCTGAGATTAATCTGTCGCTTGATATAAATAACGAGCCTAATTTTTATTTATATACATTAGATGGATATCAAGTTTTCTTAGGGAAATTTGACAGCAAAAAAATTGCTATTTTACCCGCATTATTGGAAGATATAAGGGAAAAAGGCATAGGAAGGGGCCTATTGGATATAAGCCATGATACACCCGTTTTTAAACCTTTTAATTAAGTTTAGGGAAGAAAAACCAAATATGAAAGATGCTTCTAAAACCCAGGCACATATTGCCATATCAGTGATATGCTTTATACTTGGCATGCTGCTCGTGGCACAATTTCGCAGCGTTCAAGTAAGCGGTGCTGCTATTTCTATTCAAAGAGCTCAAGAGTTATCTACTCAATTAAAAACGGTCACCGAAGAACGCGATATGTATAAAAAAGAACTGTTAGAACTCAGGACAAGACTTGCAGAATACGAAGATGCCGCATCTAAAACCAGCAGTTTGACAGAAGCAATGAAAAAGGAATTGGAAAAAGTGCGAATGTTAGCCGGACTTACTCCAGGAACAGGTCCCGGTATAGTTGTAACTCTTGACGACAGTAACTTGCCGCGACAGCCCGGAGAAGATGCAAACTTGTTTTTGATTCACGATGAGGATCTTTTGAAGGTAATAAATGAACTTTTTGCCGCAGGAGCAGAGGCGATTTCCGTAAACGGACAACGCATAATAGCAAATAGCGAAGTAAGATGTGTAGGACCTACAATTATCATAAATTCCGTAAAGCTTGCTCCGCCGTTTATCATCCAAGCTATCGGCGATCCTGATACACTGGAAAGCGCTTTGAAAATGCGCGGCGGAGTGATAGAATCATTGCAAGTTTTTGGCATACAGGTCAATATAAAGAAGCAGGAAAAAATTGATATGCCCGCTTATGCAGGAGCTATTCAATTTAAGTATTTTAAACCTGCTAAGGCAGGTGAAGTACAACAATGATATATCCTATCGCAGGTCTTATTTTAGGTCTTGTAGTAGGGTTTTATTTGCCTATAAGCGTGCCTGTTGTATATGCGCCATATGTTTCAATTTCAATACTTGCTGCATTGGACTCTGTACTTGGCGGTATACGAGCTATGGAAGAAGGCAATTTTGATACTCTTATTTTTGTTTCAGGTTTTTTTATTAACACTTTAATGGCCGGCTTTTTAGCGTATTTTGGCGATAGGCTCGGCATTCAGTTATATCTTGCAGCTATATTTGCTTTTGGCGTTAGGATATTTCAAAACCTTGCAATTATACGCCGAAACATGATTCAAAAACTTGTTTCAAAAAGAAGCGAAAAAGAGGAAGAAAATTCCGCTAGCTAAGAAGGCCCGCCTGTAATGGAGGGGGAGGTGCTAACTTGGGAAAGGGCAACATAATAGCAAGCTTAGATTTGGGTACATCTAAAACCTGCTGCATGGTTGGAGAAATAACACGCTCAGGTGATATTGACATCCTGGGCTATGGAATTTGCGAATCTTCAGGTATAAAAAAAGGTGTAGTAGTCAATATCGACCTTGCAGCTCAGAGTATAGCAAAAGCTGTAGAAATTGCAGAACAGATGTCTAATACAAACCTGAGTCATGTAGCAGTAGGAATATCAGGAGACAATATTTCCCTAGTAAACAACCGAGGCGTTGTTGCAATTCCCAAAAATGAAAGCGAAATTACCCCTCAAGACGTAGAAAGGGTTTTGCAAGCCGCAAAGATTATGGCTATACCTCTTGAAAGAGAAATTATAGATATAATACCAAGAGAATTTATTGTAGATGGTTATGATGGCATAAAAGATCCTGTGGGGATGGCAGGCTCGAGACTTGAGGTTTCAGCCTGTATTGTTTTAGGGCTTTTAACTTCTATACAAAATATAGTTAAGTGTGTTCAAAGAGCCGGATTATCGGTAGAATCTATGATACTAAGACCCCTGGCCGCTGCTGAAATGTTGGTTTCTGAAGATGAAATGGATATGGGAGTTGTTTTAATAGATGTTGGAGCTGGTACTACTGAAATTTCGGTTTTCCAGGATGGCTGTATAGCTGCATATGACATGATTCCTATAGGCGGGGACCTTATAACTAACGATATAGCCATTGGCCTTAGACTACCGTATTCTTACGCTGAGGAGATTAAATGTAAATATGGATGCGCCTTAATGTCTATGGCATCAGAGAACAAGGATATTGAAGTCTACAGCTTAGGAGAATCCTCCTCGAAGAAAATTTCTCAGAAAGAGTTAACTGCAATTATCGAGCCGCGGGTACAAGAGATAATTTCTTATATTGCAAAAAGCATAAAAGAATTTGGCCTTAAGTCTATTCCTCCTGCGGGTATTGTATTTACAGGGGGAGGTTTAATACATATAGACGGTGCTCTTGAAATGGCAAAGCAATTGCTTGGCATTCCTGTAAGAGCTGGAGTTACAAGTTCTTATGGCAAAGATCAGACCTTTACAATAGCGTTAGGGTTATTAAATTATTTGATAAAACATAGAATCTTCGATGCAAACACCTTTGCAAAAGAAAAACAACCGGGCTATAGCATCCTAGAAAGAATTAGAAAGTTTTTCAGAGAATATTTTTAGCCTACAAATTTTATTTCTATAAAAAAGTTAAAATGGTGAAACCGCACACCATTTTCCCACTATTAACTATGCCACTGGCGGTAGCGGCGGAATGGAGGTTACCGTGCTGGATTTCGAAGTAGAAATGGAACAATATGCAAATATCAAAGTTATAGGAATTGGCGGAGCCGGCAATAATGCAATAAATCGTATGGTGGAGGCCGGCCTCAAGGGTGTAGAGTTTATCGCGGTAAACACCGATGCACAGGCTCTATATTTATCAAAAGCAGATAAAAAGATTCAAATTGGAGAAAAACTGACAAAAGGCCTTGGGGCAGGAGCGAATCCGGAAATTGGAAGAAAAGCTGCAGAGGAGAGCAAAGATGTAGTCGAAGAAGCGCTAAAAGGCGCTGACATGATCTTTATAACCGCTGGAATGGGAGGCGGAACAGGTACCGGCGCCGCTCCTATAATTGCCGAGGTTTCAAAAAACTTAGGAATATTGACAGTAGGCGTTGTCACAAAACCGTTTTCGTTTGAAGGCAAGAAGCGTATGGCAAACGCTGAGATGGGAATAACAGATATAAAAAGCAATGTTGACACCTTAATTACAATTCCAAATGACAGGCTTTTGACTATTGCAGAGAAGAAAACCTCGATTATAGAAGCTTTTAAGCTGGCAGATGATGTTCTAAGACAAGGCGTCCAAGGCATATCCGATTTAATTGCCGTACCGGGCCTTATAAACTTAGATTTTGCCGATGTAAAAACAGTAATGCAAGATACAGGCCTTGCTCATATGGGAATAGGCAAAGGTTCCGGCGAAACAAGAGCAACAGATGCAGCAAAGCAAGCTATATCAAGCCCGCTTCTTGAGACATCAATTGACGGTGCAAAAGGCGTTCTGCTAAATATTACCGGCGGAGCTAATTTGGGATTGCTGGAAGTTAATGAAGCGGCTGAGTTAATTGCATCAGTTGCAGACAAAGAAGCTAATATCATATTCGGTGCGGTGATTGACGAGAAGCTGCAGGACGAAGTTAGGATTACTGTTATCGCAACAGGCTTTGACAATGTTAAAGAAAGGCAGCCTGAAATTGAAGAATTCGAAGTAGGACATTTTGTAGATGAAGACTTGGAAATTCCCGCGTTTTTGAGAAAAAATAGGAAAAGATAGAGCGCTTGAGCGCTCTTTTTTTATGAGGAAAGTTTAATATTCCTAGAAGGTATTTAATATGGTATTATAGGTATAAAGAATGTAGAGGGCGAAAACACAGCTAAAATATTTCATAAACTTTATACTCTTATCGCATATAGAGGTGATTTTAAATGGCATATTATAGTATTGGGAAATTCGCTCAATTAATAGATAAAACTACACAAACTTTAAGAAATCGGGATAAAAAGAATATCTTAAAACCTGCCTATATAGCACCATCTGATTTAGATACTATTTAGATGATTAAAACCTACAAAGTAATGCTTTTACCAAATAACAAACAAACAACAAAATTATTTGAATGCGCAGGTGTTGCAAGGTGGGCGTACAATTGGGCGTTAGAACAACAACAAACGAAAGTGAAGAAAGTCGAAAAGAAACTCAAAAGGCTTCAAAGAAAGCTATCTAAAAAATACGAACTAAATAAAACTCACACACAGGGAGGTGAATACCGTTACAGAAAAACTAAAAACATTAAAAAGTTAGAACTCCTTGTTCTAAAAACATATAGAAGGCTTAAAAACATTAGGCGCAATTATATTCATCAGATAACTACATCTCTAGCGAGAACCAAGCCGGAGTATGTGGTAATGGAAGACTTAAATACTTGCGGAATGTTAAAAAATAGAAAACTGTCAAAAGCTATACAAGAACAGGTTTTCCATGAATTTAAAAGGCAAATGGAATATAAGTGTGCATGGAATAAAATTCAGTTTATACTTGCGGATAGATATTATCCTTCAAGCAAAACTTGCAGTAGATGTTACAGCATAAAAGATAAATTATCCTTAGCTGAGCGAACATTTATATGCGATGATTGCGGGTATGAAATAGATAGGGATTTAAATGCAAGTATAAATCTGCAACGTTACGGTAAATCAATAGTACAGCATTAAACGCAACTATTGATGTGTACCCAGACGTTACTGGGGAATTTAAGCCTTTGGAGCGCCAAACAAACACCAGTAGAGTTAATCGAAAGTGGGTACGATGAACAAGGAAGGAAACATAAACTTTATAGAGCTTTGAAAATACCTTATAAAGTTTTATAAGTTTTCTGTAACGGTTGCAAAATGAAATGCCCATTTTGCGGTAATGCCGACAGTAAAGTGATGGATTCCAGACCTATAGAAGACGGCACAATAATACGGCGACGCCGTGAATGTCCGTCCTGCAAGAAAAGGTTTACAACTTATGAAAGAGTAGATGAAATGCCCCTTACCGTAATTAAAAGAAACGGCACTCGAGAGGTATTCGATCCACACAAGATAATAAATGGTCTGCTTAAAGCCTGTGAAAAAAGACCTATTTCAATAGATACTATTCAAAATATAGCAAGCGATATCGAAAAAGAGCTAAACAATGCCATGATTCAAGAAATTGAGAGTAGAGAAATTGGCGAAATGGTGATGGAAAGGCTCAAAGAGCTTGATGCTGTGGCGTATGTAAGGTTTGCTTCAGTTTACAGACAATTTAAAGATATAGATTCTTATATTGACGAGATTGAGAAACTAAAAAACAAAAAATAATTTCTATTTACCGGAGGCGTTTAGATGGCAGAAAGTTATCAAAATATAGCTATAAGAAAAAATCTCATTTCAAAAGAAACTGTTCTTGTGCCGAAAAAGACTTTTGGCTCTGTTCCGATAAATGTTGCTTTAGTATATCCTAATACTTACACTATTGGCATGTCAAATTTGGGATTTCATTCTATTTTTTATCAAGTAAATTCTCGTGATGATGCCCTTTGCCATCGAGCATTTTTTTCTCTTAAAAACAGTATAGATGATTATATAAATACACTTGAAGCTGACAAGCCGATAAATGAATATGACATAATCGGTTTTTCTATATCCTTTGAGTTAGATTATATAAATATTCTAAAAATCCTTGATACCATGGGTATTCCTTTGTCTTCAAAAGAGAGGCAAGGGCCGCTGATAATGGCTGGCGGACCTGCCCTTACTTGCAATCCAGAACCTCTTGCAGATTTTATAGATTTTTTTGTAATAGGTGAAGGAGAAGAGATTATCCATGAAATAATCAAAACATACAGAGAACATAAAAGCAGCAGCAAAGATGAAATCCTTGAAGCTTTAGCTCAAATTGAAGGAGTTTATGTACCACAATTTTGTAATGTTGACTATGATGAAACGGAAAATGTTGCAGATATAAAAACACATCCGAAAGCGCAAATGCCGGTTAAAAGACGTTGGATAAAAAATCTAGATGATTATAACACTGAATCAGTAATCCTAACTCCATACACCGAATTTAAAAACATGTTCTTACTTGAAGTGTCTAGAGGATGTGGCAGGAATTGCAGATTTTGTATGGCAGGCTATTGCTACCGAGTTCCGCGCCAACGTTCACTGGATAAAGTCCTGGAAAGAGCTGAGTACGGGGCAAGATTTATGCAGAAGATTGGCCTTGTAGGAGCAGCTGTTTCAGACTATCCTTTTATTGATAAGCTTGCTGAAGAACTTATAAAAAGTCGAATAAAATTTTCCGTATCCTCACTGAGAGCAGATAGCCTTCGGGAGCCTCTTATGGCAGCTCTTGCATATAGCGGCCATAAAACGCTGACAGTTGCTCCGGAGGCGGGCTCTGAAAGGTTGCGCAAAGTGATTAATAAGGGTATTTCAGAAGAACATGTTGTAAATGCAGCAAAATTAGCACGAAAGTTTGGCATTAAAAATTTAAAGCTATATTATATTATCGGCTTGCCTTATGAAAAAAACGAAGATATAGACGAAATGATAGAGTTTTTAGTGGCTTTGAAAAATACTTTTAAAAATTCCTATAGCAATTTAACAGTAAGCATAAATCCGTTTATTCCAAAACCATTTACACCTTTTCAGTGGATTGGTATGGAAGATATAAAATCACTGAACGAAAAAATTAAATTGATTCAAAATAAACTGAAGCCTCACGGCATAAAAGTAATTTTCGAAAGTCCTCGCATGTCGGAAATTCAAGCTGGGCTTGCTAGGGGAAACAGGCATACAGCTAAGTTACTTTATGAAATATATAAAAATGGAGCGACTAATTCGGCTTTTTCAAAAACAAAAATAGACGGCAAGGGCTTAGAATTTTATGCACATAGAGAAATCGACAAAAAAGCTGTATTGCCTTGGGAGCACATCAATATAGGGTTATCTAAGGCTTATTTCCTTGGTGAATACAATCGGGCAACAAATGGACAACCAACCGAAAAGTGCACTGAAGAAAAATGCCAAAAATGCCGAATTTGTCAAATTAAATAGCTGCTTACTTATCCAAAAATCAAAATTTAACTTGACTTTGCTGCTTTTTTCAGAAATAATGTTAGCAGGTAATATAAGCTGATATAAATTTTTAAAACATATAATATACGATGAAATGGAGAAAATAAAATGAGCTTTACTGTTGCGATTGTAGGCAGGCCTAATGTAGGCAAATCCACGCTATTTAATAGAATTATAGGCAAAAGAATTTCAATTGTCGATGATAAACCTGGTGTTACTCGGGATAGAATATATGGAGAAGCTGAATGGAACGGAAAAAGATTTACTTTAATTGATACAGGCGGAATTGAGCCGACGGTTAAAGAAAAGGACATTATTTTAAACAAAATTAAGCAACAAGTTGATTTTGCAATTGACAATTCAGATTTAATATTGTTTGTAACTGATGGAAAAGACGGTTTAACTTCTACAGATTTAGATATTGCCGACATTTTAAGAAAAAGCGGCAAAACCGTTATACTTGTGGTTAATAAAGTGGACAATTTCGACAGCACAAAAATAGACAACGAATTTTATAAGCTTGGCTTTGATGATGTAATTTTTGTTTCTGCAATTCACGGCCTTGCAACAGGAGACTTGTTAGATAAGATTACAAGCTATATAATCGATAGTGGTCTGGACAACGGAGAAGAAGAAATAGTTAAAGTGGCTGTTATAGGCAGACCTAATATAGGAAAATCATCTCTTGTAAATGCTATACTCGGAGAAGAACGAGTGATAGTAAGTGATGTTCCGGGAACAACACGAGATGCTATTGATTCATACTTGGAAGTCGATGGTAAAAAAATGCTGCTTATCGATACTGCCGGGTTAAAAAGAAAAAGTAAAATGAGCGAAGATGTGGAATATTACAGCATGCTTCGTGCTCTTTCTGCAGTAGAGCGAGCGGATGTAGCACTACTTGTTTTGGATGCCACAGAAGATATTTCAGAACAAGACAAGAGAATAGCGGGAATTGCCCATGAAGCAGGAAAGGCAATAATAATAGTTGTAAATAAATGGGATTTAGTAGAAAAAGATTCTTATACAGCAGACGAATTTAGTAAAAAAATCAGAGATGAATTGAATTTTATAAAATATGCTCCGATAGTTTATATTTCGGCAAAAACCGGCCAGCGAGTGGGACAAATCCTAGAGCTCATAAATCGCGTTATGGAAAATTATACTCTCAGAATAAAAACAAGCGTGCTAAATGAAGTTATAAGAGAAGCTACCGCAGTGACAGAACCGCCGTCAATAAAAGGTAAGAAATTGAAATTGTATTATGCATCTCAAGTAGCTGTAAAACCTCCTACATTTTGCTTTTTCGTAAATGATATAAACCTCTTTCACTTTTCTTATGAACGATATTTGGAAAATGTTTTGCGTAAGGCCTTTGGCTTTGAGGGAACTCCTATAGTTATAAAGCCAAAACAACGGAAGGGAGAATCTTAGCGGTGCCAAAAGTAGCAGTAGTTGGTGCAGGAAGTTGGGGGACTGCCCTTGCAAATATATCGGCGCAAAATTTAAATGATACCTATTTGTGGGTCCGACGCAAAGAGTTAGCAGAAGAAATGAAAAAAACTTGCGAGAATCAAGTGTATCTGCCGGGAGTAAAGTTTTCTTCGCGAATCAATATATCCATAGATTTGGAAGAAGTAACAACAAACAGTGATATTGTTATTTTAGCAGTTCCTTCTCATGCCGTAAGAAGCATGGCCAAGCAAATTCGCAACTATTTAAAAAATGATGCGATCGTGGTGAGCGCGGCTAAAGGAATAGAGATCGACAGTTTTAAAAGAATGTCAGAAGTTTTATTTGAAGAACTGCAAGAACTTGAGTGCAAAGATAACATAACTACACTTTCCGGCCCGAGTCATGCTGAAGAAGTTATAAGAAATTTGCCAACCGCCATTGTATCTGCATCGCCGAACCAAAAGGCGGCAGAAATAGTTCAAGACACATTAATGTGCAGCAACTTTAGGGTATATACCAACACCGATATAATTGGAGTAGAACTTGGGGGAGCTTTAAAAAATATTATAGCGATCTGTTCCGGAATTTCAGATGGACTAGAATTTGGCGACAATAGTAAGGCAGCTTTAATGACTCGTGGTATAGCAGAAATGGCTCGAATGGGAGTAGTCCTAGGGGCTCACCCTGCAACTTTTGCAGGTCTTTCCGGAATAGGAGATCTTATTGTAACCTGTACTAGCTCCCTTAGCCGCAACAGACGTGCAGGTATAAAAATAGGTGAAGGACAAACTGTAAAAGAAGTTACAGAATCAACTCGTATGGTCATAGAAGGATTTAACACAACCAAAGCCGCCTTTTTCCTAGCAAAAAAACTTGGAGTAGAGATGCCGATTACTGAACAGGCTTATCTTGTTTTATTCGAAGGAAAAGATCCACTTACTGCTGTCAGCAGTTTAATGAACAGAAGTGGAAAATATGAACACGAGGATGTAATTCTGCAGAATTTTTTGTGTCCCAAAAAAAACGCGGAAAATTAGATTCCAACTTGCATTTTGCACTTATTTTAAAATAAGAAGGGATCCTTATGAAAAAAACTGCACATATTCGCGTCTATGGCATTGTCCAGGGAGTGGGCATGCGCTATTCGGTTTATAGAAAAGCTTTAAGCCTCGATCTTACCGGCTATGTAATGAATATGCCTGATGGAAGTGTGGAAATAGAGGCAGAAGGTGAAGAAAAGTCTATTTTATCGCTTATTGACTATGTTAAAAACGGTGTTCGATGGGCACAAGTTGATAAAATAGAAATAGAGTGGAGAAATTATGAGGGGAAATATAGGGAATTTGAAATTCGCGGGTGGTAATATAAATGAATGATCAAGCTTCAATATTCGATACGAACAAAGCGAATTCGAGCTCGGCTCCTTTAGCGGATAGAATGAGGCCAAGAACTCTTGACGAATTTGAAGGCCAGGAACATATTCTAGGGAAAGATAAAATATTAAGAAAATTAATTGAAAATGATAGCATAACTTCTATGATACTATGGGGTCCTCCGGGCACTGGAAAAACTACAATAGCCAGAATTATCGCAGAAAAGACTAATGCTAAATTTGAAAATTTCAGCGCTGTGCTTTCTGGCATAAAGGAAATCAGAGAAGTAATGAAAGAAGCCGAAGAACGTAAGCATTACGGACAAAGGACCTTGGTTTTTATTGATGAAATCCATCGGTTTAACAAATCCCAGCAGGACGCTTTTTTGCCTTTTGTTGAAAAGGGAGACATTATTTTGATTGGAGCAACAACTGAAAATCCTTCTTTTGAACTTAATTCAGCATTACTTTCCAGGTCAAAAGTCTTTATCTTAAAACCTCTAACTGTTGAAAATATAATTGCTATACTGAAGCGCGCACTTCAAGACGAAAAACGTGGCCTTGGCCGTATGAATATCGAAATCAGTGATGAAATTCTTGAAAAATTGGCAATTTACTCAAACGGCGATGCACGTATAGCGCTAAATACCTTAGAGCTGGCTTCTCTAATTGCATTGCCTGATAAAGAAGGTAAAATAGTTATTACTGAAGATATTCTAGAGGAAGCATTTCAAAAGAAAACACTTCTGTATGACAAAAAAGGTGAGGAACACTACAACCTTATTTCTGCATTTCATAAATCTGTCAGAAACAGCGACAGCGATGCGGCGGTTTATTGGCTTGCCAGAATGCTGGAAGCCGGGGAAGATCCACTATATATTGCAAGACGCATGATTCGTATTGCATCCGAAGATATAGGTCTTGCCGATCCCGCAGCAATTCAGCAGGCTGTTGCCGCATTTTCTGCAGCACACTTTCTTGGAATGCCCGAGTGCAACACCAGCCTTGCACAAGCGGCTGTATATCTTGCTCTTGCACCCAAGTCAAATGCTATTTATGTGGCATATCTAAAAGCAAAAGAAGATGCTGAAAAAACTCTTGCAGAACCTGTTCCTTTACACATTCGAAATGCTCCGACAAATTTAATGAAGGAAGCCGGTTATGGAAAAGGATATAAGTATGCCCATGATTTTGAAGATAAAGTGGCTTTTATGGAATGCTTGCCTGAAAACTTAAGGGGCAAAGAGTATTATCACCCTTCAGATGCGGGAGAAGAAAAAAGATTTAAGGAATTAAAGGGAAAACTTAAATCACTGCAAGGAAAGGAATAAAATAATCATCCACTATTGACAGCATTGGGAGGATAAGCATATGGATAAAATAAGAGTATTAGTTGTAGATGATTCTGCATTTATGAGAAGATATATATCAGATATAATTAATCAAGAACCGGATATGGAAGTGATTGATACAGCCGCAGAAGGGGACAGCGCAATTGAAAAAGTAAAGTTATTAAATCCGGATGTCGTAACACTAGATGTGGAAATGCCGGGTAAAAATGGGCTAGAAGTCCTAAGAGAAATAAAAAAGATAAGTCAAACTGAGGTAATAATGCTAAGCGGCCTTACCAAAGAGGGCTCTGCTGTTACAGTTGAAGCGCTTGGTATTGGCGCATTTGATTTTGTAGAAAAGCCCGGAAGAGCCACACTCTCCGAGATGCAAGATATGAAGCGAAATCTTGTGGACAAAATTCGATATGCATGGCGAGCTAAAGGCAAAAAATCAAGGATTAGTGTAGGCGTAACAGAAAAAGCTCCTCCTAAAAAAAGCCTGCCTCATATAACTTTGGCAGGTAGGATAGAAGCCATAGTTTTAGGAGCGTCTACCGGGGGACCAAAAGTTTTGTACGATGTTATTACCGCATTTCCAAAAGATCTAGATATACCGGTATTTGTTGTCCAGCATATGCCAGCCGGATTTACAAAAGCTTTTGCCGATAGACTGGATAAAAATAGCTCTCTAAGAGTTGTAGAGGCTCAAAATGAAGATATAATTAAACCCGGAGTTGTATATATAGCACCTGGAGGATATCATATGACTGTAGTTTCCGGGAAAATCATTCTTGATACATCTCCCCCTATTCACGGTGTAAGACCTGCTGCCGATAAACTTTTTATTTCTGCTGCAGAAGTTTATAAGAACAGGCTTATTTGTTGCGTTTTTACGGGAATGGGAAGAGATGGTGCAGAAGGTTTGCGAATAATTAAATCTAATGGTGGCATAACGATCGCACAAGATGAATCGACTTCAGTTATTTATGGAATGCCAAAAGCAGCTTATGAAACAGGCTGTGTTGATTTTGTGCTGCCTGACTATGAAATAGCAGAGACAATTGTCAAACTGGTAAAAGAAAGTCGCAACTCCTAAATATAAAGAGGGGGGATAACTATGTCCGGCTATTTAACAGACATAGAAGGAATAAAGATTGGGCATGCACAGGATTATGAAGCAGGTACCGGTTGCACGGTGATTTTATGTCCAAAAGGCGCAATAGGAGGAGTAGATGTAAGAGGCGGCGCTCCCGGAACCCGGGAAACTGACTTGATGGCTCCGGAGAATCTTGTGGAAAAAGTAAATGCAATTTATCTTAGCGGAGGAAGCGCTTTTGGACTTGATGGCGCATCCGGCGTAATGCAGTATCTGTCTGAAAACGGCATAGGCTTTGATACAGGAGCAGTAAAAGTTCCAATTGTTCCGGCAGCGGTGATTTTTGATTTAGATGTGGGAAATCCGATAAAAAGACCAGACTTTAATATGGGCTATGAGGCATGCATAAATGCAACAGAGAAAGATTTTGATTTGGGAAATGTTGGAGCCGGAACCGGTGCTACTGTCGGCAAATACTTTGGCAATGAATTTTCTATGAAGGGCGGTCTAGGCACTTCCCTTATACAAATAGGAGAACTGAAGGTCGGGGCTTTAGCAGTAGTTAATGCTCTAGGTGATGTTATAGATCCTGAAACCGGAAATATCTTGGCTGGAGCCTTAAATAAAACAAAAACAGATTTTATAAACACAGTTAATGCCATAAGGAGCGGTTTGATTTTGGGTAATAATCCTTCTATAGCTAATACTACAATTGGTGCTGTTGCAACTAATGCACGACTTTCAAAAGCTGCAGCACATAAAGTAGCCTCTATGGCGCATGACGGTTTGGCAAGAGCTATAAGGCCGGTTCATACTATGTTTGATGGAGATACAGTTTTCTGTCTTTCAATAGGCGATATCAAAGCAGAACCTTCAATTGTAGGAATTCTTGCAGCAGAAGCGATGGCAGAAGCTATAATCTCTGGGATTAAAAATGCAGAGCCCATGTACGGCAGAATTTCCTTTAAATCTTTCAAATAAGCTTGCGGCGCTGAAAAAGTGTGATATACGAAGAATATAAGAGGATTTTAAACGAGAAATTCATTTGTGATTATTAATCATAATTGAAGTTAGAATCGCCTTATGGTATATTAAAAAACGTTGGCGCCAAAAAAGATGACGCCGGCAGAATAAAGCCGAAAAGATTACAAAAGAGACAACTTGACAAGTTCGGCAAAATGTAGTAAAATAAAAATCCAGTCAGTAATAAATAGTTTTGATGGTCTTTGAAAACTGAACAGTGTTATGCCTGAAACGATAAACCATAATTCAATTCTTTTGTATCCAAGCTTTTAAAGCAACGATATAAAACATTAACATGAGAGTTTGATCCTGGCTCAGGACGAACGCTGGCGGCGTGCCTAACACATGCAAGTCGAGCGGAGTTTGGCCGGTTTTAATTTCGGTTAAAACCGGCCAAACTTAGCGGCGGACGGGTGAGTAACACGTAGGTAACCTGCCCATGACACGGGGATAGCTTCGGGAAACCGAAGGTAATACCCGATACCTTTACGCATCCAATGGTGTGTAAAGAAAGCGATTTAGCGGTCATGGATGGGCCTGCGTCCCATTAGCTAGTTGGTGAGATAACAGCCCACCAAGGCAACGATGGGTAGCCGGCCTGAGAGGGCGACCGGCCACACTGGAACTTAGATACGGTCCAGACTCCTACGGGAGACAGCAGTGGGGAATTTTGCGCAATGGGGGAAACCCTGACGCAGCGACGCCGCGTGAGCGATGAAGGCCTTCGGGTCGTAAAGCTCAGTCATTGGGGATGAAAAGGACAGTACCCAAAGAGGAAGCCCCGGCTAACTACGTGCCAGCAGCCGCGGTAATACGTAGGGGGCGAGCGTTGTCCGGAATTACTGGGTGTAAAGGGCGTGTAGGCGGGGATGCAAGTTACCGGTAAAAACCCGTGGCTCAACCACGGGCTTGCCGATAAAACTGCATCTCTTGAGTGTAGGAGAGGGAAGTGGAATTCCCGGAGTAGCGGTGAAATGCGTAGATACCGGGAGGAACACCAGTGGCGAAGGCGGCTTCCTGGCCTATCACTGACGCTGAGGCGCGAAAGCTAGGGGAGCGAACGGGATTAGATACCCCGGTAGTCCTAGCCGTAAACGATGGTCACTAGGTGTGGGTGGTGGTCAAGCCATCCGTGCCGGAGCTAACGCAATAAGTGACCCACCTGGGGAGTACGGCCGCAAGGTTGAAACTCAAAGGAATTGACGGGGGCCCGCACAAGCGGTGGAGCATGTGGTTTAATTCGAAGCAACGCGAAGAACCTTACCAGGCCTTGACATATAGGTGGTAGAGACCGGAAACGGAATCGACCCTTGGGAAACCAAGGGAGCCTATACAGGTGGTGCATGGTTGTCGTCAGCTCGTGTCGTGAGATGTTGGGTTAAGTCCCGCAACGAGCGCAACCCTTATACTTAGTTGCCAGCACTTAAAGGTGGGCACTCTAAGTAGACCGCCGTCGATAAGACGGAGGAAGGTGGGGATGACGTCAAATCATCATGCCCTTTATGGCCTGGGCCACACACGTGCTACAATGGCCTGAACAACGGGCAGCAAGGGAGCGATCCTAAGCTAATCCCTAAAAACAGGTCTCAGTTCGGATTGCAGGCTGCAACTCGCCTGCATGAAGTCGGAATCGCTAGTAATCGCGGATCAGCATGCCGCGGTGAATACGTTCTCGGGCCTTGTACACACCGCCCGTCACACCACGAAAGTTGGCAACACCCGAAGCCGGGATTAACCGTCGAAGGTGGGGTCAGCGATTGGGGTGAAGTCGTAACAAGGTAGCCGTATCGGAAGGTGCGGCTGGATCACCTCCTTTCTAAGGAGTATGACCGGGCATAACACTGTTTAGTTTTGAGAGACCATCCTCTCTCATATTTATTTTATGGGGGTGTAGCTCAGTTGGGAGAGCACCTGCTTTGCACGCAGGGGGTCAGGAGTTCGAGTCTCCTCATCTCCACCATACAGTAAGAAAAATTCTTGGGCTTGTAGCTCAGGCGGTGAGAGCGCACGCCTGATAAGCGTGAGGTCGATGGTTCGAGTCCATCCAAGCCCACCAATTAGCAGATTTTTTCATTTCTGTACCTTGAAAACTACACAGTGAGGAAAACAAAGCATCAAATCCAAATATCAAGTTCCAAATATCAATTTTTAACAATTTCGCATAGGTCAAGCGAATAAGGGCACACGGAGGATGCCTTGGCGTAAGGGGGCGAAGAAGGACGCAGCTAGCGGCGAAACGCTCCGGGGAGCTGCAAGCAAGTTACGATCCGGAGATTTCCGAATGGGGAACCCCACTTGAGGCGAACCTCAAGTATCCCATACTGAATCCATAGGTATGGGAGGCTAACCGGGTAAACTGAAACATCTAAGTAACCCGAGGAAAAGAAAGAAACATTCGATTCCCTCAGTAGCGGCGAGCGAACGGGGAAGAGCCCAAACCATATATGTGTAAGGCCGCTGGCGTTGCATATATGGGGTTATGGACTGCCAAGCCAACAGCGGTAGGCAGGCGAAGGAATAAAGTAGCAGAACTCTGCTGGAAAGCAGGGCCAAAGAAAGTGAAAGCCTTGTATGCAAAACTTGATTTCCTAGCCGGCAGTTCCAAAGTACTGCGGGGCACGAGGCACCCCGTAGGAAGTCGGGAGGCCCATCTCCCAAGGCTAAATACCACCTTACGACCGATAGTGAACTAGTACCGTGAGGGAAAGGTGAAAAGAACCCCGGGAGGGGAGTGAAATAGAACCTGAAACCGTGTGTCTACAACCGGAGGAAGCGAAAGCGACCTCGTACTTTTTGTAGAACGGACCGGCGAGTTACCGCGCAAAGCAAGGTTAAGGAGTTAAGCTCCGCAGCCGACGCGAAAGCGAGTCTTAAAATGGCGCAAGTTTTGCGCGGTAGACCCGAAACCGTGTGATCTACCCATGGACAGGGTGAAGCGAGACTAACCTCTCGTGGAGGCCCGAACCACGTTGACGTTGAAAAGTCATGGGATGAGCTGTGGGTAGGGGTGAAAAGCCAATCGAACACGGAGATAGCTGGTTCTCCCCGAAATAGCTTTAGGGCTAGCCTTAACTTTACGCCCTCGGAGGTAGAGCACTGAATGGGCTAGGGGCCGAAAAGGTTACCGAACCCTATCAAACTCCGAATGCCGAGGAGCGATAGTTTTGAGTCAGACTGTGGGGGATAAGCTTCATAGTCGAAAGGGAAACAGCCCAGACCGTCAGCTAAGGTCCCTAAGTAAACCTAAGTGGGAAAGGATGTTGTACCGCGAAGACAACCAGGATGTTGGCTTAGAAGCAGCCATTCATTCAAAGAGTGCGTAATAGCTCACTGGTCGAGTGGTGCTGCGCCGAAAATGTAACGGGGCTAAAGGTTTACACCGAAGCAGCGGAAGCAAGCAACAGCTTGCGTGGTAGGGGAGCGATCCAGCAAGGCAGAAGCACATCCGAATGGCTGTGTGGACTTACAGGAAGTGAGAATGCCGGTATAAGTAGCGAACGACAGGTGAGAATCCTGTCCACCGAATGCCTAAGGTTTCCTGAGGAAGGCTCGTCCGCTCAGGGTAAGCCGGGGCCTAAGCCGAGGCAGTGAATGCGTAGGCGATGGACAACTGGTTGATATTCCAGTGCCACCTAAGGCCGCTATGAGCAATGGGGTGACGCAGGAGGGTAGGCTGAGCACGCCGTTGGTAGAGCGTGCCCAAGCGCAAAGGCAAGCCTGATAGGCAAATCCGTCAGGCCATGGCTGAAGCGTGATGGGGAGTGAAATTTAAGTAACGCAGCAGCTGAACCCATACTGCCAAGAAAAGCCTCTAGCAAGGCCAAGGGTGCCCGTACTGCAAACCGACACAGGTAGGCGAGGAGAGAATCCTAAGGTGAGCGGGACAACTCTTGTTAAGGAACTCGGCAAACTAACCCCGTAACTTCGCGAGAAGGGGTGCCTGAGTAGCTTTAGGGTAACCTAAGGCGAAAAGGCCGCAGTGAATGGGCCCAAGCGACTGTTTAGCAAAAACACAGGTCTCTGCTAAGGAGAAATCCGATGTATAGGGGCTGACGCCTGCCCGGTGCTGGAAGGTTAAGGGGAACGCTTAGCCGCTAGGCGAAGGTGTGAACCGAAGCCCCAGTGAACGGCGGCCGTAACTATAACGGTCCTAAGGTAGCGAAATTCCTTGTCGGGTAAGTTCCGACCCGCACGAATGGCGTAACGACTTGGGCGCTGTCTTGACAAGAGACCCGGCGAAATTGTATTATGAGTGAAGATACTCATTACCCGCGACAGGACGGAAAGACCCCATGGAGCTTTACTGCAACCTGATATTGGATTTCGGCATCAAATGTACAGGATAGGTGGGAGGCACAGAACCGGGTTCGTCAGGATCCGGGGAGCCGCCCTTGGGATACCACCCTTTTGATGCTGAGGTTCTAACCGCACTCCGTTATCCGGATGCGGGACATTGTCAGGTGGACAGATTGACTGGGGCGGACGCCTCCTAAAAGGTAACGGAGGCGCCCAAAGGTTACCTCAGCACGGTTAGGAATCGTGCATTGAGTGCAAAGGCATAAGGTAGCCTGCCTGTGAGACCAACAAGTCGAGCAGAGTCGAAAGACGGGCTTAGTGATACGGCGGCACTGTATGGAAGGGCCGTCGCTCATCGGATAAAAGCTACCCTGGGGATAACAGGCTGATCTCCCCCCAGAGTCCACATCGAAGGGGAGGTTTGGCACCACGATGTCGGCTCGTCGCATCCTCGAGCAGATGTAGGTTCCGAGGGTTGGGCTGTTCGCCCTTTAAAGAGGCCCGCGGGCGGGGTTCAGAACGTCGTGAGACAGTTCGGTCCCTATCCGTCGTGGGCGTTGGATTCTTGAAGGGAGCTGCCCCTAGTACGAGAGGACCGGGGTGGACGGACCGATGGTGTATCAGTTGTCGCGCCAGCGGCACAGCTGAGTAGCCAAGTCCGGCAGGGATAAGCGCTGAAAGCATCTAAGTGCGAAGCCCTCCCTAAGATAAGGTATCCCATCCCATTAAGGGAGTAAGGTCCCGGGAAGACTACCCGGTAGATAGGTCGGAGGTGTAAGAGCCGCAAGGCTTTGAGCTGACCGATACTAATAGACCGAGGGCTTGACCAAAATTTTCCTCACTGTGTAATTTTGAAGGTACAGCAAAATACATTCTCGGTGGCCATAGCGGAGGGGAAACACCGGTTTCCATCCCGAACACACAGGTTAAGCCCTCCAGCGCCGATGGTACTGGGCATTGCCCGGGAGAGTAGGTCGCTGCCGAGAATTTATTCATATCTAAACCGTTCCTCGATAGCTCAGCGGTAGAGCATTCGGCTGTTAACCGAAGGGCCGCAGGTTCGAATCCTGCTCGAGGAGCCATTTTTATGTACAAAAGTTTTAATATATA